>JAEUNU010000118.1 GCA_016789125.1 Zoogloea sp. | reverse complement strand
GGCGCAGCCCGCAGGGGCGCTCGCCGAGCTCCCCCGGCCCGACGGGGCGACCCTTGGCGGGCTCGTGCCACCGGTGGTCCAGCAGGCGCCGGTGGTCATCCCGCAAACGGTGGGGAGCAAGGTCTTCACGCCCCCCAGCCTGCCGCTCGGCATGCTGGCCTTTGGGCAGAACATCCGCCTCGCCAGCAGCCCGCAGTCGGTGCCGGGCGAGCTCGACCGCCAGTCGGGTGGCAACGGCCTGCAGCAGGATCGCGAGGCGTCTTCCGGCAGCGACGCCTCACCCTCGCCGGCCGCACCCCAGCCGGTCGAGCCGTCGGCCGGCGCGCTGCCGGTAGCGCCCCTCGACCTGGCGGCGGACGCCTCCGAGCCGGCGCCCACCCGCGCACCCGCGCCCGGCGATGCCCTTGCCAGCGCGCCGGCCGAGGCCGCCGAAAGCAGCGACTCGGCCACCGGCAGCACGCTGGCGGCCGCGGCTGGCGTGCTGGCAGGTGCCGGCCGCATTCAATGGACGCTGCCGGCGGCCGATAAAGCAGCTAACCGCCGCGCATCCGGCCGGCGGGCCGCCTGAAAACATCAATTCAAGGAGAGCACTCGATGAGCGATCAAGCCACGGTCCAGAACATGCAGCAGCCCCAGGAAGCCCCGACGCTGGTGTGGGACGACAGCGCCATGCAGACCCACTACGCCAACGTCTGCAACGTGATGGGCACCCGCGAGGAGATGGCGCTGCTCTTCGGCGCCCACCAGACCTGGCAGCAGGACGCCAAGGAGGTGCGGGTGGCGCTGTCCAACCGCATCGTCATGAACCCCTACGCCGCCAAGCGCCTGCACGCGCTGCTCGAGATCGCGCTGAAGGAGTACGAGGGCCGCTACGGCGAACTCAAGCTCTGATCGTTCGGCCCCTTGCGGGGCGCGGCGGACAGCGCCAGGCATGCAACAAAGCTCATCGCCCCCGGAGGGCGATGACTTTTTTGGGCGTCGCCCTCAAGAGTGGCCGGGTTTGGGTCGATTAACCCCCAGTCTTCAACCGGGAATCCCCATGCGCGCCGCCGAGAATCATCCGCTCACCGACCCCTGGATCGCCATCGCTCGCCTCGACGACGACGCCGAGTTCGCCCCGGCCTGGCTCGACCGGGCGGTGGTCGGGCTGGGCGGCGCGGCCCAGGTCCGCGAGGCGGTGCTCGTCCTCGGGCCGGCCAACGCCGGGCCGTTCCAGGCCCGCGCCCTGTGGCCCGCCGGCCAGCCGTGCTCCGCCGAGCTCGCCAGCGCCTGCGAGCAGGCCCTGGGCCTGCGCCTCGCCGTCAGCCGCCAGCTGGGCGCCGAGTCGGTGCTGGCCCAGCCGGTGATGGTGGCCGACGATCTTATCGGCGTGGTCGGCGTGCGCTTCCGCCTTGCCGGCGCGCCCGCCGGTGCCGCCGAGTGGCTGCGCTGGGGCAGCGGCTGGCTTGCCGTGCGCCTCGGCGAGAGCCACCAGGACGAACGCAACGCGCTCCGCGAGCGCTTGATGACGGCCCTCGACCTGCTGATGCTGACCCTCGGCGAGGGCCGCGCCGACGACGCCTGCCGGGCCGTCACCACCGAGGCCGCGGTGCGCCTCGGCTGCGACCGGGTGGCGGTGGGTTTTGCGCGGGGCAAGGCCACGCTGCGCCTGGCCGCGCTGTCCCACACCGCCGACTTCGCGCGCCGGCTCGACCTGGTGCGGGCCCTCGAGGCGGCCATGACCGAGGCCGCCGACCAGGGCCAGCCGATCCGCCAGGCCGACCACGACGACCCCGCGGCGGGCGATGGCCTGGTGCGGCGCGACCACGCCAGCCTCGCCCGCGACTACGGCAACGGCCTGATCCTGTCGGTGCCCTTTGCGCTGCCGGCGGGCGATGGCTCCGATGGGCAGGAGCACGGCGTGTTCACCTTCGAATGGCCGGAAGACACCGGCGTCGACCCCCAGGCCGAGGTGCTGGCGAGTGCGCTGCCGGCCATCCTCGGCCATGCCCTGGTCACCAAGCGTCGCCAGGAGCGCCCGTTCCACCGCCGCCTCGGCGACGCCGGCCGGCGCCTCGCGCAGCGCCTCGTCGGGCCGCGCCATGGGGCTTTCAAGCTGGGCAGCCTGGCGCTGGTGGTGGCGGTGCTGGCCGCTGTCCTTGCCACCGGCGACTTCCGCATCAGCGGCGATGCGACCCTCGAAGGGCGCGTGCGGCGCCTGATCGTCGCGCCCTTCGATGGCTTTGTGGCGTCGGCCCAGGCGCGGGCCGGGCAGGTGGTGAAGGAGGGCGACATCCTCGCCACCCTCGACGATCGGGAGCTGCAGCTCGAAGCCTCGCGCTGGTCGAGCCAGCAGAACCAGTTCAACCAGCAGGCCAACGACGCCGAGGCCCAGCGCAACCTGGCGCAGATCCAGATTGCCCGCGCCCAGAGCCAGCAGGCCGAGGCCCAGCGCCGGCTGTCGGAGGCGATGATGGCGAAGGCCCAGGTGCGGGCGCCGTTTGCCGGCCTGATCGTCAGCGGCGACCTGTCCCAGCAGCTCGGCGGCGCCGTGCGCAAGGGCCAGAGCCTCTTCGAGATCGCGCCCCTCGACGCCTACCGCATCGTGCTGCAGGTCTCCGAGAGCGACATCGCCTACCTGGCGGTGGGGCAGGCGGGCGAACTGGTGCTCACCGCGCTGCCCGACCGGGTGATCCCCTTCCGCGTGACGCTGATCACCGCGGTGGCCCACACCGAGGGCGGCCACAACGTGTTCCGCGTCGAGGCCACGCCGGAGGCGGCGATCCCCGACCTGCGCCCGGGCATGGCCGGCGTCGGCAAGGTGAGCGTCGGCGAGGAACGCCTGGTGTGGATCTGGACCCGCCGCTTCGTCGACTGGAGTCGCCTGCAGCTGTGGTCGTGGCTGGGCGTGTGAGGGCGGCGCGATGACCTCGGCCCTGTTTTCGTCGTCCTGGTACCGGGTGGCCGATCTCAAGCCGCGCCTGCGCCGGCAGGCCCGGGTGGTCCAGCATACCTACCGCGGGCAGCGCTGGTACGTGATGCAGGACCTCGCCAGCGGGCGCGTGCTGCGCTTCAACCCGTCGGCCTACCGGGTGCTGGCGCTGATGGACGGGGTGCGCTCCCTCGACGAGATCTGGCAGAGCGCCTGCCTGACCCTAGGCGATCAGGCACCCACCCAGGACGAGATCCTCGGCCTGCTGACCCAGCTCCACCAGGCCAACGTGCTGCTCACCGACCGCAAGCCCGACCTGGGCGAGCTCGCCGAACGCGGCCAGCGCCTGCGCCGCACCCGGCTCAAGCAATACCTGGCCAACCCGCTGTCGCTCAAGCTGCCGCTGTTTGACCCCGACCCGCTGGTGGGGGCCATCGTCCGCCGGGTGCCGCCCGCCGCCTGGCGCGGAATTCTGGTGGCCTGGCTGGCGCTGATCCTGTTCGGCACGCTGATCGTCGGCATGCACTGGGACGCGCTCACCGCCGACATCACGACGCGGGTGTTCACCGGCGAGAACATGCTGATCCTGGCGCTGCTGTACCCGCTCCTCAAGGCCTTCCACGAGTTCGGCCATGCGCTGGCGGTGAAGGCGCTGGGCGGCAGCTGCCGCGAGATGGGGCTGATGTTCCTGGTCTTCATCCCGGTGCCCTACGTGGACGCCAGCGAGAGCGCGACCCTGCCCGGCAAGTGGCAGCGCATGCTGATCGGCGCGGCCGGGATGATCGCCGAGCTGGGCCTGGCGGCCATCGCGGTGTGGCTATGGACCGGCGTGAGCGGCGGGGTGACGAAGGCCGTGCTGCACCAGGTGGTGATCCTCGCCGGGGTGACGACGCTGGTCTTCAACGCCAACCCGCTGCTGCGCTTCGACGGCTATTACATCCTGTCGGACGCGCTGGAGATCCCCAATCTGTCCCAGCGCGCCAACCGCTACGTGGGCTACCTGTGCCGGCGTTACCTGTTCCGCAGCGAGGCCCGGCCGCCGCTCCACCTGACGGCCCGCGAGCCGCTGTGGCTCACTCTTTTTGCCGTCGGCTCGGTGGTTTACCGCACGCTGGTCACCGTCTCCATCATCGTGCTGGTGGCGGGGCAGTTCTTCGTCTTCGGGGTGTTGCTGGCCCTGTGGGCGGCCTACGGGCTGGTGGTGCAGCCGCTGGTGAAGTTTATCGGCTTCGTGCTGCGTGACCCGTCGCTGGAGGGGAGCCGGCGCCAGGCCGGCCTCGTCAGCCTCACGATTGGCGGGCTGCTCGCCGGTTTCATCGCCTTCGTGCCGGTGGCCGACTGGACGATGGTCGAGGGGGTGATCTGGATGCCCGAGCAGTCGCGCGTCCGCGTGCCGGCCACCTGCTTCGGTGACCGCATCCTGGCCCGGCCGGCCGAGCCGGTGGTGGCCGGGCAGCCGCTGTTCAGCTGCAC
>JAEUNU010000117.1 GCA_016789125.1 Zoogloea sp. | reverse complement strand
CTCACCGTCACCACCGACCCCCGCGCGCCGCGCCAGCCGGTGCCCGCCCATGACGGCGCCGACTACCTCAAGAACATCCCCGGCTTCTCGGTGATCCGCAAGGGCGGCACCGACGGCGACCCGGTGTTCCGCGGCATGGCTGCCTCGCGCCTGGGCATCCTGCTGGATGGCGAGATGATCCTCGGCGGCTGTGGCATGCGCATGGACCCGCCCACCGCCTACGTCTTCCCCGAGGCCTTCGACAGGATCACCGTGCTGAAGGGCCCGCAGACCGTCAAGTACGGCCCCGGCAACAGCGCCGGCGTGGTGCTCTTCGAGCGCGCCCCCAAGCTGCGCACCGGCTTCTCGAGCTACCTCGACGCCAGCGCGCTTGTCGGCAACTTCGGCCGCAACGACCAGGTCGTCGAGGCTGGCGTCGGCAACGAAAAATACTACGCCGAGATCACCGGCACCCATTCCCACGCCCAGGACTACCGGGACGGCTCGGGCCGCCAGGTGCATTCGGCCTACGACCGCTGGAGCACCAGCGGCGCCATCGGCCTGACCCCCGACCAGGACACCCGCCTCGAGCTCACCTTCGCCAAGAGCGACGGCAAGGCCGCCTACGCCGACCGCAGCATGGACGGCGTCAAGTTCGACCGCGGCAACCTGGGCCTGAAGTTCGAGAAATCCCGCATCAGCCCGCTCGTCGCCAAGCTGGAGGCGCAGGTCTACTACAACTACGTGGACCACGTGATGGACAACTACAGTCTGCGCCCGCAGCCAGGCATGAAGTCGGTGAATAACCCCGACCGCGAGACCAAGGGCGGCCGCGTCGCCGCCACCCTCGACCTCTCGCCGCGCACCCGCCTCGAGACCGGCATCGACTTCCAGACCAACGAGCACACCCTGCGCAAGGCCAGCGGCATGACCCCGGCCAGCGTCGCCGGCTACGACAGCCTCGCCCGCAGCCCCGACATGCGCTTCTTCACGTGGGGCGTGTTCGGCGAGCTGAGTCACGAGCTCAACGCCGCCAACCGCCTTATCGGCGGCCTGCGGGTGGATGCCACCAAGGCCGAGGACCAGCGCAGCGGCCGCACGACCTCCGGCGTCACCGAAAAGGACACCCTGAAGGCCGGCTTCCTGCGCTGGGAGAACGCCTTCGCCCCGACCACCACGCTCTATGCCGGCCTCGGCCACACCGAGCGCGCCGCCGACTACTGGGAGCGCAGCAAGTCGCCTGCCGCCACCTCGATGACGGCCCTCGGCAGCGCCAGCACCTTCCTGGTCAAGCCCGAGAAGACCACCCAGCTCGACGCCGGCACGATCTACGCCGCAGGGCCGCTGCGGGCATCGGCATCGCTGTTCTACGCCAAGCACAAGGACTTCATCCAGATCCGCCAGATCAACATGTTCGCCACCGACGCCCTCAACGTGGACGCCACCACCTACGGCGCCGAGGCCGACCTGAGCTACGCCCTGGGCCGCTTCTGGAAGACCTACGGCACCCTGGCCTGGACCCACGGCGAGAACGACAGCACCCACAAGCCGCTGTCGCAGATCGCCCCGCTGGAGGGCCGCCTCGGCGCCGGCTACGACGACAAGGTGTGGAGCGCCGGTGCCCTGCTCCGCCTCGTGCAGGGCCAGAAGCGCTTCGACCAGGGCTACGGCAACATCGTCGGCCAGGACATTGGCGCCTCCTCCGGCTTCGCGATCGTCTCGCTCAACGCCGGCTGGCGGCCGAAGAAGGGCACCCTGATCTCGGCCGGCGTCGACAACCTCTTCGACAAGACCTACGCCGAGTTCATCAGCCGCAGCGGCGCCATGGTCGGCGGCTTCACCCAGACCACCCGGGTGAACGAGCCCGGCCGCACCCTCTGGCTGAAGGCCAACATCGCGCTGTAAGGCCCGGGCGCATCGGGCGGAACGGGGCCGCACGCGCTCCGTTCCGCCCGATGCGCCGCTGCCACCTGCTAGGCCGGCACGCCCAGCACCACGTGGCTGGCCTTGATCAGCGCCACCGCCGGGACGCCATCCTTCAGGCCAAGCTCCATCACCGCCTCGTTGGTGACCACCGCATGGACGAGGCTCCCGCCCGGCAGGCGGATGCTCACGTCGGTGTTCACCGCACCCTTCGCCACCGAGCTCACGACCCCTGCCAGCTGATTGCGGGCGCTGAACCGCACCGGCACGTCGCCCGCCAGCAACATCACCCAGGGGGCCTTCACGAAGGCCGTCGCCGCCTTGCCGACAGCCAGCCCCAGGGACTTCACGCTGCCCTCCGTCACGACTGCGACAATTTTGTCGCCCCCCGCTGTCGTCAACTCGACTTCGGCATTGACCTGCCCATCGACCAGGCCGGTGATGGTTCCCTCGAAAACGTTGCGTGCGCTGACTTTCATTTGCCTCTCCTGGCATGTGACTGAGACTGGCCCGATTCTCGCTATATTCACAACAACACAGCGATACGCTTGAATGGCAGGCACAGGCTAAGCCGCTCGCCTATTTACCTGCAACCATAGCGCGGCGCTGGTTTTGATCGATTCGTGGCACACCGCGCACCCAGACATCCTGAAGCGCCATTCGTTATATTCACGACAATACAACGACAAAATGAACGAAAACCTACATCGCCTGCGCGGCAGGCTCGAGGTCGAGACCGAATTCGGGAGCTTTCTCGGCGACACCCGGATTCGCCTGCTCGAAGCCATCGACAAGCACGGCTCGATCTCCCAGGCCGCCAAGGCCGTCCCGCTCTCCTACAAAGCCGCGTGGGACGCGATCGACGCGATGAACAACCTCTCAGACCAGCCCCTGGTGTCGCGGCTGGCCGGCGGCCGGAACGGCGGCGGCACCACGCTCACCGAGCACGGCCGCCAGGTCATCGCCCTCTACCGCGCCCTGGAAGCCGAATACCAGGCCGCGCTGGAGCGCCTGGTGAACACCATGAACGACGGCCAGGCCAGGAGCTTCCAGCAGTTCCGCCAGCTGCTGAAGCGCATGTCGATGAAGAGCAGCGCGCGCAACCAGTTCAGCGGGCACATCGTCGGCCTGCGCGAGGGGCACGTCGATTTCGAGGTGCGCCTGAAGCTCGACGACGAGAACGAGCTGGTCGCCGTGATCACCCGGGAATCTGCCGAAACCCTGGGGCTCGTCATCGGAATGGAGATCAACGCCCTGGTGAAGTCCTCGTCGGTGCTCCTGCTGAAGGACAGAAACATCCGCACGACCGCCCGCAACCACCTGTGGGGCGAGATCACCCGCATCCACGACGGCCCGGTCAATGCCGAGGTCACGCTCAGCCTGGAGAGCGGCAAGACCGTCTGCGCCGTGGTGACCCACGACAGCGTGGAGAGCCTCGGGCTGGCCGTAGGCGAGCAGGCCTGCGCCGTCTTCAAGGCCTCCGCGGTCATCCTCTGCCTGTACGCCTGAACCCGTTTTTTCTTGAAGGAGAACTGCCATGATTCGCCCAACGCTACTCATCTGCAGCCTGCTGCTGTCGCAGAGCGCCAGCGCCGAGGAGGTGCAGCTTGCCGTCGCCGCCAACTTCACCGCGCCGATGCAGAAGATCGCCGCCGAGTTCGAGAAGGATTCCGGCCACAAGGCCAGGCTGATGTTCGGCGCGACGGGCAAGTTCTACGCCCAGATCAGCAACGGCGCGCCCTTTGAAGTATTCCTGTCCGCCGACGACGAAACCCCGGCCCGGCTCGAGAAGGACGGCCTGGCCGTCGCCGGCAGCCGCTTCACCTACGCCACCGGCCGCCTCGTGCTGTGGTCGGCCCGGGAAGGCTACGTGGACGACAAGGGCGACGTGCTGAAAAAGGGCAACTTTCGGCACTTGTCCATTGCCAGCCCCAAGACGGCGCCCTACGGCGCGGCGGCTGTCCAGACGCTCAACAAGCTAGGCCTGCTGCCGGCCCTGGAGCCCCGCTTCGTGCAGGGCGAGAACATCGCGCAGACCCATTCCTTCATCGTGTCGGGCAATGCCGAGCTGGGCTTCATCGCCCTGTCCCAGGTTTTCAGGGACGGCCGGCTCGCCTCTGGCTCGGCCTGGATCGTGCCGGCGAACCTGCATGAGCCGATCAGGCAGGACGCAGTGCTGCTCGCCAAGGGGCAGTCCAACCCCGCTGCGGCGGCCTTGCTGAAGTACCTCAAGGGCGACAAGGCGCGGAGCATCATCAAGTCGTTCGGCTACGAGCTCTGAGGCCCGCCACCAACGCAGACAGGAGGGAGGCCCCGATGCAGACGCAATCGATCCTGTGCCAACCACGGCGCCCCTGCGGGAAGCCGCCCCCCGACTGGCGCCAGCGCCTGCCACGACACTGGCGCCGGTTGGTGGTGGTGCCGCAGCGCTTCGAGCTGCACCGGGAGTACGAGGCGGCCGCCTTCCGCCTCCACGGCTTCGGCGATGACGGCGGCCCGTGTTACTACCACCAGCGCTATCTGCTGAACGCCCTGCGCTCGGACGACGACGAAGCCCTTTACACCACGCTGGTCTACGGCGAGGAAGTCGAAGCCTGGCGACTCAGGGACGGCCGCTGGCTGGTCTGGCAGTGGTCCACCCACGAGCGGGACGAGGGCGGCACCCGGGGCTTCTTCAGCTTTCGTGAGGAGAAGCCCGAATGAACCCATTCATGCTTTCCGACGCAAGCCTGCAGGCCTTGCTCGACGACGACCGCGCCCTGGGCGATGTGACGAGCGGAGCCTCGGCATCGGCGAGGCCCGGGGCCGGATCGAGTCCCGGGCCAAGGATGCGCAGATCGCCTGCTGTACCGAAGACGCCGCCATTCTGGTCAGCAGCGGGCCCTAGGCGGCGGCGCCAAGGGATGTGGCGGTAAAGCTGGAAAGGCGGTAGCAGGCCCCACCGCGCCTCACCCCAGCAGCGCCACCGCCTTGACCTGCGCCCACACCTCGCGTCCCACCCGAAGATCGAGCGTCTTGCGGGAGCGCTCGGTGATGCGGGCGACGAGCGGTGTCGCGGCCACCTGAAGCTGCACCAGCACGTGCCCCGGCGTGTCGGTGGCCACGATGGCGCTGACCGTGCCCCGGAAGACATTGAGGATGCTGCTCGCCTGCGGTTTATCCAGTGCCAGGCTCACGTCGCGGGCATGGATGCGGCAGCGCAGGCGATGGCCGGTGGCCTCCGGGCGCTGCGCGACGAAAATGCTGCCGCCGGCAAAATCGAGCCGCGTCAGGTCGTCGGCCTCGTGGGCGGCGACCACGGCCTCGACGACCACCCCTGCGTCGTCGGCAAAGGCCGGCGGCAGGTCGGCGCGGGCAAGGGTTTCGGCGAGCGGCCCGCTCGCCACGACCTTGCCGGCGTCGAGCAGCACCAGGTGGTCGGCCAGCCGGGCGACCTCGTCCGGGGCATGGCTGACGTAGATGACGGGGATCGCCAGCTCGTCGTGGAGGCGTTCGAGGTAGGGCAGGATCTCGAGCTTGCGCTTGAGGTCGAGGGCCGCCAGGGGCTCGTCCATCAGCAGCAGACGGGGCGCCGTGAGCAGCGCCCGGGCGATCGCCACGCGCTGCCGCTCGCCCCCCGAAAGGCTCGCCGGCCGCCGGCCCAGCAGGCTTTTGATGCCGAGCAGCGCGATGACATCCGCCGGCCGGAAGCGCCGCTCGGCCTCCGGGATGCGCCGGCGCCCGAACTCGAGGTTGCCCTCGACGCTGAGGTGATCGAAGAGGCTGGCCTCCTGGAACACATAGCCCAGCGGCCGCAGGTGGGTCGGCACGAAGAGGCCGTGGCGCTCGTCCTGCCACACCGCGTCGCCCAGCGCAAAGTAGCCGCCGGGGGCGCGCTCAAGGCCGGCGATGGCCCGCAGCAGGGTGGTCTTGCCCGAACCCGAGTGGCCGAACAGCGCCGTCACGCCCTTCGCCGGCAGGCTGAGGTCGACATCGAGCCGGAAGCCGCGGCGTTCGATGCTGAAGCTTGCGCGGATCCCGCTCATCGCTCGCGCCCCCTCGCCGTCTGCGGGTTGAGGGTATAGAGCATGAGCAGCACCAGGAAGCTGAACACCACCATGCTGCCCGCCAGCCAGTGGCTCTGGGCGTACTCCAGCGCCTCCACGTGGTCGTAGATCTGCACCGACACCACCCGCGTCTTGTCGGGGATGTTGCCGCCTATCATCAACACCACGCCGAACTCGCCCACCGTGTGGGCGAAGGCCAGGATCGCGCCGGACAGGAAGCCCGGCCGCGCCAGCGGCACGACCACCGACCAGAAAGTGTCCCAGGGGCTCGCCCGGAGCGTCGCCGCCACCTCGAGAGGCCGCTCGCCGATGGCCTCGAAGGCGTTCTGCAGCGGCTGGACCATGAACGGCAACGAGTAGAAAACCGACGCGATGACGAGGCCCGGAAACGTGAAGGGCAGGAGGCCCAGGCCGAGGGACTCGGTGAGCCGCCCCACCGGCCCGTGGGGCCCCATCGCCAGCAGCAGATAGAAGCCGAGCACGGTGGGCGGCAGGACCAGGGGCAGCGCCACCACCGCCCCGACGACACCCTTCAGCCGCGAGCGCGTGCGCGCCAGCCACCATGCGATCGGCGTGCCGGCAACGAGCAGCAGCAGCGTGACCACGCTGGCCAGCTTGAGGGTCAGCCAGATGGCGCCGAGGTCGTTGGAATCCATGACTTAGAGGCCGCGCGCTGCAGCGGGATGCATACCGCCACCAGAATGGGGCGGAGCAGACAAGGGCTTCGAGGCTGCCGCCGCCCTCAAGGTGCTCACCGGGCACTTACGCCACACGTTCGTCATGCTGTCCTCAAGATCGGCCTGGGTCGCTCCCACCGCGCCGGCCATCGACCGGCACGGACGCCCATGCGTATCTTAGCAAGCCCGCCAACCGGAGCGGGCTGAACCCGCGGGGTGCCGCCACAATAGGCGTGCCCTATCGGAATCAGAAGATCATTTAACTGGCTCCGGGCATGGGGGCGCTCTCATACTTGGCTTCG
>JAEUNU010000285.1 GCA_016789125.1 Zoogloea sp. | reverse complement strand
GGGCCGATGGAAATGTCGCCGACCAGCGGCCGGCTCGCATCGCGCAGGAGCAGCGCGGAGGTGGCATCGCTGAGCCGCGGCAGTGCGCTGCCATAGGGCTGGCGCGTGTTGAACAGCATCCGCTTGTCGTGGTCGGCAAAGGCCACGTGGGCGCCGAAGCTCTGCCGCAGACCCTGGGCCTCGGCGTAGAGGTCCGGCCAGCGCCGCGGGTCGTCGACCAGCGGCGAGAGGGCCAGCACATTGAGCGCGTTGAGCCGCGACTCCAGATAGCTGTCGATGGACACCGCCAGGTTACGCGCCAGGTTGGCTCCCTCACGCTGGTGCCGGGCTTCGATCTCCCCCAGGTTGCTCAAGGCCAGCCAGCCGGACAGCAGCAGCGGCGGCGCCATGCACAGCCAGATCAGGCGCTTCAGGAAGGTGGCGAGGGGGCGGGTCATTGCCCTTCCCCTTTCGGCAGCTCGGTGAAGGAGAGGTCGTAGGGCGGCTTCTGCCCGAGCGCCTGCGCCTGCGCATTGACCTGCCGCTTGAGCTCGATCATGCGCAGCTCGCGATCGATCGCGGCAAGGTTGAAGCGCTCCAGCTCCTCGTTGCGATGCTTGAGCTCCTGTTCGGCCAGCTTGCGCTTGGAGATGTCCTCGCTGAACAGGACGATGCCGCCCACCGTGCCGTCGGCCTCCCGCCAGGGCCGCAGCTCCCAGCGCAGCCACTGCACGCTGCCGTCCAGGCGCGTGAAGGCGTCTTCGTCCGCCGAGAGGATTTCCCCCGCCAGGCCGCGTCGGTGCATCGCCTTCCAGTATTCCGGGATCTCGGGGAAGACCTCATAGTGGCTGCGGCCGATGACCTCCCGGTCGCCCAGCATGTAATCGTCCCGCCAGCGACGGCTGACCTCCAGGTAACGCATCTCCCGGTCGAACATCGCCAATGCGGCCGGGGCGTGGTCCACCAGCAGGCGCAGGCGCTCCCGGTTGTCGTGCAGCGCCACCTCGGCGGCCTTGCGCTCGGTGATGTCGCGGGAGATCCCGAAGGTGCCGAAGACCCGGCCCTGGGCGTCCAGCAGCGGCCCCTTGGTGGCGAGGAAGACCCGCGGCCCCTCCCGGGTGAGCAGCGCCTCCTCGTTGGTCTCGGGCTGCCGGGTCTCACGGACCCGCCGGTCGACGGCCATGATGAAGTCGGCCTGCTCGGGCGGAAAGATCGCCCGGTCGTCGTGGCCCAGCACGTCCTCGGGCGGCTTGCCGATGAAGCGCGAGGCCGCCGTGTTGAGCAGCAGGTAGCGCCCCTCCTCGTCCTTGGCAAAGATCGCATCGGTGGAGCTGTTGGCGATCGCCACCAGCATCGGGGGCGGCCGTTTCTGCTCGCGCTGGTGCTCCAGCTGGCGCTCGTGCGCGGCCGTCAGCTGGTCGACCAGCCGCCTGACCAGAAAGTAGAGCAGCACGGAGGTCATCGCGACGAAGAGCCAGCCCTTGGCCATGCCGACCTGGACGAGCATCGCCGGGTCGCTGACCAGCAGCGCCATCGCCCGGTCGGAGAGCAGTATCCAGAGGCTGGCGAGGGAGGCATAAGCCAGCACCACGACGAAGACGCTCGTCGAGCGGCCAGGCTTACGCACACGTACATCCATCGACAGATTCCTTGTTTCGGATTGAGACCACCACAATCGGCGCGCTTGGCAGAATCACACGCCAGTGGCCAGGGCTCCGGGGGATTGCACGTTTTGGGCGATGATACCAAGAAGCCTTGATTGTCAAATTAGGTTAACTCAGAGGGAAACGCGAATTGTCGAGGCGGCGACGGCCGGAATCCCCTTCCTGCCACGAGGTGCGCCGCAGCGCCCGGCCCGCGGGCCCGGGTGCGCCCCCTCCTGTCAAGGGCGAGGTGCGCCAATCGACGCGCGATGCCCTCAGATCGGAGCAGCGCGTGTTCATGCCCCTGCATCCAGCCTTCCGGGCGCTGGGGGCGCATCACCCGGCCAATGGGTGGCGTCGACCCACGCCGAGGGGATGCCTCCCCGCCACGGCGCGGCGTCTAGCTGTGGCTGCGCGATGCCTTCCGGCGGCTGGATTACGCCTACCTGACGCTGCGTGACATCCAGTCAACGCGGCGTGATGTCTGGCGGCCGCTGGGGCTTATCACTCCGCCACGGAGGGATGCCCCTTTGGCGCGGAATCACATCATTCCGTCCCAGAGCGGCGACTTTCCGTCACTGCGTCACAAATCCCGGTCGCTGCGCCACGCCTTCTGGCCATCGCGTGACACCGCCCGGCTCTTGCGACACGTCGCGCAGCGCCTGCGTCACACCCCTTGATCACTGCGCCACGTCACCCGGCCATTGCGTGGTGCGGAAAAAGATCCACTCGGTGTGACGCAAGGATCGCGCGAGGCCCCTCGGCCATGGCGCCCCGCATCGGGAATACCGCGCACCGCAGCTCAATGATCGCGCAGGCTGCACCGCAGCATTCCCGTCCGCAGCTCCGCCTACTTGTAGGCCAGGTAGCTGATCGGGCAGCGGCGGACCAGGAGGTCGCGGGTAGGCTCGAGGAGCGCCGGTGCGGTGATGGTGTCGGGCGCGGCGGCCTGCCAGGCCAGGCCGTTGGCGAGGTCGAGGATCTCCCACCCCACCATGCTGCCGATGCCCACGCAGTTGTTCTTGTTGCCGGCCGCCAGGCCCTTGCCCACGCAGAGCATGGCGTGCACGATGCGGGCACCCTCGAAGAAGCCGATCACGTTGCCGGGCTCGAGCCGGTACATGGCATTGGGGCCGGCCACCGCAAAGTCGCTGAGGGCCACGAGGTCGTGGTCGCCGCGCAGGCGGTCGTATTTCTTCTGGTCGATGATGCCGGCCTTGAGGGCGCAATACATCACCGCGTCCCAGCACATCAGGCCGCTGAGGTTGATGTACTCGGACGAGGTCGGGTTGCTCATCTTGCGCGCAAAATTGGCCGCATAGCCGTCTTCGGGATTCATGTTGTCCCCTCGTGTACAAGAACTGGATGGCGGCCGGGCCATGCAGGCCCCGCCGCCCGGAGCGCTCGTCAAAACCGCGCTCCCTCTGATTCAATCTAGTTCATTTTTGGAGGGGCTACAGGCTGCAGCAGTGATCACAGCTGCCGCGCGGAGGGCTGTCTGAGGCGGGAGTTCGCGTTGCGTGCTGGCTGGCCTTGGCGATGGGGACGGCTTCCGCCGCACTCGGCCGGTAAATGCGGGGTAGATCCGCGATCAGCCTCCGCGGGCGACTGAAGTCGCCCCTACATCGCTCCTGGATCGCTCCTGGATCGCCCCGGCCTTGCGCCCCTAAAGCGCCCCCACCCGGTACACCCGCGCCTCATAGGGCCGCAGCTGCAGGCTGTCTCGCGGGGCGTGGGGCGCCACCGGCAGGTTGGCAAGGAGCAGCCCGTCGTGGGCCAGCATCAGCCCGGCGTGGCAGTAGCGGGCGGGGTGTCTGCCGAGGTTGACGATCACCACCAGGCGCCCTGCCCCCTCGCCGCGGCAGTAGGCGTAGATCTGCCGGTGGCTGGCCATCAGCGGGTGGTAGGCGCCTTCGATCAGCACCCGCTCGGCCCTGCGCAGGGCGATCAGGCGGCGGTAGTGGTTGAGCACCGAATCCGGGTCGGCCTCCTGGGCGGCCACGTTGATGCGCACGTGGTTGGGGTTGGGCTTGAGCCAGGGCTTGCCGGTGGTGAAACCGGCGCCGGGGGCTGCGCTCCACTGCATGGGGGTGCGGGCGTTGTCGCGGGCGGTGATGGAAAGATCGGCGAGCACTTCCGCTGCGTCCTCGCCGGCGGCGGTGCGCTCCTGCCAGCGGTTGCGGGCCAGCACGTCGTCGAAGTCGGCGATGCCGTCGAAGACGGTGTTGGTCATGCCGATCTCCTGGCCCTGGTAGATGAAGGGCGTGCCCTGCAGCAAAAAGTAGACGGTGGCCAGCGCGGTGGCGCTGTCGCGCCAGTGCTGCTCCACGTCGCCCCATAGCGACACCACCCGCGGGATGTCGTGGTTCTCGATGAACAGCGCGTTCCAGCCCTGCCCGCCAAGCGCTTTCTGCCAGGCCCCGAAGACCCGCTTGAGGCCGGCCACGTCGAGCCCGGCGCGGGGGTTCGCGGACCACAGGGCGAGGTGCTCGAACTGGAAGATCATGTCGAGCCGACGGCGGCTCTCTCCCACCCACTCGACGGCCTCGGCGGGGCCGACGCCGTTGGCTTCGCCCACGGTCATCACGTCGTAGTGGCGGAAGGTGTGCTCGCAGAGTTCGTCCAGGTGCCCGAGCACGCCGTCCACGTTCATGTGCAGCGGAAAGCACGGCACCTGGGCCAGCCCCTCGGGGTTGGGCATGTCGGGCAGGCCCGGCGCCTTGCGGATGTGGCTCACCGCATCGAGGCGGAAGCCGTCGATGCCCTTGTCGAGCCACCAGCGCACCATGCCGTAGAGCGCCTCGCGCATCGGCGCACATTCCCAGTTGAGGTCGGGCTGGCGGCGCGAGAAGAGATGCAGGAAATACTGGCCGCTGGCCTCGTCCAGCTCCCAGGCCGGGCCGCCGAAGATGCTCTCCCAGTTGTTGGGCGGGCTGCCGGCCTTGTCGTTGGCCTTGTCGCCGGTTTTGCCATCTCTCCAGATGTACCAGTCGCGCCTGGGGCTGTCGGGGCTCGTGCGGGATTCGACGAACCAGGCGTGCTCGTCGCTGGTGTGGTTGAGCACCAGGTCGAGGATCAGGCGCATGCCGCGGCGGTGCACCTCGGCGAGCAGGCGATCGAAGTCGGCCATCGTGCCGAACTCGGCCATGATGGCCTGGTAGTCGCTCACGTCGTAGCCGTTGTCGTCGTTGGGCGAGCGGTAGATCGGGCAGATCCAGATCACGTCGATGCCCAGCCACTGCAGGTAGTCCAGCCGGGCCAGGATGCCGGGCAGGTCGCCGATGCCGTCGCCGTTGGAATCCATGAAACTGCGCGGGTAGATCTGGTAGGCCACGGCGTCTTTCCACCAGGCGTGGCGGAAGCGCTGGACAGAATCCGGTGAGGTGCTCATCATCACTGCTGTTCCCGTTGTCTTTTGACAACACCATACACCAAGCCACGCAGCGGGCCGACCGCAGGCATCACAGGCCGGCAGCGTATGGCGCCCGAACATGCAGAAGCTCGCGTCACAACCCTTCCCCCGCCTGGTGGGCGACATCGGCGGGACCAACATCCGCTTTGCGGTGATCACCGCAGCGGGTTCGGCGCCGGCGCAGATCCGTAGCTTTGCCTGCGCCAGCTTCCCCGGGCCTGAGGCCGCCATCCGCCATTACCTCGCCAGCGAAGGCCTCGCGCGGCCACCGGTGGCAGCCTTCGGCATCGCCACCCCGCTGACCGGCGACGCGGTGCGCATGACCAACCACCCGTGGGCCTTCTCCATCGAGGCCCTGCGGCAGGCTCTGGGCTTCGCACAGCTCGTCTTCATCAACGATTTCACCGCCCTGGCGCTGGCCCTGCCGCAGCTCAAGGGCACTGAGCTCGAACAGATCGGCGGCGGCACGCCCCGGCCGGGCGCTCCCCTCGCGCTGCTGGGCGCCGGCACCGGCCTCGGCGTGTCGGGCCTGATCCCCTGCGGGGCTGGCTGGCAGCCGCTGGCCGGCGAAGGCGGGCACGTCAGCCTCGCCGCCGGCAACGCCCGCGAGGCAGCGATCATCGCGGTGCTGGCCGCGCGCTTCGGCCACGTATCGGCCGAGCGGGCGCTGTCGGGCCCCGGCCTCGCCGCGCTCCACGACGCCATCCGCCAGCTCGACGGCGCCCCGCCCTGCCCGCGGAGCAGCCGCGAGATCAGCGCCCGGGCGCTGGCCGCCAGCTGCCCCCACTGCATCGAGGCGCTGGAGCTGTTCTGCGCCCTGCTCGGCAGCGTCGCCGGCGACCTGGCCCTCACGCTGGGCGCCCGCGGCGGCGTGTATGTGGGCGGCGGCATCGTGCCGGCCCTGGGCGATTACTTCGTGCGCTCGGGCTTTCGGGCGCGCTTCGAGGCAAAGGGGCGTTTCTCGGCTTACCTGAGGGGCGTTCCCACGTATGTCATCCGGGCGCCCTATGCTGCGCTCTCCGGCGCCGGCGAGGCCATCGAGCGCGCCCCCTGTGCACCAGCAACCTGAGGCAAAGCCCGTGACCCACGCCAAGAAGCACCGCAGCCCCTGCAACCCGGCCAGCACCTCCCAGGCCGAAGCAGGCAACGTCGACAGCGGCCAGCTCACGCCCGCGGAACTCGCCGCGCTGATGCAGGCCACCCACGGCGACCCCTTCGCGGTGCTCGGCCCACACCAGTTCGGCGATCGCCTGGTGCTGCGGACGCTGCTGCCCGACGCGCTGACCGTGACGGTGATCGACGCCGCTGGCGAGCCCCTCGCCGAGCTCGCCCGCCAGGACGACAGCGCCCTGTTCACCGGCGCCCTGCCCCCCGGCACGACACGCCAGGCCCACCGCCTGAGGGTGCGCTGGGCCAGCGGCCACAGCTCCGAACTCGTCGACCCCTACGCCTTCCCCCCCCTCATCCACGACCTCGACGTGTGGCTGCTCGCCGAGGGCCGCCATCACCGGCCCTACGAATGGCTGGGCGCCCACCCCATCGTGGTCGATGGCATCGCCGGCACGCGCTTCGCGGTGTGGGCCCCGGCGGCGCGGCGGGTGTCGGTGGTGGGCAGCTTCAACAACTGGGACGGGCGCCGCCACATGATGCGGCTGCGGGTGGAGTGCGGCACCTGGGAGATCTTCATCCCCCACGTGGGCGAAGGCGACCTCTACAAGTTCGAGGTGCTCGGCAGCGACGGCACCCTGCGCATCAAGGCCGACCCCTTCGCCTTCCGCGCCGAGATGCGCCCGCGCACCGCCTCGGTGGTGCAGCGCCTGCTGCCGGGTGTCGCCATCGACGACGCCCGCCGCCGCGCCAACGCCCTCGACGCGCCGATCAGCATCTACGAGGTGCACCTGGGCTCCTGGCAGCGCAACGAGGCGGGTGGATGGCTGAGCTTTGCCGAGCTCGCCGCGCGGCTGATCCCCTACGTGGTCGACATGGGCTTCACCCACATCGAGCTGATGCCGGTGCACGAGCACCCCTTCGACGGCTCCTGGGGCTACCAGCCCACCGGCCTCTATGCGCCCACGTCGCGCTTCGGCCGGCCCGAGGATTTCCGCGCCTTCGTAGAGGCCGCCCGCGCCGCCGGCCTCGGGGTGATCCTGGATTGGGTGCCGGCCCACTTCCCCACCGACGCCCACGGCCTCGCCGAGTTCGACGGCACCCATCTGTATGAGCACGCCGACCCACGCGAGGGCTTCCATCAAGACTGGAACACCCTCATCTACAACTACGGCCGCAACGAGGTGCGCAGCTACCTGGCCAGCAACGCGCTGTACTGGATCGAACGCTTCGCCCTCGACGGCCTGCGCGTCGACGCCGTCGCCTCGATGCTCTACCGCGACTACAGCCGCAAGGCGGGCGAGTGGATTCCCAACCGCCACGGCGGCCGCGAGAACCTCGAGGCCATCGAGTTCCTGCGCCGCACCAACCACCTGGTGGGCACCCAGCGCCCCGAGGCGGTGATGCTGGCCGAGGAATCCACCGCCTTCCCCGCCGTCACCCGCCCGCCCACCGACGACCTGCAGGGCGGCGGCCTGGGCTTCCACTACAAGTGGAACATGGGCTGGATGAACGACCTGCTGGCCTACATGGCCCGCGACCCGATCCACCGCCGGCACCACCACGACCAGATCCGCTTCTCGCTGATGTACGCCTTCAGCGAGAATTTCGTGCTGCCCCTCTCCCACGACGAGGTGGTGCACGGCAAGGGCGCGCTGCTCGCCAAGATGCCCGGCGACGACTGGCAGCAGTTTGCCAACCTGCGCCTGCTATACGGCTTCATGTGGGGCCACCCGGGCAAGAAGCTGCTGTTCATGGGCTGCGAGTTCGCCCCCCGCGAAGAATGGAACGCCGACCGTGCCCTGCCCTGGCAGCTCCTCGACCACGCCCCCCACGCCGGCATGCAGCGCCTGGTGCGCGACCTCAACCGGGTGCTCCAGGCCCAGCCGGCGCTCCACGAGCTCGACGTCTCGCCCGAGGGCTTCGGCTGGATCGACCATTCGGATGCCGCCCACTCGATACTCGTCTTCGAGCGTCGCGCGCGCAGCGGCGAGCGGGTGCTGGTGGCGTGCAACTTCACCCCGGTGGTGCGCCACGGCTGGCGCATCGGCGTGCCCCAGGCCGGCACCTGGACGGAGCTCATCAACACCGACGCAGCGGTGTATGGCGGCTCCAACGTCGTCAACGGCCCCCTCGCCAGCGAGTCCGTGCCCTGGCAGGGCCAGGCCCAGTCGGTGCAGCTCAGCCTGCCGCCCCTCGCCACCCTGATGCTGGTGTGCCATGGCTGACGCGCTCAACGCCCCGCTGCAGGCCGGCCGGCCCTGGCCCCTGGGGGCAGCCAGCACCGGCACCGGCGTCAACTTTGCCGTGTGGGCGCCGGACGCCAGCGCCATCGAGCTATGCCTGTTCGACGACGACGGCCACATCGAGCAGGCCCGGCTGAAGCTCCCCGCCCGCAGCGAGGGCGTATGGCACGGCTTCCTGCCCGGCGGCCGGCCCGGCATCGTGTATGGCCTGCGCGCCCACGGCCCGTGGGCACCCCAGCAGGGCCAGCGCTTCAACCCGGCCAAGCTGCTCCTCGACCCCTGGGCCCAGGACGTCGTCGGCCGCTACGGCCGCCAGGCCCCCGGTCTCGCCGACGATCCGCAACTTGTCACCGAACTGGCCCGCCACCTCGGCGCCTGCCCCGCCGACCCCACCCGGCCCGACCCCCACGACAACGCCGCCACCGCCCTCAAGGCCCGCGTGCCGGCCCCTGAGCATCGCCGCCCACGCCCGCGCCGGCCACGGGTACCGGCGGATCTCACGGTGCTCTACGAAGCCCACGTGCGCGGCCTCACGATGGCCCACCCGGGCATCCCGCCCGAACTCCGCGGCAGCTACGCCGCCCTCGCCCACCCGGCGATGATCGCCCACTACAAGGCGCTGGGCATCACCACCCTGTCGCTGCTACCAGTGCATTTCAGGGCCGACGAGGCCGCCCTGCAGCGACGCGGCCTCGCCAACTACTGGGGCTACTCGCCCATCGCCTGGCTCGCCCCCGAAACCCGCTACGGCAGCGGCCAGCCCGGCACCACGCCGGGCGACGAGTTGATGGACGCCATCGACGCCCTCCACGCCGAGGGCCTCGAAGTCATCATCGACGTGGTCTTCAACCACAGCGCCGAGGTGGACAAGCTGGGCCCCACCCTGTCCCTGCGGGGCCTCGCCAACGCACACTACTACCACCTCGGCCCCCATGGCGCCTATCTCAACTGGACGGGCTGCGGCAACGCCATCAACCTGGCCGAGCCGCGGGTCGTAGAGCTGGTGGTCGGCGCGCTGCGCCACTGGGCCGCCCACTACCGCGTGGACGGCTTCCGCTTCGACCTCGCCACCACCCTGGGGCGCAACCGCCACGGCCACTTCGAGCGGGGCGCCGGCTTCTTCGCCGCGCTGCAGGCCGACCCGCTGCTGTCGCGCCTCAAGTGGGTCGCCGAACCCTGGGACATCGGTGCCAGCGGCTACCAGCTGGGCGCCTTCCCCCCCGGCTGGCGCGAATGGAACGACCAGTACCGCGACACCCTGCGCCGCTGGTGGCTGCACGGCCAGGGCGACCGGGGCGGCTTCGCCCACCGCTTCGCCGCGTCGAGCGGGCAGTTCCACCACGACGGGCGGGCGCCCACCGCCAGCGTCAACTTCATCTGTGCCCACGACGGCTTCACCCTGCGCGACCTGGTGAGCTTCGAGCACAAGCACAACCTGGCCAACGGCGAACACAACCGGGACGGCCACCACCACAACGCCTCGATCAACTGTGGCGTCGAGGGCGACAGCACCGACCCGGCGGTGCTGGCCCTGCGCGGGCGCCTGCAGCGCGCCCTGCTCGCCAGCCTGCTGCTGTCCCAGGGCACGCCGATGCTGCTGGCCGGCGACGAGATCGGCCACAGCCAGCGGGGCAACAACAACGCCTACTGCCAGGACAACGCCACCACCTGGCTCGCCTGGCCCGACGCAGACACGGCGCTGCTGGCCTGCACCGCCCGCCTGCTGGCCCTGCGCCGGCAACACCCGGCCCTGCGCCAGGCCCGCTGGCTGAAAGGCCCGTCCGACGACGCCGCGGCGCCCACCGTGCGCTGGCTGGAGCCCGACGGCCGCCCCCTCTGCGCCACCGCCTGGCAGGCCGACAACGGCGCGCTGGCGATCTGGCTGGACGCAGCCCCCGACGATCCGGCCCGGGCCGCCACGCCGGGCGACCCGGCCCCGGTGCTGCTGCTCATCAACCGCGACCCGGCCCCCTGCCGCTTCACGCTTCCCCCGGGCCGCTGGCAGGTGGCCTTCGACAGCGACACCCCGGACGGGCAGCCTCCCGACGCCGGCACTGCCCTGCCGGCGAGCATCGACTGCCCCGGGCGGACACTGCGCGTGCTGGTGGAGACACCCGGCGGCGCGGTTTCGTGCGACACCTGACAGGCAGGGCGGCGCAAAGTGCGGGAAAATCACAATGACATCACCCGGGGCCCTGCCACGCAGCCGTCACGCTGCCTCCAGGCCCGCGAGCGGAAACCATAGCGTTCAAATCAAGCAAGCAGAAAAGAGCACATCATGGATACCGGCAAGACAATCGACCGAAGGGATGCGCGCCGAACCCTGGCGCTGGTGCTGGCAGGCGGCAGGGGCTCGCGGCTGCGCGACCTCACCAACGTGCGCGCCAAGCCGGCGGTGCATTTTGGCGGCAAGTTCCGCATCATCGATTTTGCGCTGTCCAACTGCATCAACTCGGGCATGCGCAGCATCGGGGTGATCACCCAGTACAAGTCCCACTCCCTGCTGCGCCATCTGCAGCGGGGCTGGAGCTTCCTGCGCAAGGAGCTCAACGAGTTCGTCGAGCTCCTGCCGGCCCAACAGCGTGTCGACGAGGAACACTGGTACCAGGGCACCGCCGACGCCGTTTACCAGAACCTCGACATCATCCGCGACGAATCCCGCCCGCCCGAATACATCCTGATCCTGGCCGGCGACCACGTGTACAAGATGGACTATTGGGTGATGCTGCGCGACCACGTGCAGAGCGGCCGCATGGTGACGGTGGGCTGCATCGAGGTGCCCCGCCGCGACGCCCACGCCTTTGGCGTGATGGCCATCGACGACGCCCGCCACATCACCCAGTTCGTCGAGAAGCCCGCCGACCCGCCGGCCATGCCCGGCAACCCGGACGTCTCGCTGGCGAGCATGGGCATCTACATCTTCAACGCGCCCTATCTTTACCGGCTGCTCGAGGAAGACGCCCGCAACCACGACTCCAGCCACGACTTCGGCAAGGACCTGATCCCCCGCGCGGTCGCCGAAGGCCAGGCCCAGGCCCACCCCTTCAGCCTGTCGGCGATCACCACGCCGCCCTTCTCGGGCCCCTACTGGCGCGACGTGGGCACCATCGACGCCTACTGGGCGGCCAACCTCGACCTCGCCTCCACCACCCCGGCCCTCAACATGTACGACAAGGACTGGCCGATCTGGACCTACCAGGAACAGCTGGCCCCGGCCAAGTTCGTGCACGACGAGGACGGCCGCCGCGGCATGGCGGTCGACTCGCTGGTGTCGGGCGGCTGCATTGTGTCGGGCTCCGTGATCCGCAACTCGGTGCTCTTCTCGAGCATCCTGGTACGCTCCTACTGCGAGATCAGCGAGGCGGTGGTGCTGCCCGACGTGCAGATCAACCGCCACTGCCGGCTGCGCAAGGTGGTCATCGACCGGGGCTGCAAGCTGCCCGAAGGCCTGGTGATCGGCGAGGACGCCGACCTCGACGCGCGCCGCTTCCACCGCACCGAAGGCGGCGTGGTGCTGGTCACCCAGCAGATGCTCGACGCCCTTCAAGGATGACCGCCATGCACGTACTCCAGGTTTGTGCCGAGATCTTCCCGCTCCTCAAGACCGGCGGCCTCGCCGACGTGGCCGGCGCGCTGCCGGCCGCCC
>JAEUNU010000193.1 GCA_016789125.1 Zoogloea sp. | reverse complement strand
GATGCTGAAGCGGCCGTAGGTGCCGGCAGTATCGGCCTGGGCGACGACCGTCGCGTCCGTGGTGTCGGCGTCGGTGAGGCTCAGCGTGCCGCCAGTGTTCTGCACCGCATCGGTTTCGGTGAGCGATGCGCTGCCGCTGCTCAGGCTGGCGACGTCGTTGGTGCCGGTGATGCTCACCGTGATCAGGTGGGTGGTGCCGTCGGCGGCGGCCACCGTGAAGGTGTCGGTGTAGGTGAGGCCGGCGTCGAACTCGTCGTGGGCCGAGCCCATCGTGTAGCTCCAGACGCCGTTGGACGCGATGCTGAAGCTCCCGTAGCCGTTGCTGCCGGCGACGCTGCTCTGGGCGACGAAGCTGGCCGCGCCGTCCACATCGCTGATGGTCAGGGTGCCGCCGGTGCTTTGCGCCGCATTGGTCTCGGTGAGGCTGGCCGTGTCGGCGCCGCCGATCACCGCCGGGTCGTTGACGGCAGTGATGTTGACCGTTGTGATGCCGACGGCGGTGAGCGCGCTCCCCGTTCCCTGGCTGCCGGTGTTGCCATCACTAAAAGTCCAGCGGATCTGAACGCTGGCCGGCGGGGCGTCGGCGCTGTTGGCGTAGGCGATCGAGCGGAGCACCTCGTCGATGCGGGCCTGGGTTGCGCTGGCATTGAACGACAGGCCGAGGGTGCCGCCGCCATTGGCGCTGACGGTGCCGACCACCGCGCCGTCGAGCACGAGGTTCTGCCCCGCCGTGAGGGTGGCAAGCCGGCCGGTGGCCGAGAAGATGTCTTCGGCGTTGGCGCCGCCGCTGCGGGCCAGGGTGAGCGTGGCGCCGTCGAAGCTGTTGGCGGCCGACAGCTCGGGGTCGGACACCGTGGCCGTGCCGGCCAGGACGGCCGCCGCGCCGCCTTCGGTGTGGCTGACGCTGCCGCCCAGGCCACCGAGGGCCGGCGCCTCGTTTACGGCGGTCACGGTGACGGTGATGTCCTGGGTGTCTGCCACATAGCCGTCCGACACCCGGACGGTGAGGTCGTACACCCGGTTGGCGCCGATGTCGCCCGGGGCCTCGTAGTCGGGGGCGACCTTGAAGCTCAGGACGCCCGAGGCGGTGATGCTGAACTTGTCCGCGTCGGCTCCGCCGGCAATGGCGTAGCTCAGGGCGCTCTGGGCGCTGTCGGCATCGGTGGCGGTAACGGTGGTGACGTAGGTGCCGTTCTCGGCCACGTTCACCGACGCCGTATCGCCTCCGCCGTTGCTGGTGATCACCGGCGGGGCCGGCGGCGTGTAGCTGACGACGAGATAGGGGCGCTGGCTGACAGTGGCGTATTCGGAGGAGGCAAAAGTCCATTTTTCCGCCGCCACACTCGGCGTATTGAAGACCCAGCCGTTGTTGGTGGCGCCGTTGGCCCAGGCCTGGACAGTCGCAGTGAGGCCGCTGGTGATGGTGTTCCAGCCGCTGATGCCAGCATCCCAGTTGGCCACGTCCGCGCTGCTGGCGGCTTCGACGCCATTGAGCGAGACGCCCGAGCCCAGGCTGTCCCAGGTGGAGCTTTCGTCCCAGGCGCTGAACATCCGGTAGAGGGAGACGCTGTCGTTGGCGTCGATGTTGGTGACATAGAACGACAGCGCGACCGAGTTGATGACCGCCCCGTAGGGGATCTGCCCGACGCCGCTGCCGAAGAGGTTGCCGAAGCGGAGCAGGCCCTGGGTGACCGGCGCGCCGTCGTCGGTGACGACGGTGGTGGCGTTGCCGTAGCTGGTGGTGGTGGCACCATCGGAGACGTAGGTGTCTTCGGTGCCGGTGTAGCCGTCGACGCCCTGCTGGTAGCGGCTGGCGCCGACCTTTACGAAAACGGTGTCGATGTCGCTGAGCGCACCGCCGCCGGTGTTGCCCTGGTCGCTGGTCTCGACGACGAAGCTGGCGGTGCCGCTGTAGCCGCTGGCGGGCGTGAAGCGCAGCCCGTCGAGGGCCGTGTTGATGGCAGCGAGGGTGCCGGTGACGATCACGCTGGCCGTGCCGTTGCCCGACGCGGAAGCCAGGCCGGCGGTGGTGCCGAGGGTGAGCGTGCCGCTCGTGGCGGTGAGCGCGACCCGCATCAGGGCGCTGCCGGCGTCGGCGTCGGTGATCGACAGCCCGTTGCCGTTGGCGGCGCTCATGACCAGGGCCGTGTTGACCCCGGTCACCTGTGCACCGGGGATGTGGTTGATGGGGCCGTCATTGACCGCGGTGATGTTGATCGTCGCCGTGTCGGCGCCGCTCCGGGCCGGCCCGCCCGAATAGCCCAGGTCATCGACGCTGAGCGTCAAGGTGTCGCTGGTCGGCGGGGCGTCGGTGTCGATCAGGTAGCTCAGGCTGGCCCCGGAGCTGCCGGCCAGGAAGGCGTTGATCTGGGCCACGGTGCCATCCACGGTGAGGCTGCCGCTGCCCGAGCCGGCCAGGGTGACGCCCGTGCTACCCGCGCCCGCGCTGAGGGCGCCCGAGGCGACCGTGAGGGTGGCACGCAGCACCGCCGTGCCGGCGTCGGCGTCGCTGACCGACATGCCGGTGCCGCTGAGGGTGAGCACCACCTGCTCGGTGGCGGCATAGCTCGCGGGGGTGATCGCCACCACCGGCGCGTCGTTGGCAGGCACGATGGTGAGCGTGCCGCTCACGGTGTTGCTGGTGCCACCGTCGCCGTCCTCGAGATAGCACACCATCGTGCGGACGAGGGTCGACGGGTTGTCGGAGACGTTCTCGTAGGTGATGTTACGGCCCAGGGCCTGGGCGCTCTCGGCCGTGGCGCTGGCGTTGAAGCTGACGACGAGCGCCGTCGCGCCATCGGTGCCGCCGGACCAGATGCCGATCACCACGCCGCCGTAGGTCACGTTGTTGCCGCTCACCCCGATCTGCCCGGCGCCGGTGCCCTGGTTGCGGACGGCGATGCGATCCTCGGGCTGGCCGTTGGCCGAGAAAGACACCACCAGCCGGCCGCCGGCGAAATCGGTGGAGTCCACGTCGGACACCGTTGCCGCGGGTGCGACGATGACCGCCCCGGCGTTTTCCGGGTAGTTGGCGTTGCCCGAGACAAAGGTGATCACCGGCGCGTCGTTGACTGCGGCGATGTTGACCGTCGAGCTGCCGCTGGCGGCCAGCGCCCCGCCGCTGCCCTGGCTGCCGCTGTTGCCGTCGCTGAAGGCCCAGTCGAGCTGCACGCTGGCGGGCGGCGCATCCGAGCTGTTGGCATAAGCGATGGAGCTCAGCACCTCGTTGATGCGGGCCTGGGTGGCGCTGGCGTTGAACGACAGGCTGAGGGTGCCGCCGGCGTTGGTGACCACCGTGCCGACCGTCACACCACCCAGCACCAGGCCCTGGCCCCCGACGAGGGCGGCCAGGTTGCCGGTGGCCGAGAAGACGTCCTGGCTGCTGGCGCCGCCGCTGCGCGCCAGGGTCAGGGTGGCGCCGTCGAAGCTGTCGGCGGCCGACAGCTCGGCATCGAAGATCCGCACGCTGCTGTCGATCACCACCGGCAGGCCGTTTTCGGTGTAACTCACCGCACCGCCCAGGCTGCTGCTGCCGGTGGC
>JAEUNU010000148.1 GCA_016789125.1 Zoogloea sp. | reverse complement strand
CAAGTCCCTCAAGTTCGAATACCCGCAGGACGCCGCTCCGGCCGAGGTGCTCGGCAAGATCGCCGAACTGAACGCCGATGCTTCGGTGCATGGCATCCTCGTCCAGCTTCCGTTGCCCCGGCATTTCGACGAAAAGCTGGTGCTCGAAGCCATCAAGGTCGAGAAGGACGTGGACGGCTTCCACGCCGAGAACGTCGGCCGCCTCTCCCAGGGCCAGGAAGCCTTCGTGCCGTGCACGCCCAACGGCGTGATGGAGATGCTCAAGAGCATCGAAGCGCCCCTGCGCGGCGCCGAAGCCGTGGTGATCGGCCGCTCCAACATCGTCGGCAAGCCGATGGCGATGCTCCTCACCGCCGCCGGCGCCACCGTCACCGTGTGCCATTCGGGCACCCGCGACCAGAACTTCCACACCCGCCGCGCCGACATTCTGGTGGCCGCCATCGGCAAGCCCCGCTTCGTCACCGGTGACATGGTCAAGCCCGGCGCCATCGTGATCGACGTGGGCATCAACCGCCTGCAGGACGGGCCCGATGCGGGCAAGCTGTGCGGCGACGTGGATTTCGACTCCGCCAAGGAAGTCGCTGGCGCCATCACGCCGGTGCCCGGCGGTGTCGGCCCGATGACGATCACCATGCTGCTCGTCAACACCGTGGTCTCCGCCGAGCGGGCGCTGGCCAAGAGCCGGGGCTGAGCGTCGCAGGGGCCGACCACCGGCCCCGCGCACCCGCCTTGCGTTCATCAACATCCGAACACACAACACACCAATGAATAGCTCCTCACCCGTCATCGGCATCGTCATGGGCTCCAACTCCGACTGGCCGACGATGCAGGCCGCGGCCAAGGTCCTCAAGGACTTCGGCGTGCCCTTCGAAGCCCGCGTCGTCTCGGCCCACCGCACGCCCGACCTGATGTTCGAGTACGCCGAACAGGCCCGCACCCGCGGCCTCAGGGCGATCATCGCCGGGGCCGGCGGCGCCGCCCACCTGCCGGGCATGATCGCCGCCAAGACCACGGTGCCGGTGCTCGGCGTGCCGGTGCAGTCCAAGGCCCTGTCGGGCAAGGACTCCCTGCTCTCCATCGTGCAGATGCCCAAGGGCATCCCGGTTGCCACCTTCGCCATCGGCGAGGCCGGCGCCGCCAACGCGGGCCTGTTTGCGGTGGCCCTGCTGGCCGCCACCGACGCAGCCCTGGCCGACAAGCTCGAAGCCTTCCGCGCCGAGCAGACCGCCAGCGTGCTGGCCATGAACCTCGACCCGATCTGACTCAGGACGTGACGCGATGATCCTCCCGCCCGCCACCCTCGGCATGCTCGGCGGCGGCCAGCTCGGCCGCTTCTTCGTCGCCGCCGCCCACGAGATGGGCTACAAGGTCTGGGTGCTCGACCCCGACCCCAACAGCCCGGCCGGCCTCATCGCCGACCGTCACCTGCAGGCGGCCTACGACGACTACGCCGCCCTCGATGCCCTGGCCGAAGGCTCTGCGGCAGTCACCACCGAGTTCGAGAACGTCCCGGCGGACACCCTGGATTATCTGGCCAAGTTCGTGCCGGTGCGGCCCGGTGCCTCGGCGGTGGCGGTGTGCCAGAACCGCATCGCCGAAAAAAGCTTCCTGCGCGACAACGGCCTGCCCCACGGCCCCTTCGCGGTGATCAACGCCGACGCCGACATCGCTGCGGCGCCCGCCAGCCTCTATCCGGCCATCCTCAAGGTGGCCCGCTTCGGCTACGACGGCAAGGGCCAGGCCCGCGTCGCCAACGCCGCCGAAGCCCTCCACGCCTTCCACGGTTTCAAGGGCGAGCCCTGCGTGCTCGAGCAGATGCTGAGCCTCGACTACGAGGTGTCGGTGGTGCTGGCCCGCGACGAGGCCGGCCACGTCAAGTGCTTCCCGACCGTCGAGAATCGCCACACCAACGGCATTCTCGATGTCTCCATTGCGCCGGCACGGGCCTCCGCCTGCCAGCGCGACGCGGCCCAGGAATACGCCGAGCGCATCGCCGAGCGGCTGGGCTTCATCGGCACGCTGGCGGTCGAATTCTTCGTCAGCCGCGGCGAGCTGGTGGTTAATGAAAAGGCCCCGCGCCCCCACAACAGCGGCCACCACACCATCGACGCCTGCGTCACCAGCCAGTACGAGCAGCAGGTGCGTGCCCTGTGCGGCCTGCCGCTGGGCGAAGCGCGCCAGCACAGCGCTTCGGTGATGGTCAATCTCCTCGGCGAGCTGTGGTACGAAGGCGGCGAGTCCCACGGCCGCTACCGCGAGCCCGACTGGTCGCTGCTGCACGCCGTGCCCGGCCTGCGCCTGCACCTCTACGCCAAGCACCACGCCCGCCATGGCCGCAAGATGGGCCATTTCACGGTGGTCGGCAGCGATGCCGACGACGTGCTCGCCAAGGCCCTGGCCGCCCGCGAGGCCATCGGCATCCGGGGCGATTGAGCGCCGCCATGAACGACATCCAGCGCGCGGTCCAGCTCCTGCGCCAGGGCGAACTGGTCGCGTTGCCCACCGAGACGGTGTATGGGCTCGGCGCAGACGCCCTAAACCCGGACGCCGTCGCAAAGATCTTCACGGCCAAGGGCCGCCCGTCTGACCACCCCTTGATCGTGCATCTGGCCGACGCCGGGCAGATCATGACCTGGGCACGGGAAGTCCCGAAGGACGCCATCGCCCTCGCGCGGGCCTTCTGGCCCGGCCCGCTGACCCTGATCCTCAAGAAGGACGAGAGCGTCCCAGACCTTGTCACCGGCGGGCAGGACACCGTCGGCCTGCGGGTGCCCGATCACCCGGTGGCGCTCGAGTTGCTGCGCGCCTTCGGCTCCGGCGTCGCCGCACCCTCGGCCAACCGCTTCGGCCGCATCAGCCCCACCACCGCCGACCACGTGCGCCAGGAGCTCGGCAGTCGGGTGGCTCTGATCCTCGACGGCGGCGCCTGCAAGGTGGGGCTCGAATCCACCATCGTCGACCTCTCCCGCGGCGTGCCCGTCATCCTGCGGCCCGGTGCCATCGGTGCCGACGAAATCGCCCGCGTCCTCGGCCGCCGCCCGCGTTTGCGCGGCGAAGTCGAAAGTGCAGTGGAGGAGGGCGCCACGCCCCGCGTGTCCGGCGCGCTCGCCGCCCACTACGCGCCGCGCACCCCGCTCGAACTCGTCGCCACCGACGCCCTGGCCGCCCAGGCCCGCCCCGGCGACGCGGTGCTGGCCCGCTGCGCCGCGCCCGCCGGCCTGGCCGATGGCGTCACCTGGGTCCAGGCCCCCGCCGACCCGGCCGGCTACGGTCACGATCTCTACGCGTGCCTGCGCAGCCTCGACGAATCCGGCGCCGCACGCATCCTCGTCGAGGCTCCGCCGGCCAGCCCCGACTGGGCTGCCGTCGCCGACCGCCTCGGCCGCGCCGCTGTGGGCTCCGGCGAAGACGACGAAACCTGAGCAACAGGCTGCAAGAGGGGCTTTGCAGCGGCAGGAAGCATCGTTATAATGCGCGCCTTACGTGGGCCGATAGCTCAGCTGGGAGAGCGCCGCGTTCGCAATGCGGAGGTCGTGAGTTCGATCCTC
>JAEUNU010000134.1 GCA_016789125.1 Zoogloea sp. | reverse complement strand
GCCGGCTCCGACCTGGCCGCCGTGCGCACCCGCGCCGTGCCCCAGGGTGATGGCACCTACAAGGTCTTCGGTCAGAAGATCTTCATCACCTACGGCGAGCACGACATGACCGACAACATCATCCACCTGGTGCTGGCCCGTCTGCCGGACGCGCCGGAGGGGGTGAAGGGGATCTCCCTGTTCGTCGTGCCGAAGTTCCTGCTCAACGCCGACGGGACCCCGGGCGAGCGCAACGACGTGCATTGCGTCTCCATCGAGCACAAGCTGGGCATCCACGCCAGCCCCACGGCGGTGCTGGCCTTTGGCGACAACGGCGGCGCCATCGGCACCCTGGTGGGTGAGGCAAACCGCGGCCTGGAGTACATGTTCATCATGATGAACGAGGCCCGTTTCGCGGTGGGCATGGAAGGCCTGGCGCTCTCCGAGCGCGCCTACCAGCAGGCCCTGGCCTACGCCAAGGACCGCGTCCAGGGTACCGAGGCCGGCGTGCGCGGCGGCCCGAAGGTGAGCATCATCCACCACGCCGACGTGCGCCGCATGCTTATGAGCATGAAGTCGCAGATCGAAGCCCAGCGTGCCCTCGCCTATGTGGTGGGTGCGGCCACCGACATGGCTCATCACCACCCGGACGAAGCGGTGCGTGCCCAGAACCAGGCCTTCATGGATCTGATGATCCCGGTGGTCAAGGGCTGGCTCACCGAGAGCAGCATTGAGCTCACCTCCACCGGCGTGCAGGTGCATGGCGGCATGGGCTTCATCGAGGAAACCGGCGCCGCCCAGCACTTCCGTGACGCCCGCATCACCTCGATCTACGAGGGCACCACGGCGATCCAGGCCAACGACCTGATCGGCCGCAAGATCGCCCGCGAGAGCGGCCAGACCGTGAAAGCCGTGATTGCCGAGATGCGTAAGGTCGAGGCCCGCCTGGCCGAGGCGTCCGGCGACGAGTTCGCCGCGATGCGCAAGTCGCTCTCCGCCGGCGTCACCGCCCTCGAAGAAGCGGTGGCTTACATCGTTGCCACCTACGGCCAGGACATCAAGGCTGCCTCGGTGGGCTCCGTGCCCTTCCTGAAGCTGCTGGGCATCGTGGCGGGCGGCTGGCAGATGGGCCGGGCTGCGCTGGTTGCGGCACGGCGTCTGGCCGAAGGCAGTGGCGATGCGGGCTTCTACCAGGCCAAGGTCACCACTGCGCGCTTCTATGCCGACCACGTGTTGTCCCAGGCACCGGGTCTGGCTTATTCGGTGGTGAATGGCGCCGCGGCTGCGTTGGCCATGCCGGAAGATATGTTCTGACCCCTGGGCTGCGCAGCACGATCTGAAAAGGAGCCGAAAGGCTCCTTTTTTACGTCAATGGAGCTCGGGGAAGCGCCGTAGCCACAGCCACGCCACGGTGAGCTGGACGAGTATGGTCAGGGTCCAGGTGCTGGTGACGTAGCAGCAGGCAGCGGGCAGCACGATCTCGAGAAGCTCTTCGCACAGGCAGCCCAGCGCGAAGAAGAAGAGGGTAAGGCACGCCCACTTCAGCATGAAGCGTGGCAGATGGGTGCCCATGCGCCGGTTGTGGCGGTAGTTTTGCTGCCGTTCGAGGAGACTGCCCCGGGTGACGTCCCGAAAGTAGGGGAATGGCCACAGGAAGCGGTACAGCAGATGCCAGAATGCTTCCTGACCGTGGGGCTGATGGATGTCATCCATGGTGTTCTCCTTCGATGCGCAAGAGACGAAGCACAACGCAGAATTACGATAGCAGTGTGCCCCAGCCCATGGCTTGACGGAAGACAGCTCAATGAAAAAAGCCGACGCGGGCGTCGGCTCTGGCTCGATGAAGCGGGGCGCTTGTTACTTGACCGTCGCCTTGCTGCGAAGTTCGGACATGTGCTTCTCGACGCGCTGCTGCTCCAGGCGCTGCTTGAGCTGGCCCTTCACCTCGTCGAAGGCCGGCGCCTTCAGGGGGCGGCTGTCTTCGAGCTTGATGACGTGGTAGCCGAAGTCGGTCTTCACCGGGGTGGCGGTGTACTTGCCCTTTTCGAGCTTGGAGAGGGCTTCGGCGAAAGGCTTCACGAAGCCGGCCGGGTTGGCCCAGCCGAGGTCACCACCCTTGTCCTTGGAGCCCGGGTCCTTGGATTGCTTGGCCAGGTCTTCGATCTTCTCGCCCTTGTCGAGCTTGGAGATGATGGCCTTGGCGTCCTCTTCCTTCTCGACGAGGATGTGGCGGGCCTTGTATTCCTTGTCGCCGAGCTGGGTTTTGATCTTGTCGTACTCGCTCTTGACGTCTGCGTCGCTGACCGGGTGTGCCTTCACGAAATCCTGCAGGTAGGCGCGGATCAGCACGGCCTGGCGGGCCATCTCCATCTGGGCCTGAACGGGGGCGGACTTCTCGAGGCCCTTCTTGCGGGCTTCCTGGCTCAGGACTTCCCGACGGATCAGCTCTTCCTTGATCGCGGCACGCAGCTGGTCCGAATCGGGCGCGCCCTGATTCTTCTGCTCCGTGACCAGCAGATCGACACGGGACTGGGGAATGGCGGTGCCGTTGACGGTTGCGACGTTCTGGGCAAAGGCCGGCAGCGCAATGGCAGTGGCAAAAAGGGACACGGCCAGACGGCTCGGGACGATCTTCATCAGTTTTCCTTGCTTGGTGGAGCGGATTGAAAGTTTACAGCTCTTCAGGGCTGCGTGCCTGGATGGCCAGGGCGTGGATGTCCCGGTGCATCAGGTCGCCGAGTGCATCGTAAATCATCCGGTGGCGGGCCACCGTGTTTTTGCCGGCGAAGGCCGCGGAGGCGATGGCCAGCCGGAAGTGCTTGCCGCCCGCACGGGCACCGGCGTGACCGGCGTGGAGGGCGCTGTCGTCGATCAGCTCGAGCTGCGTCGGGGCAAGCACGGCGAGGCGCTGCTGGATCTCGTCGGCCAGGCTCACGGGAGGGTCTTCCGGAAGGGTTTGACGGTGCAGCGGGTGAACACCCCGGTGGTCATGTAGGGGTCGGCGGCGGCCCAGGCTTCCGCGTCGGCGAGGGAAGGGAACTCGGCGATGATCACGCTGCCGGTGAAGCCGGCCGGGCCAGGGTCGTTGGCGTCAATGGCGGGGCAGGGCCCGGCGAGCACGAGGCGCCCGTCGGCCTGCAGCGCCTGCAGGCGGGCGACGTGTTCGCCACGTGCGGCGAGACGCTTGTCGAGGGCGTTGGGGGCGTCTTCGCCGATCAGTACGTACAGCATTACTTGGGTTCCTCTTCGATGTAGCGGGACAGGAGCATCCCCTGGGCCAGGACGAACACGAGCATCAGGCCCATGCCGCCGAACAGCTTGAAGTTGACCCAGGTTTCCTCGGAAAAGTTGTAGGCGACCAGCAGATTGAGGCAGCCCATCACCGCGAAGAAACTCGCCCAGGCCAGGTTGAGCGGGTTCCACAGGGGCTCGGGCAGCTTCATCTGGGCTTCCAGCATGGTGCGGATGAGGTTCTTGCGCAGCCCGTAGGCAGACACCAGCAGCGCCGCTGCGAAGAACCAGTAGAGCACCGTGGGCTTCCACTTGATGAAGGTCGGGTTGTGGAAGAGCAGCGTGGCACCGCCGAAGATCGTGACGATCGCCAGGCTGACCCACAGCATGGTGTCGACCTTGCGGTGGCGGAACCACACCCAGCCGATCTGCCCGACGGTGGCGGCGATGGCCACTGCGGTGGCGGCGAAGATGCCGGCAAACTTGTAAGCGGCAAAAAACAGGATGATCGGGAACAGGTCGAAAAGGAATTTCATCGCTCGGTGGGGCAGGGCGGTTACGGGGGCCGGGAAGTCAGGCCGGATCGGCGCGGTTGCGCATGTGGTCGGCGAGGCCTTCTATCGCACCCCACAGGCGGGCCCGCAGGGGACTGTCGGGGATGCATTCGTCGAAGGCCAGCTGCATGCACATCAGCCACTGGTCGCGCTCGGCGCTGGCGATGCCGAAGGGCAGGTGACGCGCCCGCAGGCGCGGGTGGCCGAACTCCTGCTCGTAGAGCGGCGGGCCGCCCAGCCAACCGGAGAGATACTTGAAGAGCTTTTCTTCGGAGCCCGAGAGGTCTTCGGGGTGCATCTGGCGCACGTCCCAGGCTTCCGGCAGGGTGTCCATCAGCGCGTAGAAACGATGGACCAGCTTGCGGATGCTGTCTTCGCCGCCCAGCTGGCCGTAGGGCGTGTTGAGGTCAGGCGCCATGGATTTCGTGGGCTCCGGGTTTGCCGCAGCGAAGGTTGGCCGGCAGGGCTTCGCCAATCAGCGCCGGCGGGGCGAGGTCGAGGCGGGACATGAGTTCGATGAACTCCTGGCGGCCGCGTCCGGCCAGCCTGGGGTTGCTCCCCTTTTCCTGCCCGATGCAGGACACCCGGGCGCCCTTGTAGTCGTGGCCGGGATAGACCAGCGTCTCGTCGGGCAGCGAAAACAGGCGCTTGGTGACGCTGTCGTAGAGCTGGCCGGCGTCTCCGCCCTGGAAGTCGGTCCGGCCGCAGCCGGCGATCATCAGGGAGTCGCCGGTAAACAGGCGGTCGCGCCAGTGGTAGGTGACGCAACCGGGCGTGTGCCCGGGCGTGGCGATGACGCGGATGACCTCGTTGCCAAAGACGATGGTGTCGCCGTCGCCGAGCTGGCGGTCGGCGCAGCCGACACCGCCCGCGGCACCGACGGCGCTGCGGGCGCCGGTCATCTCGCGCAGGCCGGCGGCGCCGGTGACGTGATCGGCATGAACGTGGGTTTCCAGCACCCAGGCCAGCTGGAGCTCCTGTTCCTGCAGGAAGGTGAGGTAGGCGCCCAGGTGCTCCTTGACCGAATCGATGATGACCGCATCACCAGTGAGTGGGTCCGCAAGCAGGTAGGTCAGGGTTGAACTGGTCTGATCGAAGAACTGGTGGAACAGGATCATGGGGCGCCCGTAATGAAGGTTATGGCCACGATTCTAGCTTTAACTCAGGCCTTTGGCGCGGCAGGAAGCTCAATGCAGGCGTCGAGACCGCCCCCCGGCCGGGCCGCGAGACGAAATTCACCGTTCTGGCCGCGTACGCTGCGATCGACGATGGCGAGACCGAGGCCGGAGCCCTTGGTGTTGCTGCGCGCCGATTCCAGCCGGGTAAAGGGGCGCTTGACCCGTTCGGCTTCGTCAGCCGGGATGCCGGGGCCGCGGTCGAGCACGTGGATGGCGGGCCTGCTGCCCGGGCCTCCGACCTCGAGTTCGGGGGCGTGCCCGGCGTAGTTGATGGCGTTTTCGATGAGGTTGGTGAGGGCCCGGCGCAGGGCCTGGGGCCGTGCCAGGGCATGGGCGGGGCCCTTGTGGTGCACCTCGATCTCGAAGCCGCGCCGGGCGTAGAGGGCAGCCAACTCGTCAGCGAGGGCGGCGAGGTCGAGGGCTTCGATCTGCTCGCCGCCGTCCTTCTTCGAGAACTCGAGAAACTGGTTGATGATCCGGTCCATGTCCTCGATGTCTGAGACCATCGCGTCCACGTCGGCCGGGTCGGCGCCGCACATCTCGACGCCCAGGCGCAGGCGGGCGAGGGGGGTGCGCAGGTCGTGGGAGACGCCTGCGAGGATCAGCGCCCGGTCGGCGTCGAGCTGTTGCAGGTCGTTGGCCATCTGGTTGAAGGCGTGGGCCAGGTCGGCGACCTCGACGGGCCCGCTTTCGCTGAGCTGGGGCGGCACTTCACCCCGCCCGACGGTGCGGGCGGCCATCACCATGGCCTTCAACGGGCGGTTGAGGCGCGACACGATGGCATAGGCGCCGAGCATGGCCAGGCTGAGGGCGGCGAGGCCCCACCACATCCATTCGCGGGCGTGGGGCCGCATGACCCGCTCGATGGGCAGCATGACCCAGAAATCCTCCGTGTCGGCA
>JAEUNU010000128.1 GCA_016789125.1 Zoogloea sp. | reverse complement strand
ACAACTGACCACCGTCGCCGGCCCCCGGGCCGGTGACTCCCCGAGAGGACACCCCGGATGAGCGATCAACACCTCGCGCGCAAGCGCTTCGGCCAGAACTTCCTGTCCGACCCCAACATCATCCGCAAGATCATCGAGGCGATCCGCCCGCTGCCGGGCGACCGCATGGTCGAGATCGGCCCCGGCCTCGGTGCGATGACCGAGCCCCTGATGGCCCGCCTCGACCACCTGCACGTGGTCGAGATCGACCGCGACCTGATCGCCCGCCTCAAGACCGCCCATTCGCCCGACAAGCTGACGATCCACGAGGGCGACGCGCTCAAGTTCGACTTCGGCAGCCTGGTGGCCGACGGTGCGCCGCTGCGGGTGGTCGGCAACCTGCCCTACAACATCTCGACGCCGATCCTGTTCCATCTCTCGGCCTACGCCGAGAAGGTCAAGGACATGACCTTCATGCTGCAGAAGGAGGTCATCATGCGCATGGTGGCCGAGCCGGGCACCGAAGAGTACGGCCGCCTGTCGGTGATGCTGCAGTACCGCTACAACATGGGGCGCCTGTTCGACGTGCCGCCGGGGGCCTTCCGCCCGGCGCCCAAGGTGATGTCGAGCATCGTCCGGATGGTGCCGCGGCCGCTGGCCGAGTGCACCGCGGTCAACGAGGCCCTGCTCGGCAAGGTCGTCACCGCCGCCTTCGGCCAGCGTCGCAAGACCCTGCGCAACACCCTCAAGGATCTGCTCGACGAAGCCGGCTTCGCCGAGCTCGGCATCGACCCGGGGCTGCGCGGCGAGCGGCTCGACGTGGCCACTTTCGTGCGGATCGCCAATCACATTGCCGGGCGGGGCGCCGGTGCTGCGTGATTGGCATGGCGTTTGTCATGTGCATAATCATGCGCTTTCGCTAAAAAATATAAAAAGTGATAAAAACAATCAAGCAAGGTGAATTAGAAGGATATTTCACGATTTTGGAATTTTATTGAGGCTATAGTGGGCTCATCGCGCGATTACTCATTTCGGGTGATCGGGCGGTGCGACATCAAAATTATTTCACTCACTCTCAAGAGGTTTCAAAATGGCTATTCGCGAGCTCTCCTCCCAGGAAGTCCAGAACGTTTCCGGTGGCACCTTCGGCCTGCTGGGCGGCCTGTTCTCCTTCAAGCTGAATCTGCTGAGCAGCCTGTTCGGCCGTAGCTCCTGCTACACCCCGGCTCCGAGCCCCTGCCAGCCCGCTCCGAGCCCCTGCCAGCCGGCTCCGACCACCTGCCAGCCGGCCCCGAAGCCCTGCGGCTGCTGATTCACGCCTCGCGTGATGCCGGGATGATCGCAAGCTTCGGGTGAGCGTTCTCCCACGACGGGCCACCCCAGGGTGGCCCGTTGCCATTTGAACAACCTGCCCGGGCATTCCTCACGCTTCGATGGCTGACTCGCCGGCGCTGCGGGAATAGTTCAAGGCGCCCGAGCGGCGGGCGTGCGACCCTGCGTTCCGTGACCCCGCCCGGCCTGCTCCCGTTCTCCCCGTGAAAGACGACTCCCTGTTCCGCACCGAAGCGCTCGATGCCCAGCGCACCAACTGGCTCGGGCCGGTCTCGCTGAGCCAGCCCCTGTCTTTCTCGGTGTTCGCCACGATCGCGCTGCTGGCGACCTGCCTGCTCATCGCCTTCTTCACCTTCGGCAGCTATACCAAGCGCACCACCGTGAGCGGCCAGCTGCTGCCGGCGGGGGGCTGGTCCAAGGTCTACCCCAATCAGGCCGGCGTGGTGGTGGAAAAGCGCGTGGCGGAAGGCCAGGCGGTGCGCGAGGGCGACGTGCTCTACGTACTGTCGCTGGAGCGCAAGAGCGACGCCGCGCCGGGCGGCCTGGCCAGCATCACCGGGCAGGTCGAGGCGCGCCGCGACAGCCTGCGCAGCGAGCTGGGCAAGACCCGCTCGATCCAGCAGGAGCAGCTCACCGCGCTCACCCGCAAGCAGGCCGCCTACGAGGCCGAGCTGCGGGTGATCGAGGAGTCCATCGACGGGCAGCGCGCCCGGGTCGCCCTGGCCCAGGACACCCTGCAGCGCTATCGCGGCTTGCTGGAGAAGGACTACATCGCCGGCGAGCAGGTGCAGCTGCGCGAGGCCGACCTGATCGACCAGCGCTCCCGGCTGCAAGCCCTCGAACGGGAGCGCCTCAACGCCCAGCGCGAGCTCACCCTGCTGCGCGGCGAACGGGAGCGCCTGCCCCTGGAGCAGTCCCGCCAGCTCGCCGAAATCAATCGCAGCATCTCCAGCTCCGATCAGGAGCTCACCGAGAGCGAGCTGCGCCGCCGCCTCCATGTGCTCGCGCCGCGGGATGGTGTGGTGACCGCGGTCACCGCCGAGGTCGGCCACGCGGTCGACCCCAGCCGGCCGGTGCTGTCCATCGTGCCGCCGGGCGCGCGCCTGCAGGCCCACCTGTTCGCCCCGAGCAAGGCGGTGGGCTTCGTGCGCGGGGGCGAGGCGGTGATGCTGCGCTTCGACGCCTACCCTTACCAGAAATTCGGCCACACCGCCGGGCGCGTCACCGAGGTGGCCCGGGTGGCCCTGGCGAGCCAGGACCTGTCGGCCCTCGGGCTGCCTGGGCTGGATGCCGCTGGCGCCGGCGAGCCCCTCTACCGGATCACCGTGGACCTGTCGGCCCAGACCATCATGGCCTACGGCGAGGCCCGCCCCCTGCAGATCGGCATGCAGCTGGAGGCCGACATCATGCAGGAGCGCAGGAAGCTCTACGAATGGGTCCTGGAACCCCTCATCAGCATCACCGGGAAACTGTGAGCCCATGTCCCTGATTGCCCACCTGCCCGCCGCCTTCGGGCGCTCGCTCCCCGTCATCCTGCAGACCGAGGCCACCGAGTGCGGCCTGGCCTGCCTCGGCATGGTGTCGGGCTACCACGGCCGGCGCACCGACCTGCCCCAGCTGCGCCGGCAGTTCTCGATCTCCCAGCACGGCGCCACCCTGGGGCAGCTGATCGGCATCGCCAACGCCCTGGGTCTGGCCAGCCGGCCGCTGCGCCTCGACCTCGAAGACCTCGGCCAGCTGCGCACGCCGTGCATCCTGCACTGGAACCTCAACCACTTCGTGGTGCTCAAGAAGGTTGCCCGCCGCGGCATCTTCATCCACGACCCGGCCAGCGGCGGGCGCTGGGTAGCCCAGGACGAGATCTCCCGCAGCTTTACCGGCGTGGCCCTGGAGCTATGGCCGACCGCCGATTTCCGCCCCTCCGCGCCGCCGCCGGCGATCCGCTTCCGCGACCTGATCGGCCGGGTGGACGGCCTGTTTGCCGCCGGCACCCAGGTGCTGATCCTGGCCGTCGCGCTGGAGGTCTTCGCGCTGGCCAGCCCTTTCTACCTTCAGTGGGTGATCGACCACGTGCTGGTGTCGGCCGACCGCGACCTGCTCACCACCCTGGCCCTCGGCTTCGGCCTGCTGCTGATCGTCCAGCAGGTGTTTTCGGCCCTGCGCTCGTGGATCCTGCTGCACATCGGCACCAACCTCAGTTTGCAGTGGCGCACCAACGTCTTCGCCCACCTCTTGCGCCTGCCGGTGCAGTACTTCGAGAAGCGCCACCTGGGCGACATCGTGTCGCGCTTCGGCGCGGTGGATGAGATCCAGAGCAAGCTCACCGCCTCCTTCTTCTCGGCCCTCATCGACGGGCTGATGGCGAGCGTCACCCTGGCCATGATGTTCCTCTACAGCCCGCCGCTGGCCTGGATGGCGGTGGCGGCGATGCTCGCCTACGCGCTGATCCGCGCCCTGTGGTTCCGCCCGCTGCGCCTCGCCACCGAGCAGGAGATCGTCCACGGCGCCAGCCAGCAGTCGCACTTCCTCGAAACCGTCCGCGGCATCAAGGCCGTCAAGCTGTTCCAGCGCCAGAACGAGCGCCGCTCCGGCTGGCTGAGCCTGGTGGCCGAGCAGGTGAACGCCGGGGTGCGCACCCAGCGCCTGTTCATCGCCTTCGAGTCGATCAACGGCCTGCTGTTCGGGCTGGTCGGCATCGCCATCCTGTGGCTGGGGGCCCGCCAGACCCTCGACGGGCTGATGACGGTGGGCGTGCTGATGGCCTTCAAGGCCTACAAGGACCAGTTCGACGGCCGCGTCGCCGGGCTGGTCGAAAAGTTCTTCGAGCTGCGCATGCTGCGCCTGCAGGGCGAGCGCCTCGCCGACATCGTGCTCACCCGCCCCGAGGCCGACGCCCCGCCGCGCCTCGAGGCCACCGCCGCGGTGCCGGCGATCCGCCTGCAGGGCCTGCGCTTCCGCTACGCCGAGACCGACCCGTGGGTGGTGGACGGCATCGACCTGGAGATCCCGCCGGGCCAGTCGGTGGCCTTTGTCGGCCCCTCGGGCTGCGGCAAGACGACCCTCATCAACCTCATCCTCGGTGTCTTCCCGCCGGTCGAGGGCGACGTGCTGATCGGCGAGGCCAGCCTGCGCCGCAGCGGCGGCGAGGCGCCCCGGGCGCTGATCGGCACGGTGATGCAGGACGACACCCTGTTCGCCGGCTCCATCGCCGACAACATCTGCTTCTTCGACCCGGCGCCCGACCGCGCCCGCATCGAGGAATGCGCCCGCCTGGCCCAGATCCACGACGAGATCGCCGCCATGGCGATGGGCTACCACACCCTGGTCGGCGACATGGGCACCGTGCTGTCCGGCGGCCAGAAGCAGCGCCTGTTCCTGGCCCGGGCGCTGTACAAGCAGCCGCGCATCCTGATCCTCGACGAAGCCACCAGCCACCTCGACGTGGACTGCGAGCAGGCCGTCAACCGGGCCATCCAGTCCCTCGCCCTGACCCGCATCCTCATCGCCCACCGGCCCGAGACCATCCTCAGCGCCGAGCGGGTGGTGGTGCTTGGCGGCGGCAAGGTGGTGGACGACCTCAGCACCGCCGAGCTGCTGGCCCGCCAGGCGGCGGCCCCGGCCCAGACCGCAGCGGAGGCCGGCTGATGAAGCGCCTCCTGATCTCCCTCGTGCTGCTGGCGGCCTGGAGCAGTGCGTTGGCCTTCGACCCCCTCGCCAGCGAAGCCCGTCTCGCCGCGCTGCCGCCGCCGGGCCGGGTGCCGCTGGACGCCGAGCTCGCCGGCGGGCCGGAGTGCCCCGCGCAGGGCTTTGTGGGGAGCGGCCCGATCAGCCTCGCCGAAGTCGTCAAGCGCGCCCTCTGCCATGACCCGCGCACCCGCCAGGCCTGGGCCGAGAGCCGCCTGCAGGCGGCCCGGCTGGGCCTCGCCCGGGCGGCCTACCTGCCGACCCTGAACGCCAGCCTGTCCCGCAGCCGTACCGGCCAGACCATAGCCCAGGGCGGCAGCACCGCCCGTAACGACGGCACGAGCCGCATCAGCCAGCTCGAGCTGGGCTGGAACCTGTTCGACTTCGGCCAGCGGGAGGCCAACGTCGAGAGCGCCCGCCAGACCCTCCAGGCCGCCGTCGCCAGCCAGGACCTCGGCGTGCAGACGGTCTTCCTGGACGCCGCCAACGCCTACTTCGCGCTCCTCGCCGCCCAGGGCGAGCTGGCCGTGGCCCGCGAGGTGGAGCGCATCAACCTGCAGAGCTTCATGGCCGCCGAGGCCAAGCACGCCGCCGCGGTGGGCGACCTCACCTCCAAGCTGCAGACCCAGACCGCCTTCGCCCAGGCCATCCTGGCCCGGGTGCGGGCCGAGGGCGCGGTGCGCAACGCCCAGGGCCGGCTGGCGGTGAGCGTGGGCGAATCGCCCGACCGGCCGCTCAGCGTTGACGCCGACGACGCCCGCCTGCCCGACACCGACTTCGTCAAGGGCATCGGCGAGATGCTCGAGCTGGCCCAGCAGGCCCACCCCGAGCTGCGCGCCGCCCGCGCCCGGCTGGAGGCCGCGCGTGCCCGCAGCAACGCCGCCGGGCGGGCCTACCTGCCAACCCTCAGCCTCAGCGCCAGCCGCAGCCACACCGGCCGCGACTACACGAGCGCCGTGCCGGACATCGCCCAGCGCGACAACAGCGTGGCGCTCCAGCTGGCGGTGCCGATCTTCGACGGCTTCGCCAGGCACTACCAGGTGCGCGCCGCCGAGGCCGACGTGGACCTCGCCCGGGCCGACCTGAAAAGCGTCGAGCAAAGGGTGGCGCTGGAGGTGTGGCAGGCCTTCCAGAGCCTGCAGAGCGAAACCGAGGCCCTCTCCAGCACCGAGAAGCTGCTCGGCTTTGCCACCAAATCGCTGGAGGTTGCCCAGGGCCGCTTCAAGGCCGGGGTCGGATCGACGCTGGAGCTGCTCGAAGCCCAGCGGGCGATGGCCGACGCCGCCCAGCAGCGCATCAACGCCCTTGCCAACTGGCGAGCCACCCGGCTGCGCCTGGCGACCAGCCTGGGGCGGATCGGCTTCTGGAGCGTGCGGGAGGGGTGAGCCCACCCGGCGTCCCTATTGGCGGCGGCGTAAACGAAAACGCCCGGCGCGAGGCCGGGCGCAGGGCTCGGGCCTGGCGGCTCAGTCCTTCTTGAGCGGGCAGGTGTTGAAACCCAGCAGCGAGTAGGCCGGGCAGGTGCCGAGCAGGCCGGTGGCCAGCGGCATCACGCCGATCCAGGCCCAGGCCGGGCCGTTGCCGACGGCGGCCCAGGCGATCAGGCCGAGGCCCGCGACGATACGCAGAATCTTGTCGATGCCACCCACGTTGTTTTTCATGATGCGCTCCTGCTCCGATGAAATGATGGCGCTATTTCAGCATTCGCTGATGGAGGCGTCTGTAACCTTGGTTACACAGGGGCAGCGCCGCGGGGCTCAGCCTCCGGCGATGCGGCGCAGGCCGGCCGGGTCGACGATGTCCACCTGCTCCCGGGCGAGGGCCACAAGGCCCTGCTCGGCGAAGCCCTTGAGCAGGCGGCTGACGATCTCGCGTACGCTGCCGAGCTCGTCGGCGAGCTGCTGGTGGGTGGTGTGCACGCTGCGCCCCTTGCCGAGCAGCAGTGCGGCGAGGCGCTGGTCGAGCTTGCGGAAGGCGACCTCCTCGATGAGCTGCATGAGGTCGGCGATGCGCTCGGAGAAGAGCTGGAAGATGAAGTCGCGGAAGGCCGCCTCGCCCAGCAGGGCCTGGAAGTCGGCGTTGGGCACCAGCAGCAGGGTGGTGTCGGCCTCGGTGACGCCGCGGGCGTTGTAGGGGGTGTGGCCGAGCAGGCAGGCCGACGAGATGATGCAGGTCTCGCCCGGCGTCACCCGGTACAGGGGCAGCTCGCGGCCGTTGGGGGCGGCCTTGACGACCCGGATGCTGCCCGCCAGCACGAAGGGGAAGCCCTGGCAGGCCTGGCGTTCGTCGAACACGCTGGTGCCCGCCGGCACCTGCACCCGCCGGGCCCGCGCCTGCAGTCGCTCGCGGGCGGCAGCGGGCAGCTGCGCGAGCACCGGGTAGAGGGCAGTGAGGGGGGCGGCGCCGGCCTCGCCACCGGCCGTGGGGGCGCTCATGCGGCGATCTCGGCGACCACCGGGGCGTGGTCGGAGGGGCGCTCGAGCCGGCGCGGGGTCTTGTCGACAAAACATGCGCTGCACTTTTCGGCCAGCGGGGCGGACAGCAGCAGGTGGTCGATGCGCAGGCCGACATTGCGGCGGAAGGCCATCATCCGGTAGTCCCACCACGAGAAGCTGCGCTCGTCCTGCTCGAAGAGCCGGAAGGCGTCGGTGAGGCCGAGGCCGAGCAGGGCCTTGAAGGCGTCGCGTTCGGGCACCGAGACATGGATCTCGTCCTTCCAGTCGGGGTGGGCGTCGCGGTCTTCGGGGGCCACGTTGTAGTCGCCGGCCAGCACCAGCTGCGGGGTGGCGGCGAGTTCGGCCTTGAGCCAGGCGGTGAGGGCCTCGAGCCAGGCCATCTTGTAGGCGAACTTGTCGGAGCCCACCGCCTGGCCGTTGGGGAAGTAGCCGCAGACGATGCGCACCCCGTCCAGGGTGCCGGCGATGATGCGCTTCTGCTCGTCGGCAAAGCCGGGGATGTCGCAGGTGACGTCGGCAAGCGGCTTCTTGCTGAGGATCGCCACGCCGTTGTAGGTCTTCTGCCCGTTGAACACCGCCTGGTAGCCGGCGGCCTCGATCTCGGCGAGGGGGAAGGCCTTGTTCTCGCACTTGAGCTCCTGCAGGCACAGGGCGTCGGGCTGGTTGGCAGCGAGCCAGTCGAGCACGTGGGGTAGGCGGACCTTGAGGGAGTTGACGTTCCAGGTGGCGATCTTCATGGGGGCTTGCAATCCGGGGTTGGAGCGGGTTCGGGTTTCCTGGTTTGTGCCGGGCCAGGCAGCCAGCGACACAAAACATCGGGGTCGGGCGTGATTGTGCCAGCCGCCGGGCGCGCGGTGTTCTCGTGCTGTGCGCGGAAGGCTTCGCGCCCGCCCGCATCGGGCTCGAGGCGCGGCTCGAGGGTGATGCGCCCCGGCTCGAGGGTCTCCGCAGGGTCCACGAGCTTCTCGGACAGCTTGCAAAGCTTCTCATCATAGTAAAAACCCTTAATCACACGCGTGCAATTAAGGGTTTTTACTATGATGAGAACGATTGCAGGCTTGCAACCTGTCTCGTCAACGCTGCAACTCATCTCGACACGGCTGCAATCGATGTTTGCACCCGTGCAAGCAACGATTGCAGCCTCCTTGTCGATGTTTGCAGGCCTGACGAGAGGCATTGCAGGGCTGTGATGAGCCTCGTCACGCGGCACGAGGCCTTCGACACGCCCTCGACTCGTCTCGCCACCCCCTCCGGTAGGGCCGCCGTGCCGGGCGGGGGCCTGTGGCCGGCGGGCTGGCTGCTTGGGGGCGGATGGTGGGCAGCCGGCCGGCCGCGGGGGTGTCGGCGCGCCGGGTCAGCGCTTGGCGGCGGGGTAGCCGGCCTCGTTGAGCAGGCGGTCCCAGGCGCCGGCGGCGTAGCCGGTTTCCATCTCCTTGCCGACGGTGAGGGTGGGGGCGACCGGGTCTTTGTTGAAGCGGGCCTTGAAGGCCGCCACGTCGTCGGTGGTCTCGAGCTTGGTCTCGGCACACGGCACGCCGCGCTTGGTGAGCAGGGCGCGGCCTTCGTCGCAGGGCCTGCCGCATTCGCGGCCGGTGTAGAGGGTGACCGGGAAGTCGCTGGCGGCCTTGCGAGTGACGAAGGGCAGCTGGGCGTTGCCGCGGTTGGGCTGCAGGCGGC
>JAEUNU010000104.1 GCA_016789125.1 Zoogloea sp. | reverse complement strand
CCAGGTTGGCGAGCTTGAGGGTGTAGGCGTTCTCGATGCGCCCGTCGGCAGCCTCGCGGGCCAGGCTGCCCCGGTCGCGCAGCACATCGACGAGCAGGAGCGAGCGCTGGCTCACCGTCCACGCGCCCAGGGCGACGAAGGCGCCGATCAGGCCGGCATACACCGCCAGCCGCGGCCGGCCGCTGGCGCAGGGCGCGCCGGCCAGTTCGTTTTCGGAGGCGAAGCGGATGATGCCGACGGGCTTGTTAACCCGGCCCATCACCTCGTCGCAGGCATCCACGCACAGGCCACAGTTGATGCACGGGTACTGCAGGCCGTCACGGATGTCGATCCCGACGGGGCACACCTGCACGCAGATGCCGCAGTCGATGCAGTCGCCGCCGCCCTTGCGCGGCTCGCCGCGGGCGGCGTCGTAGCTCACCGTGCGGGTGGCGCTGTCGAACATCACGCCCTGGAAGCGCGAATACGGGCACATGTGCTGGCACACCGCCTCGCGGGCGAAGCCGGCCTGCACGTAGGTGAACAGCCCGTAGAAGATCAGCCAGAAGGCCTCCCACGACCCCAGCGTCCAGCCGGCGATGGCCGGCAGCAGCGCGCGGATCGGGGTGAAGTAGCCGACGAAGGTGACCGCCGTCCACGCCGCGATCAGGCCCCACAGGGCGTGCTTGGTGGCGCGGAGCGCCAGCTTGCGCAGCGTCGGCGGGCCCTGGTCGAGCCTGAGGCGGGCCAGGTGGTCGCCCTCAACCCGCGCCTCGACCCACATGAAGATGCTGGTGTACACCGTCTGCGGGCAGGCGAAGCCGCAGAACAGGCGCCCGGCCAGCGCGGTGACGAGGAACAGCCCGGTGGCCGCCAGGATCAGCGCGATGGCCGCCAGCAGCGCGTCCTGCGGCCACAGCACCAGGCCGAAGAGGTAGAACTTTTCGTGGGGTATGTCGAACAGGATGGCCTGGCGGCCACCCCACTCGAGCCAGCAGGCCCCGTAGAAGATGATCTGGGTGAGCCACACCATGGCCCAGCGGGCGGTGTTGAAGCGGCCACGCACCTCACGGGCGTGGATCTTTCCTTTCTTGCGGTAGAGCTCGAGCTTCGCTTCGCGGACCTTGCTGACGGGTTTGTTCATGCGGGCATTCCTCCTGGGCCCGATTAGAACCGCCGACGAGGAATAGCAACAGATTCAGCTTGTTCGATTTCAAATAGACACAGATGCTCCGCCGCTGCACTCAGGGCGTGAGCAAGCGGCTCAGCGCGACGACGGCCTCCCGGCTGCGGGCGTCGATGGGGTGCCCGAAGTTGAGCCGGATGCAGTGCTCGAACTCGCGCTTGGCCGAAAAGATGGGGCCCGGCGCGATGCTGATGCCCTGGGCCAGGGCCCGCCGATGCAGCGCCAGCGCATCCACCCAGCGCGGCAGCTCCAGCCACAGAAAGTAGCCGCCCTGGGGCCGCGCGAGCCGGGTGCCCTCGGGGAAGTGGGCCTCGATGGCCGCCACCAGCGCCGCCTCCTGGGCCGCCAGGCTGCGGCGCAGGTGGCGCAGGTGGTTCTCGTAGCCGCCCTGGCGCAGGTAGTCGGCCATGGCGATCTGCACCGGAACAGTGGTGGCCAGGCTGGTGGACAGCTTCTGGCGCTGGATCAGCCCGGCGTAGCGCCCGGCGGCCACCCAGCCGATGCGGTAGCCCGGCGCCAGGCACTTCGAGAACGACGACACGTGCATCACCCGCCCCGCAGCGTCGACGGCCTTGCTGCACAGGGGCGCGGTGGGGCCGAAGTGCAGCTCGGCGTACACGTCGTCCTCGATCAGCGGCACGTCGTGGCGGTCGAGCAGCTCGACCAGCGCCCGCCGCCGCGCGTCCGGCACACAGCTGCCGGTGGGGTTGGCGAAGTTGAGCATGAACAGGCAAGCCTTGATCGGGTGGTGGCGCAGGGCGTCTTCAAGCGCCTCGAGGCTGACGCCCTCCCGCGGGTGACTCGGGATCTCGACCACCTTGAGGCCGAGCCGCTCGCTGGCCTGCAGCCCGGCGTAGAAGGTGGGCGACTCGATGGCGATCAGGTCGCCCGGCCGGGTGACCGCCTGCAGGCAAAGGTTGAGGCCTTCCAGCGCCCCCGAGGTGATGACGATCTCCTGGGGCGGCACCCGCGCGCCGTGGGCCAGGTAGCGCAGCGAGAGCTGGCGGCGCAGCGCGTCGTTGCCCGGCGGCAGGTCGGTGACGGTGGCCAGTGGGTCGAGGTGCCGCGCCGCCGAGGCCAGGCAGCGCCCCAGCTTGTCCAGCGGAAACAGCCACGGGCTGGGGAAGCTCGAGCCGAGCGGCACCACCGCCGGGTCCTTGACGCTGTCGAGGATCTCGAAGATGAAGTCGCTCACCTCGAGCTGCGTGGAGTGCCCCACCGGCCGGCTCATCCCGGGCTCGGGCAGGCGCTGGCCGAGGCGCGCCCGCACGAAGTAGCCCGAGCGGGGGCGCGCCTCGATCAGCCCGCGGCTCTCGAGCAGGTGGTAGGCCTGGGTGACGGTGACCGGCGCCAGGCCGTGGAGGCGGCAGGTGTGGCGGACAGAGGGCAGGCGGTCACCGGGGCGCAGCACGCCGTCCGCGATCAGGGCGGCGGTCTGGTCGGCGAGGTCGTGGTAGCGGGTCATCCACCGATGGTAGCAGGGGCCGCGGGGCTGCCTGGCGGCGCCCGGCCGGGCTCAGGCCGGGCCGGTCTCAGCCCGCTGGCCCACCAGCTCTTCGAGGTAGGCCCGGGCGATGGCGAGGGGCCGCGCATGGGCCTGGCCATCGGGGGAACTCTGCAGGGCGATGACCCGTTGAAGCCAGTGGGCGGCTTCGTCGTCGTGGGACCTCATCGCCTGTTCGATCACATACATGACTTGATTGCACGCAGTCATCGGGGCGTCTTGCGAAACGGGGCACCCCGATTTTAAGCCTTCCGTCGGCCTCGCTCGTCTGTGGAAAGCCCCAATGGCCGCGCCCCGCCGGACGAAGCGCGGCGATGGTTCAGGGCTGGGCCAGGTAGTCCAGCGCGAGCGCGGTCATCGCGCGGGCGCCGACCGCCAGCGCGGCCTCGTCGATCTCGAACTTGGGCGAGTGGTTGGGCGCGGCGGTCTTGAGGTCGCGCTTCGGGTCGGTGGAGCCGAGGAAGAAGAACATGCCGGGCACCTTCTTCTGGAACTCCGAGAAGTCTTCGGAGGCGCTCAGCTTGGGCG
>JAEUNU010000079.1 GCA_016789125.1 Zoogloea sp. | reverse complement strand
GGGCGCCTACCACGTCGTCCTCACCGACATCCAGATGCCCGACATGGACGGCTACGCCCTCACCGCACGGCTCCACGCCGCCTACCCGGCGCTGCCCGTCCTCGGCCTCACCGCCCACGCCGGGACCGAGGCCCGCGACGCCTGCCTCGCCGCCGGCATGTGCGCGCACCTGCCCAAGCCAATCGAGCTCGACGCACGCGTCCGCGAGCTCCTTCGCCACCACGCCCCCCGCGAGGCGCCCGCCTCCGGCGCCCCTCCCGACCAGCCCGGCAGCGCCCCACCGTCCCCCGACGACAGCCCACCGCAGCCGCACGCCGGCCTGGTCCCCTGGACCGAACTCGAAGCCCAGTTCAAGGGCAAGGCCGACTTCGTCACCGGCCTCGCCAGCAAGGCCCTCGCCAGCTACCTCACCCATCTCGGGCGCCTGCGCGCCATCGCCGGCGGCGGGGCCGAAGGCGAGCTGCCGGAGCTCGCCCTCATCGCCCACAACATCAAGGGCACCGCCGGCGCCCTCAAGCTCATGGCGATCCAGGAACTCGCCGCCAGCGCCGACCAGGCCGCCCGGGATGGCGATCCGGCAGCCCGCCAGCTCGCCGCCGAACTGGCCGATCGGCTGGACGCCCTGATCCCCGAACTGGAAGCCCGCAAGGCTTCGGCCACCCCCTCCGGGCCGCAGCCGGACACGCCAAAGCCACTACAATAAGGCCCCATGAAAACATTAAAAGACATCTCCCTCTCCATGCTCGACCTCGTTGCCGTCCGTGAAGGACGCAGCGTCGCCGACGCCCTCTCCGTTGCCCTCTCCACCGCCCAGCGCGCCGAGGCACTCGGCTTCACCCGCTACTGGGTGGCCGAGCACCACAACATGCCCGGCATCGCCAGCTCCGCCACTGCGGTACTGGTCGGCCACCTGGCCGGCGGCACCCGCAAGATCCGGGTCGGCTCCGGCGGCATCATGCTGCCCAACCACGCCCCGCTGGTGGTCGCAGAAGCCTTCGGCACCCTCGCCGAGCTCTACCCCGGCCGCATCGACCTCGGCCTCGGCCGCGCGCCAGGCACCGACGGCATCACGATGCGCGCCCTGCGCCGCGACCGCGTCGAGACCGAAGACGACTTCCCCCGCGAAGTCACCGAGGTGCAGAAACTACTCGGCCCGGTGCAGCCCGGCCAGCGCGTGGTGGCGATGCCCGGCGCCGACACCAAGGTGCCGATCTGGATCCTCGGCTCCAGCCTGTTCTCCGCCCGGCTGGCGGCCGAGCGGGGCCTGCCCTACGCCTTCGCCTCGCACTTCGCGCCGCGCCAGGTGCTGCAGGCCATCGAGCTCTACCGCAGCCAGTTCCGCCCCTCGGCCCAGCTGGCCGAGCCCTACGTGATCATCGGCGTGCCGCTGATCGCCGCCCCCACCGACGACGAAGCCGAATACCTCGCCAGCAGCAACTACCAGCGGGTGCTCGGCATCCTCACCGGCAACCGGCGCCGGCTGCAGCCTCCGATCGAGAACTTCATGCCGGGCCTGCGCCCCGAAGAGCGCGCCGCCATCGGCGACTTCCTGGCGGCGGCGGTCATCGGCGGGCCGGAGCGGGTTCATGACGGCCTGTCCCGCCTCGCCGAGGTCACGAGGGCCGACGAGTTCATGCTCGTCTGCGACGTCTTCGACCCCGACCTGCGCCTGCGCTCGCTCGACATCGCCGCCGCTGCGATGCAGGCCTGAGCCCTTTACCACGCCCAAGGCGCGGCCCCGTCCGGCGGGGGCCGCACCCAGCCCCCCCTTCGCGCCGCCCCTTTCCCGAGGCTCCATCATGGCTCGCACCACCTGCTCCCGCCTCTTCGGCCGATCGGCCCTTCTCGTTGTCGGCCTGCTGCTGTGCTTCCAGTCAGCCTTCGCCCAGGATCTCGACGAAGTCCGCAAACGCGGCGTGCTGCGCCACCTGGGGGTGCCCTACGCCAACTTCGTCACCGGCAGCGGCGACGGCTTCGACGTGGAGCTGATGCAGCTCTTCGCCAAGGAGCTCGGCGTGCGCTACGAGTATGTGCAGACCAACTGGAACGACGTCATCGGCGACCTCACCGGCAAGGAGATCCGCTACAAGCCCAGCGTGCAGGAGGTCGGCTCGCGGCCGGTGCGGGGCGACGTGATCGCCAACGGCATGACCATCCTTCCCCCTCGCCTGAAGCTGCTAGATTTCTCCGACCCCACCTTCCCCTCGGCCGTCTGGCTGCTCGCCCGGCCCGACGTCCCGGTCGCGCCGATCAAGCCCAGCGGCAGCCGCGAGCAGGACATCAAGCTCACCAAGGCCCGGATGAGCCTCGGCACCACCTTCGTGATGGACAACTCCTGCCTCGACCCCACCCTCTACGACCTCGAGGGCAAAGGCCTCAAGCTCAAGCGCTTCACCGGCAGCACCAACATCAACGACGTGGTGCCCGCGATGCTCAAGCGCGAGAGCGACATGACCCTCCTCGACGTGCCCGACGTGCTGGTGGCCCTCGAGCTGTGGCCGGGCCAGATCAAGGTGATCGGCCCGATCTCCGAGGAGCAGCGCATGGCCGCCGGCTTCCGCAAGGATTCCCCCGAGCTGCGCAAGGCCTTCAACGCCTTCCTCGCCCGGGCCAAGGCCGACGGCACCTACATGCGGCTGGTGAAAAAATACTTCCGCGTCGCCCCGCGTTACCTGCCGGAGTTCTTCCGCGATCTGCCACCCGCCCGGTGAGACCGCCCGATCGATGCCCTCCGACCTGTTCCAGCTGAAGCCGTCCCGCAAGTACGTCGTCGCGCTGCTGCTCTTCGTCACCTACGCCGTCGGGCTGTTCGTCCATAATCTGGGCGTGCAGCAGCGGCTCGAGCAGAGCCTGCTCGACGGCGCCAGCCTCGAGCTCGCCAAGGAAGCCGACACCCTGTCGGCCTACCTGTCCGAGCGCCACAACTCCCTCGCCAACCTGGCCGCCTCCGATGCCGTCGCCAACTACTTCGCCGGCCGCGACCTGGGCATGAGCATCGAGTACGGCCTGGGCCTGCACCTCCAGAACATAGAAGACCGCTTCGCCCAGCTCGTCGCGCAGGAGCGCCTGGGCGAGCGGCGCATCCACGACCAGCTCGTCCTCATCGATCGCGACGGCGAGCTGATCGCCCGGGCCGGCGAGGGCCCCGCCCCGCCGACCGAGGACTCCCCCGCTCTGGCCCGCCAGCTGCCCCAGTCCCGCAGCCTGGCCCTGCTGGGCGGCCACCCGTTGCTGCGCTTCAGCCAGCCGGTCATCATCAAGGGCAGCCTGCGCGGCCATGTGATCGCCTACAGCCCGGTCAGCGTCGTCGTCAGCCTGCTGCGCAGCACCAACGGCCAGCGCCCCGAAAGCATCGTGCTGGCCGCCTCCGGGCAGCCCATCTCGCCCCTCGCCGCGCCTGTCTTCCAGCAGGCGGCGCTCGCCGGCCTGCTCGCCCGCATGGGCGCTGGCGCCAGCCTGCGCGCCGACGGGCTGCCGGCGCTGGCCGGCGAACCGGTGATCGCGGTGCTGAAGCAGGGCATTGAGGCCTCCCCCTTCGCACTGGCGGCCCTCGTCACCCAGCGCGAGCTCGACGCCCACGCGATCCCGCCGCTCTTCTTCGCCGCCGCCGCCGCGGTGCCCTTCCTGCTCCTCTACATCGTGATGCTCGCCGCCCGCGAACGGCAGCGCATCGAGCAGGCCCGGGAGATCGCCTACGCCGCCGCCCGCTCCGCCGCCCGCGCCGAGGCCGGCAAGCTGGCCCGGGCCCGCAGCGAGTTCGTCGCCAACATGAGCCACGAGATCCGCACACCGCTCAACGCCATCCTCGGGCTCGCCCAGCTCGGGCAGCGGGACTGCGTCGGGCTGCAGACCCGCCACCAGTTCATCCGCATCGTCGAATCGGGCCAGCACCTGCTGGGCATCGTCAACGACGTGCTCGACTCGGCCAAGATCGAGGCCGGCAAGCTCACCGTCGAGCAGATCGCCATCGACCCCGGACAGGTCATCGACAGTGCCGTCAC
>JAEUNU010000039.1 GCA_016789125.1 Zoogloea sp. | reverse complement strand
CTTCATTCAACCGCGGCGCCGGCATGTGAGCGGCGCGTGTGGCAAAAACCGCCACCGCCATCCAATACGTTATCCGATTGATTGCATGGCAGCGCCGACATCTAGGCTTCGTGCGGCGCGGTTTTACAACGCCCTCTGAAGCCGCACCTACACGCCACGGGTAACGTTGACACAGCCAAAACGAATGGCCGACAGAGCCGGCCATTCGTGTTTCTGTCTTCACACGCCACCGCCTGCGACTTGGCGATGGCGTGTGCCCGCTCAGCGGCTCAGGTCGATCGCGTACACCCCCAGCCCCTTGCCGGAGCCGTCGTCGTCGCGCAGCACGCTGACGCTGCCGAGGCCCAGGGCCTGGGCCACGCCGAGCTTGCCGCTGGCCGACTTGAAGATCACCGGGCCGGCCGTGGTGAGCGGCGTGAAGCGCCAGCTGCGGGTTGCCCCATCGGTGGCGAGCACCAGGTTGCGGCGGGCCTTGATGTAGTCGATCAACACATCCCGGTTGGCGTCGGGCGAGGCGTAGATCACATTGCTGCCGTTGAGGCCGGGGAAGCCACCGCCGCCCGAGCCGCGGTAGTTGTTGGTGGCAACGATGAACTCGGCCGCCACGTCGATCGCCGCGCCCTTGTAGAGCAGGTTGCGGATGCGGCTGCCGGCGGGCTGGCTCACGTCGATCTCGTAGCTCAGTTCGGCCGAGGTGAACACGTCGAAGTTGTAGCCCGGGAAGCCCGACACCAGGGCCTGCTCGGTGGTGAGCGCCGGGTCGATGCGGTTGAAGCGCTCGGCGGCCTTCTCCAGCCAGGCCTTGATGCCGGCCCCGTTCACCTTCACCGCATATACGGTGTTGGGGTAGAGGTACAGGTCGGCGGCGTTGTTGATGGCGATGTTGCCGGCCTTCACGTCGGTGAAATCGGAGCCGCCGGCAAAGCCGCTCTTGAAGGGCGCGCTCACCGACAGCACCGGCAGGCTCGCGTAGGCGGGCAGGTTGGCGGCCACGTAGCGGGCCACGTAGTCGGCCTGGGCGGCATTGACGATCTGGATCGCCGACACGTCGCCCACGTCGGCAAAGTAGGTGCTCATCGCAAAGTCCGACTGGCCGATGGGCGTCTTTACGTAGTCGATGGCCGAGGCGTGCTCCGCCTGCACGGCGGCCGAGACCGCGGTGTCGGCCGCCACGTAGCTGCGGGTGGCGGCGTCGAGCAGGGTCTTCCTCAGGCTCACCTGGGTCTTGTCCTTGGCGATGGTCCACTTGCCGTTCTTCACCTCCAGGCTGAAGCTGATCACCCCGATGGCCTTGCCCCAGTAGCTGGGCATCACCGCCGGCACGTCGTGGAGGGTGCCCTTCACCTTGTTCACCCCGCTGGCGTTGCAGCTGGTGGTGGCACAGGCGGCGTTGGGGAACTCGCTGTGGGAGTGCCCCATCAGGATCGCGTCGATCCCGGCCACCTTGGCCAGGTGGTAGTTGGCGTTCTCCATGGTCGGCGAGTAGGCGCTGCTGTCGAAGCCCCCGTGGGAGGCGGCGATCACCAGGTCGGCGCCCGCCGCGCGGGCCATCGGCACATACTTGGCGGCGGTCTCGACGACACCCTGCACGTTCACCTTGCCGTCGAGCCAGCGCTTGTCCCAGGCCAGGATGCCGGGCGGCGTGAAGCCGATCACCGCCACCTTCACCACGCTCTCGAAGGGCTTGCCGTCCTTGTCGGTGCCGGTGATCTTCTTGTCGAGCATCACGTAGGGCGGGTAGAGCGTGTTGCCGTCCTTGCGGCTGGTGACGTTGGCCAGCGCCAGCGGAAAGTCCGGACCCTTGCATTTGGCCTGGGCCGACACTGCGGGCATGCCGTCCACGTTGAAGCGGGCGCCGGTCACCTGGGCCAGGTAGGGCAGGCCGTAGTTGAACTCGTGGTTGCCCAGCGTGCCCGCGTCGTAGCCGATGGCGTCCATCGCCTTGTAGGTGGCCAGCTTGTCGGCGCAGGCCACCGGGCTCACGAGGGCCTGGTAGTCGGCCAGCGCGGTGCCCTGGATGGTGTCGCCGTTGTCGATCAGCAGGGTGTTCGGAAAGTCGGCGCGGGCCTGGCGGATCAGCGTGGCGGTGCGCTCGAAGCCCACCGACTTGTCCTCGGCGAGCTTGAAGTAGTCGTAGCCCAGCAGGTTGGCGTGGAGGTCGGTGGTTTCCAACACGGCGAGTTGGGCGGTGGCGGCCTCGGGCAACGTCGTTGCGTTGTCGCTCCCGGCGCAGCCGGCCAGCGCCAGCGCGGAGGATAGCAGGAGGGTCGGCACGGCCCGGCGGGGCGGCAGGGGGGCAGCAGAAGCGGACATGGGAGCAGGACGGAAGTGGGAAAGCCGCCAACACTAAGCAGGCTTCGTGACAGCGGGATGTGCCCCATGTGATGTTCGATTGACGCTGTGCCTGGAGACACCGACCGCCTGCCCGGCCGCCCCGTGGCGCCTGCGGTGCTCACCTTCCCGCCACCGGCAGCAGCGATAATCATCCCGGCCTGGCCCCCCCGCGCCCGCCTCCGGTCGGCGCACCCGACCCCTTGCCCATTTTTCCCCCCACACCTCGAGGAGATCCTTGCCATGAACGACGCCGCCCGCCAGATCAAGCTCTTCAACGCCGGCCGCGACCCGGAGCGGCGGACCCTCAAGCTCAAGAAGATGCGCGCCGACCCCTTCGTCTTCCTGCGCGGCAGCTGCCACCTGTTCTACGCCCGGCTGCCCCGCGAGCCGCTCTTCACCGGGGCCCCGCTGGCCTGGCTGTGCGGCGACCTGCACCTGGAGAACTTCGGCAGCTTCAAGGGCGACAACCGCCTCGCCTACTTCGACATCAACGATTTCGACGAGGCCATCCTCGCGCCTTGCACGCTAGACCTCGTGCGCTTCGTGGCCAGCGTGCAGCTGGGCGCCCGCAGCCTCGTGGTCAGCCCGCCGGAGGCCGGGCAACTGGTCCACGTCTTCATCGACGCCTACGCTGCGGCCCTCGCCGAAGGCAAGGCGCGCTGGGTCGAGCGGGAGACGACGGTCGGGCTGGTCAAGGACCTGCTCGCCGGGCTCAGCCAGCGCACACGCCCGGCCTTCCTCGACACCCGCACCGAGCTCAAGGGCAAGCAGCGCCGCATCCGCTGCGACGGCAGGAAGGCCCTGCCCGTGGGCGACGCCCGGCGCGCCGACATCGAGGCCTTGGTCGCCCGCTTCGCCAAAACCCAGCCCACGCCCGGCTTCTACAAACCCCTCGACATTGCCCGGCGCATCGCCGGCACCGGCAGCCTCGGCGTCGAGCGCTACATAATCCTGGTCGAAGGCAAGGGCTCGCCCGACGCCAACTACCTGCTCGACCTCAAGGAGGCGCTGCCCTCGTCCCTCGCCCCTTGGGTCGAGGTGCCGCAGCCGCCCTGGCCAGACGAGGCGACCCGCGTCGTCACCCTGCAGAAGCGCCTGCAGGCCATCCCGATGGCCTTCCTGCAGGCGGTGGAGCTCGGGGGCAAGCCCTTCATCCTGCGCGACCTGCAGCCCAGTGAAGACCGGGTGGCGCTCGACGCGTGGAACGGCAAGCTGCGCCGCCTCGAAGAGGTGCTGGCCACCATGGGCCAGCTGCTTGCCTGGGCCCACCTGCGCAGCGCCGGTCGCCAGGGCTCGGCGATCGCCGACGCCTTCGTGGATCTCGGCCAGCGCAGCGACTGGCAGGCGCCGCTCATCGAGCAGGCTGACGCCGCCGCCGCAACGGTGCTGGCCGACTGGCAGGCGTACTCGGAGGCCTTTGATGCGGGGTATTTTGCGTAGCGCCCTCCCGTTCGCCTCGACAAGCCAATCCGGACACTTGCGAGTCGCCGGGCTACGACGGAGCCAACATCCACATCGTGACCAACGAGATTCCCGAGCCGGCTGCGCTGCAGCATTCGATTGGACACGAATTTGTCAATTATTGTAATCTTTTACCCCGTAAATCCCCGCCCGCGGGCGGGGATTGCCGACCACCTCACCCCGTCAAGAAGAAATACACCATGAGAATGATCGCGAGCGCCGCCGGCGTTTCCGCATTGCTGCTGCTGGGGGCCTGCAGCAGCACTCCTCCCAAACTCAACCAGCAAGAGCTGACCGCCAAGCGACAGTCGACACTGAACGTCTACGACGACAATCGGGTTGGCCTGAAAAGCTACAGACTCAACGAGAGAAATAACGTGTCCTGGATCTGGTCAAAGGACAAGGACCGGGTGCTGGGCTTGCTGATCGACGACAACATCTTTAATGTCAGGGACTTGCAGAGCATGACGTCCAGGCGGCTGGCCTCCCGCGGGGGCAGCCAGTTCGAAATCTCGGTCGTATTCAAGAACGGAGAGAAGCGGACCGCATCGGCGGGCTACGGCTGGATTCCCGAGGAGCGGAAAGACGGCCATTTCGGCCCCGCCTGGGTACTCTGCGACAAAAACAAGAACTGCAGTGCCAGGAGGCTGGTATCCGAAACCGGCTCTTACAACGACCTCGGCAAGCTGCTGACGTCGGTGTCCGAGCGTGATCTGGCGCAGGAGATCTCCGTCAGGAATCCGGACCGCTTTTCCGGCATTTACGCCGATGTGCGTACCAACAACGATTCCAGCGCCGTGCCGATCCTGGACGGCCTCTCCGAAGTCGTGGTGCTGACCGAGGAGCAGCGAGACGACATCGAGCAGCGCCTCCGGGAGGTCAACCGCAAGAGAAAGGCCTTCGCCGCCGAGCGGGAGCGTGCTGCGCAGGAGCAGGAGGCAGCCATCCTCCGGGAGGCCGAGCTGATGCGGAAGGGCGCCAAAGTCGGCACTCGGACAAACTGCGGGCAGATCTATCAGATGAACCTTCCGATGGTCGGCGTGCAAACCATGTTCGGAATGCAGCAGATCGAGCTTGCCCGCCTCTTCGGCCCAAGCGCCAACTGCAGGTTCAACAACGGTGTATATATCGGTCGCTGAGCCGGCCGCCCGCCTCTTCGGTCCAGCCGGTCTACCCGCCAAGCAAAACGCCCACCTCGAAAGGTGGGCGTTTTCATGTATGGATGACTCCAGCCGCCAGACGCTCAGCCGCAGGTACCCACCGCACCACACGCGGTGCAGAAGTCGCAGCCGTCCTTGCGGATCACCGAGTGGTTGCCGCACTCGTTGCACAGGGCGCCCTGCATCACCTTGGGCTCGTTGGTGTCGCGGGGGGCTTCGAGGATGCCCATCTCGCGGGTGGGGTAGCCGGCTTCGTCGAGCACGCCGAGCATGGCGTAGCGGTGGATGATCAGCGCGGCCACGTAGGCGACGGTGGAGGGCCAGTTCTGCTGGCGGCGGGTGCCGGGCACGAAGGCCATGAAGTCACCCAGGGGCTCGGGGTAGTCGATGAGCTTGCGCAGCTTCATGCCGATCCAGGCCGGGTCCATGACGCGCATGTCGAGGGACAGGATGCGCGACAGGCCGTCGAGGGCGCGCGGGTAGTTGCCCGACAGCCACATGGAGTAGGGGCGGGTGACGCCGTCCGGCAGGGTGATCTCCTTGAGGCCGAGCACGAAGTCTTCGCCGGTGGCGGGGTTCTGGATGTCCACCGTCCAGGACAGGGTGCCGTCGGTGCCGGTCTTGGGTTCGGCCAGGCTGAACACGCTGTCGAGCACCGGGGTCGGCAGGTCGCCGTCGAGGGCATTGAGCTTCTCGCAGCGGTAGCGCACGACCTGGGCGAAGGCGGAGACGACGCCCGGCATCAGCTTCTGCTCGCCGTGGGGCGGGAAGCGGAGTTCGAAGGGCTTCTCGCCGACGGTCTTGGCGAGGGTCTCCAGCTTGAGCTTGAGCCAGCCGCGGTCGTTGGCACGCATGTCCATCGACAGGGTCTTGGCGACGGCGCCCAGGCCACGGGGCTGGTCGGCACCGTTCACCCACACTTCGAAGGGGAAGGCGCCCTTGGCGGCGCTGTCCTCGGCCTGGTCCATGTGGCCGACGAAGAGGGCGAAGTTGCCCTGCGGGGTGTTGAGCATGTAGGTCCAGGCGGCGTTGCCGTCCGGCAGGTCGGGGCGGCCGGGCCAGCGCAGGGACGACAGCACCGGGGCGGGCAGGGTCTTGATGGACAGGCGGCGGTTGGTGTCGTCGGAGATCTCGACGTCCTGAGGCTGCTTCTGCTCGGTGCTCGGGGTGACCGACAGCACGGAACCCAGGATGCTGTTGGGACGGTAGGTGGCGAGGCCCTTGAGGCCGGCCTTCCAGGCGTCGAGGTAGAGGTTCTCGAAGTCGGCGTAGGGGTAGTCCTCGGGGACGTTCACCGTCTTGGAGATGGAGGTGTCGACGTAGGGGGCGACGGCCGCGACCATGTCCTTGTGGGCCTTGGCGGAGATCTCCAGGGCGGTCACGAAGTAGTCGGGCAGTTTGTTGACGTCACCGCCCAGGTGGCGGTAGAGGCGCCAGGCGTAGTCCTCGACGGCGTGCTCTTTAAAGGTGCCGTCGGCCATCCGCTTCTTGCGGGTGTAGGTGTAGGAGAAGGGCGGCTCGATGCCGTTGGAGGCGTTGTCGGCAAAGGCCAGGCTGATCGTGCCGGTGGGGGCGATGGACAGCAGGTGGGAGTTGCGCAGGCCGTGCTTGCGGATCTTGTCCTTCACTTCGTTGGGCAGGCGCGAGGCGAAGTTGCCGCCCGACAGGTACATGTCGGCGTTGAAGAGCGGGAAGGCGCCGCGCTCCTTGGCAAGCTCGACGGAGGCCAGGTAGGCCTGGTCGCGCATGTATTCGCTGATCTTGCGGGCCATGTCGAGGGCGGCGTCGCTGTCGTAGCGCAGGCGCAGCATGGCCAGGGCGTTGCCGAGGCCGGTGAAGCCGAGGCCGACGCGGCGCTTCGACTGGGCTTCGGCGTGCTGCTGCTCGAGGGGCCAGTGGGTGGCTTCGAGCACGTTGTCGAGCATGCGGATGGAGGTTTCGATGGTCTTGCCGAAGCCGGCGAAATCAAAGGTGGCCTTGTCGGTGAAGGCGTCCTTGACGTACAGCGTGAGATTGATCGAGCCCAGGCAGCAGCAGCCGTAGGAGGGCAGGGGCTGCTCGGCGCAGGGGTTGGTGGCCTCGATGGTCTCGCAGTAGTAGAGGTTGTTGTCGCGGTTCATCCGGTCGAGGAACAGGATGCCCGGCTCGGCGTGGTCGTAGGTGGAGCGCATGACCTGGTCCCACAGGTCGCGGGCGCGCACCTTGCGGTACACCCACAGGCCGTCGTCGCGCTGGTAGCCACCGGCCGCCTTGATGTCGTTGGAGGGCTCGGCCTTGTGGGCGAGCTCGACATCGCCATCGGCCTCGACGGCCTGCATGAAGGCGTCGGTCACGGCGATGGAGACGTTGAAGTTGGAGAGGTCGCCGTGGTCCTTGGCGTGGATGAATTCCTCGATGTCCGGGTGGTCGCAGCGCAGCACGCCCATCTGGGCACCGCGGCGGGAGCCGGCCGATTCGACGGTCTCGCAGGAGCGGTCGAAGACGCGCATGTAGGACACCGGGCCGGAGGCGTTGGACTGGGTGCCGCGCACCATCGCGCCCTTCGGGCGGATCGACGAGAAGTCGTAGCCCACGCCGCCACCGCGGCGCATGGTTTCGGCGGACTGGGCCAGCGCAGTGTAGATGCCGCAGCGGCCGTCGACGGATTCGGTGATCGAATCACCCACCGGCTGCACGAAGCAGTTGATGAGGGTGGCCGCCAGGTTGGTGCCGGCGGCGGAGTTGATGCGACCGGCCGGCACGAAGCCGCGCTCCTGGGCCTCGAGGAACTTGGTTTCCCAGAACAGGCGCTTCTCTTCCGACTCGATGGCGGCGAGGGCGCGGGCCACCCGCAGGCGCACGTCGGAGATGTTCTGCTCGTTGCCCTTGGCGTATTTCTCGAGCAGGACTTCGTCACAGATCTCCTGCGGGAGGAGGTTGGCGGCGGTGGCGATCTGGGATTTTGCGTTCTTTGTGGTGGCGGTCATGGAGGCTCTCGTACCGTTCAGGTGTCTTATTGGTAGAAAAGTTTTGCGGTGCGTAGCTTACCGCGAAGCCGCTTATTCGGCAAAAATATTTACCCCTTTAAAAACATATACTTAAAAAAATCAATAGTGTGAGAAAAATAATTTCTCTACTACATTTAGTATGTATTCGACGCCTTAAAAATCAAGAAAAAAGTCGCACGAACGCGCCCAGGGCCTTGATTTGACGGGAAAATGGGAGGCAGGAGGGGCCGCCTCCGGGCTATCGGAGACGGCTGCGGCACACCAGCGCTTCGGCCCGCCGCGCACAGGGCGGGCGCCGCAGCGTTCAGCCGGCCGGCTTGTCGGCGTCGCTCAGGGGGTAGGCGTCAGCCACGTAGGCCGGGCCCTTCATGACCATCACGATGAAGGCCGACAGGCCCACCGTGAACACCACCGTCCAGTGCAGCACCACCAGGCTGATGCTGTAGATGTCGACGCTGGTGATGAGGCTGCCAGCCTCGAGGAGCGGATTGAACATCGCCGCCCCGCGCACCGCGATGGAGGGCAAGGCCAGCAACGCGGTGCCGACGGCGCAGATGCGTGGCAGCCGGCGCAGGATCTGCCTTTCGCGGCCGGGGGGCGTCCTGGGGCTGCCCGGGAGGGTTTTGAAGAAGCGGCTCATGGTGGTCTCCCCCGGGCCTCGGCCCGATTGGTGTCAGTGGCTTACTGCGAACGTGCCCAGCGCAAGGCACACGCAGGCCACGATGCTCAGCTGCCGGCGCAGCGGCAGGTACCAGTCGGGCAGTACGACCCGCCCGGCGAGCCGGTGGTCCTGCCAGATGTGGGCGACGAAGCCGGCCACCAGCAGCGGCGCACCGAAGGCCGGCTCCAGCATCACCGCCGGCCAGGCGAGCAGCGCCGGCACCACGCTCCACGCGAAGCAGTTGCGGCGCAGCGCCTGGGGCATCGCCGGCAGCGCTATCGCAAAGCCCCAGTGCAGGGCGCCGACGAAGCTCAGGATCACCGCCCCGTAGGCCACCAGCGCGTCGGCCCACACGATGCCGTGGTGCCGGTCGATGAAGGCCGTCAGGGCCAGCCCGACGAAGGGCAGGAGGCCGCCGAAACCAAGCCAGGCGGCGGAGCGGGGGAGGGCGGGGTTGAGCGGGGTGTTCATTGGGTTCACCTCATTTGACGAGCGGGCGGATGCTTGCAAAGCCCCCGTCCATCGACCACACCTGGCCGGTCACCCGGTCCGCCTGGGGCGACAGCAGCCAGGCCATCAGCCCGGCGAGCTCGGCCGGGTCGCCGATGCCGGGCAGGGGGTACTGACGCGCGGCCGCCTCGCGGGCCGAGTCGTTGGCGATGATGCGCGCCGAGGCCGGCGTCTCCATGATGCCCGGCGCCACCGCGTTGATGCGGATGCCGGCGCCGGCATAGGTGGCCGCCGCACCGCGGACGAGCCCCTCGACACCAGCCTTGGCGGCGGCGACCGCCTCGTGATTGGGCGTGCCGATCCGCGCCGCGGCCGACGACACCAGCACCGCCGCGCCGGGCTGGCCAGCCTTGGCGAGGGCACCGACGAAGCCGGCCAGGGTGTGGAAGGCGCTGATGAGGTTGGCCTCAAGGCAGTCGCGGAAATCCTGCTCCTTCGTGCGATGCAGCGCACCCAGCCGGATGTTGCCGACGCAGTGGGCGAAGGCGCTGGGGGTGAGCCCTGCGGCGGCGGCCTCGGCAAAGATCTGCGCGACGCCGGCCGGTGTCGAGCAGTCGGCCACCACCTGCAGGTGCGCGTTGCCGAAGGCGGCCTCCAGGCGCGCGGCGTCGCGGCTCACCACCACGAGCTGCCAGCCGTCGGCGGCGAGTCGACGGGCCAGCGCCTGGCCAACACCACCCGCGGCGCCGGTAATCAGGGCAACGCTGTTCATCTTTTCTCCTGAGTTGATATTTGTCTTGGACAAAACAATCTTACGCTCCTAAGATTAGGTCAATCAATCAAATTGTCCAGGCCACCATGAATGAAATCGAGCGCGTTGCAGTCATCGGTGCCGGCCTTGCCGGCCTCTCCTGTGCCCGCCACCTCCAGCAGCAGGGCCTCGAAGTGCGCCTCTTCGAGAAGAGCCGCGGCGCAGCCGGCCGCATGAGTACCCGCCGTGGCGAGGGCTGGCAGTGCGACCACGGCGCCCAGTATTTCACCGCCCGCGACCCGGATTTCCGAGCCGAGGTGGCCCGCTGGCAGGCCCTTGGCGTGGCGGCTGTCTGGCAGCCGCGGCTGGAGGTCTTCGGCGCGGCCGACCTGCACACACCGGACGAGACGCTGGAGCGCTTTGTCGGCACCCCCCGCATGACAGCCCCGGCCCGCTCCCTGGCCCTCACGCTCGACCTGCGGCTGCAGAGCACCGTCCAGCGCGTCGAGCGCAGCCCGGACGGCTGGCGCCTGAGCACCGCCGAGCAGGGCACTCTCGATGAAGCCTTCGACGCCCTCGTCCTCGCGGTGCCGGCCCCCCAGGCCGTGCCCTTGCTCGCGCCCCACAGCCCCGCCCTGGCCGGCCTCGCCGCCCTGGCCCGGATGCGCGCCGCCTGGGCGCTGATGCTGCGCTACGACGCGCCCCTCGACCTCCACTTCGACGCGGCCTTCGTCAATCACGGCCCCCTGCGCTGGGTGGCGCGCGACAGCCACAAGCCTGGCCGTGGACCCGGGGAGACCTGGCTGCTCCACGCCACGCCCCAGTGGAGCGAGGCCCACCTCGAGGACACGCCCGAGGCGGTGTCCGACGCGCTGCTGGCCGCCTTCGCCCGGCTCGGCGCCGAAGCCGCACCCGCCGCCTGGAGCGCCCACCGCTGGCGCTTCGCCGACACCGAGTCCAGCCTCGACCGCAACTGCTGCTGGGACGAAGACGCCCGAATCGGCCTGTGCGGCGACTGGCTGAACGGCGGCAAGGTGGAAGGCGCCTGGCTGAGCGGCCGCGGGCTGGCCCGCCGGATCGGCGCAGCGGCCTCCGTGATGGCAACCCGCCCATGAGCCTCGGCGTCGTCTGGTTGAAGCGGGATCTCCGCCTCCACGACCACGCGCCCCTCGTCAGCGCCGCCCTGCGCGGGCCGCTGCTGTGCATCTACATCGTCGAGCCCAGCCTGTGGGCTGCCCCCGACGCCGCGCGCCAGCACTACGGCTTCCTGCTCGAGAGCCTGCGCGACCTCTACAGGGCGTTGCGCGCGGTGGGCGGGCGGCTCCACGTGCTCACCGGCGAGGCCGTCGAGGTGTTCGAGCGTCTCCACCGCGCCCAGCCCTTCGACGCGCTTTACTCCCACGAGGAGACCGGCAACTGGCCGAGCTTCCAGCGCGACATCGCGGTGGGCCGCTGGTGCCACAGCCGGGGCGTGCACTGGCAGGAATTCCCCCAGTTCGGGGTGGTCCGCCGGCTCGCCGACCGCGACACCTGGCACAAGCGCTGGGAAGCCTTCGTCGCCCAGCCCTGCCTGCCGCCACCGCAAGCCATCAGCTTCGCCCCGCTGCCCTGGCCCGACGCGCCGCCCCCCACCGCCGACGCCCTCGGGCTGCCGCCCGCCGAGCCGCCCCATCGCCAGCCGGGCGGGCGCAGCGCCGGGCTGGCGGTGCTCGACGCCTTCCTGCACGAACGCAGCGGCCAGTACCGGGGCGGCATCTCGTCGCCCCTGTCGGCGCCCAGCGCCTGCTCGCGGCTGTCTCCTTATCTTGCGCTGGGCTGTCTCGGCCTGCGCGAAGTGGTTCAGGCCACCCGTCGGCAGCTGGCCGACCTCCCCCCCGAAGCCGATCGCCGGCGGGTGGGCCTGACCGCCTTCATGAGTCGCCTGCACTGGCACTGCCACTTCATCCAGAAGCTCGAGAGCGAACCCGAGCTCGAGTTCCGCAACCTCCACCGGGGCTACGACGGCCTGCGCCCGGCGCCGCTTGAGGAGGGCTGGAACCCGGCCCACCTCGAAGCCCTCGTCAGCGGCCGCACCGGCTGGCCGCTGGTGGATGCCTGCGTGGCGATGCTCGCCGACACCGGCTGGATCAACTTCCGCATGCGCGCCATGCTGGTCTCGGTGGCCAGCTACCCCCTGTGGCTGCACTGGCGCCCGGTGGGCGAATGGCTGGCCCGCGCCTTCATCGACTACGAGCCCGGCATCCACTGGAGCCAGATGCAGATGCAGGCCGGCACCACCGGCATCAACACCACCCGCGTCTACAACCCCATCAAGCAGGCCCGCGACCACGACCCCAAGGGCCGCTTCGTGCGCCGCTGGCTGCCGGCCATGGCCCGGGTGCCCGACGCCTGGCTCTTCGAGCCCTGGCGCATGCCGCCCGACATCCAGGCCCGCTGCGGCGTGCAGGTGGGCGTCGACATCCCCCTGCCGCTGGTCGAGCTCGACACCGCCACCCGTGAAGCCAAGGCCCGCGTGCACGCCCTGCGTGCCCAGCCCGACGTGCGCGCCGCCAAGGCCGCCATCGTCGCCCGGCACGGCTCCCGTCGCCGCCCGGACGCCCCCCGGCGCGGCAAACGCCCGTCCGCCGCCCAGCTCGCCCTCGACCTCTGAAGCCCATGCGCCGCAAATCCGACCTGCCCACCAAGATCTGCACCGCCTGCGGCCGCCCCTTCGCCTGGCGCAAGAAGTGGGAGCGGTGCTGGGACGAAGTCAGGTATTGCTCCGAACGCTGCCGCCGCGCGGCTAGGTGACTCAGCAAGGTAGGTCGGTGCGCCATCACCGCAGCCCCTACCCACCCGGCCGTTGGCCTTTTGTAGGTGCGAATTCATTCGCACGCGGAGGCCAGATTGAAGGATCTGCCCCGGTCTTGCCGACTGAGTGCGACTGAATTCGCACCTACATGAGCATCACCGGATCGCTGCGCCCCCACCCATGACCCTGACCATCCCCGCCCCATGACCACCCTGATCCACTGGTTCCGCAACGACCTGCGCCTCGCCGACAACCCCGCCCTCAGCCACGCCACCCGGCAGGCCGACCGGGTGTTGCCGGTGTATGTCCACGCGCCCTCGGCCGACACTGCCACGCCCTGGGGCTTCCCCCGCCGCGGCGCCCATCGGCGGCGCTTCCTGCGGGCCGCGCTGGATGCCCTCCACGCCCACCTGGTGGAGGAGGGCAGCGGCCTGCTCGAGATCCACGGCGAGCCGGCGCACTGCCTGCCGGCCCTGGCCGCACAGGTTGGCGCCTCCGGTATCAGCTGCGAGGCCATCGCGGCGCCCGAGGAAGAAGCCGAGCTCGCCGCACTGCACTGTGGAGACATCCCGGTGGAGAGCGTCTGGCAATCCAGCCTTCTCGACCCCGCCGCGCTGCCCTTTACCGCCGTCCGCCTGCCCGACGTGTTCACCGCCTTCCGCCAGGCCATAGAAAGGGCCGACATCGTGCCGCCCGCTCCGCTGCCCGTGCCGCGCCTCCCCGGCTGGCCGGCGGGCGTGGCGCCGACGCCCGCCGAAGCCGCCGACGATTTCGAGGTGGACGCCCGCGCCTCCTTCCCCTACACCCGGCCCGCCTTCCACGGCGGCGAGGCCGCGGCGCTGGCCCACCTCGACAGCTACTTCGCCAGCGAGCGCCCCCACCGCTACAAGGCCACCCGCAACGGCCTCACGGGTGTCTGTTTCTCCAGCAAGTTCTCGCCCTGGCTGGCCAGCGGGGCGCTGTCGGCGCGCACCGCCTACGCCCGGCTCAAGGCCTTCGAGGCCGAGCAGGGCGCCAGCGACGGCAGCTACTGGCTGTGGTTCGAGCTGCTATGGCGGGATTACTTCCGCTTCCTGCACCTCAAGCACGGCCGCCGCCTCTACCGCGCCGCCGGGCTCGGCAAGCAGCCCGTGCCGGGGCACGACCCCGCCGCCTTCCAACGCTGGTGCCGCGGCGAGACCGGCGAGGCGCTGGTGGATGCCGCCATGCGCGAGCTCGCCGCCACCGGCTTCATGTCGAACCGCCTGCGCCAGCTCGCGGCCAGCTATCTCATCCACGACCTCGGCTGCGACTGGCGGGCCGGCGCCGCGTGGTTCGAGGCCCAGCTCATCGACTACGACGTGTACAGCAACCAGGGCAACTGGCTCTACATCGCCGGCCGCGGCACCGACCCCCGCGGCGGGCGCCGCTTCGACCCGGCCAAGCAGGCCCGCGAGCACGACCCCGACGGCAGCTTCCGCAAGATGTGGAGCCAGCCATGAGCGCCCCGACCCTCCGCCTCATCCTCGGCGACCAGCTGAACCCACTGCACAGCGGGTTCGCCACGCCCCGGAGCGACGTCATCCACGTGATGATCGAGATGCGCCAAGAGACCGACTATGTGCTCCACCACGCCCAGAAGATCCTCGCCATCTTCGCCGCCATGCGCGACTTCGCCCGCGCGCTGCGGGAGGCCGGCCACCGGGTGCACTACGTGGCCATCGACAACCCCTCCAACCGCCAGACGCTGCCCGCCAACCTGGACGCCCTCATCGCCGCCCACGGCGCCGGCGCCTTCGAGTACCAGCAGCCCGACGAATGGCGCCTGGATGCCCAGCTCGCCGACTACGCCCGCGGGCTGTCGATCCCGTCCCGGATGGTGGACAGCGAGCACTTCCTCACCACCCGCAGCGAGGCCGCCGAGCTCTTCGAGGGCCGCAAGCAGTGGCTGATGGAGCATTTCTACCGCGCCATGCGCCGCCGCCACGGCGTGCTGATGGACGGCGACAAGCCGGTGGGCGGCCAGTGGAACTTCGACCACGACAACCGCAAGCCCTGGCCCGGCACCCCGCCCGAGCCCCGCGACCCACGGCCCCGCCACGACCACCGCGCCCTGTGGCAAAGCATTGTGGCGGCCGGCGTGGAGAGCTTCGGCAAGCCCCAGGCCGACGCGCTGCCCTGGCCCCTCAACCGCGCCGAGGCCCTGGCCCAGTTCGACGCCTTCGTGGCCGAGGCCCTGCCGCACTTCGGTGACTACCAGGACGCCATGACGACCCGCGGCTGGCGGCTGTTCCACTCGCTGCTGTCGTTTGCCCTCAACACCAAGATGCTCGGGCCGCGCGAGGTGGTGGCCCGCACCGAGGCCGCCTGGCGCGCTGGCCAGGTGCCGCTGGCCGCCGCCGAAGGCTTCATCCGCCAGATCCTCGGCTGGCGCGAATACGTGCGCGGCATCTACTGGGCCCGCATGCCCGGCTACGCCGAGGCCAACGCGCTGGGCCACACCCGCCCGCTGCCGGCCTGGTTCTGGACCGGCAAAACGAAAATGCGCTGCCTCGCCGAATCCATCGGCCAGTCTCTGGAGCACGCCTACGCCCACCACATCCAGCGCCTGATGGTGATCGGCAACTTCGCGCTCCTCGCCGGCCTCGATCCGGCCGAGGTGCACCGCTGGTATCTCGGCATCTACATCGACGCCTTCGAGTGGGTCGAGCTGCCCAACACCGTGGGCATGAGCCAGTTTGCCGACGGCGGCCTGCTGGCCACCAAACCCTACGTGTCGAGCGCCGCCTACCTCGACCGCATGGGCGACTACTGCAAGGGCTGCCACTACGACAGGAAAGCCCGCAGCGGCAGCCACGCCTGCCCCTTCAACGCGCTGTACTGGGATTTCTTCGACCGCCAGCGCGAGCGTCTCGGCAACAACCACCGCCTCGGCATGGTGTATCGTCAGCTGGACAAGATGGAAGGCAGCACCCTCGACGCCCTGCGCACCCAGGCCGCCGGGCTGCGCGAACGGCTCGACAGCCTGTAGCGTGGGGAGGCGCCATGCGCAGGCGTCCATGCAGGGGTGTCGACGGCTTGAGGCATGTCCACGGACGCGGTGACCGCACCGCAGGCTCTGCTGCTTGGCTGCATGCGCTTCTGTGACGCGTGCCCATCCTTAGAGGGCGGGTGTACATGCCTTGGTGACGGCCGCACATCCTTCCGTGATGCGTGCCAATGCTGCTGTGAGGCCCGCACTTCCTTCATGCACGCCGCGCAAGGCTGTTGTGATGGCTCACAACTCGATCTGCACGCCTGACAACACGATTGCGATAGCTTGCAACCGTGTTGTCGGGCTTGTAGATAAGGGAAATAGCTATAACAACGGTGTTGTCAGGCATCACAACAGCGTTGTTATAGTTTGCAACCGTGTTGTCAGGCATGCAGATGCGGTAAACAGCTATAACAAACGTGTTGTCACGCATCACAACACCGTTGTTATAGCTTGCAATCGAATCTGCACGCTTGCAGACAAGGAAAAAACTATCGTCGACGGTGGTGCAGGGGGTGTCGGGTTACGCTGCGCTAACCACGACCTACTTCAAGCACCCGGGCTCGCTAGCCGCTTCTTCAGCCAGCGCATCAGCGCACCGATGATGGGCAGGCGCTCGTAAAGCTCCTCGGCCGGGTCCCAGTAGTCGCGGTGCAGGCACACCAGGCCGTCGGTGTCGAAGCAAAGGTGGGTGACGCCGCGGACCACCACCGGGCGGCCGCGCAGGCGGAGGTGGAAGTCCCAGCCGAGCATGGCCTCGCGGCCGTTGAGGAGGCGGGTGGTGACCTCGAAGCGGGGTGAATCGACGGTGTCGAACATGTGCCGGAAGATGCCTGCGATGGCGGCAATGCCCACCACGTCGTTGAACGGGTCCTTGAAGCGGGCATCGGCAGCGTAAAGTCCGGCCAGCTGGTCGAGGCTGTCCGGGGCCAGGGTTTCGTAAAAGCGCACGATGCCGGCAAGCGCCGCCCGGCAGTTGCCGGTGGGGTGTTCGGACTGCAGTTTCATGAGTTCCATCAGATTCCCCCGGAAGCCGCTCGCGCTTCCGACATACGCCCCACGGACCCCTACAGGCCGGTGAGCCGGTGGATCAGGGCAAAATAAAGCCGCCGCGGCAAGAGGCGCAGCAGCTTCAGCACCAGGGTGAAACGGCGGGGGAAGTGGATCTCGAAATCCCCCCGGGCAAAACCGGCCAGCATCGCCTTGGCGGCGGCCTCGGGCGTCATCAGGGCCGGCATCGTGAAGTCGTTCTGCGCGGTCAGCGGAGTGGCCACGAAGCCCGGGTTCACCAGAAACACCGACACGCCCGCCGGCGCCAGGTCGAGATACAGGGTTTCGGCAAAGTTGATCAGTGCTGCCTTGCCCGGCCCATACACGGTGGCCTTCGGCAGCCCGCCGTAGCCGGCCACGCTGCCCACCAGCGCCACCCCGCCACGGCCCTGCCGGGTGAACAGTGGCACGACCGCGGCCACCCCGTCCATCATGCCGATGAGGTTGGTGTGGAGGGTTTCGCGGATCGACGCCGGGGTGATCTGGTCGGCGCGCAGGGGGCGATAGGTGCCGGCGTTGAAGACCACCAGATCGAGCCGGCCCCAGGCGGCCAGCAGGCGGTCGCGCACCCGCTCGAAATCGGCGGGGCAGGTGACGTCCATCGGCTCGACCAGGGCTTCGCCGCCGCAGCTTGCGGCAACTTCCTCGAGGGCATCCCGGCGCCGCGCCGACAGCGCCACCCACGCGCCCCGGCCGGCCAGCGCCCGGGCCAGGGCCGCGCCGATGCCGCTGGAGGCGCCGACGATCCACACCCGCTGGCCATCCCAGTTGCGGATGGGCCGATTGAGGGGGGCAAGGAAGCCCATCACCGCTTGTGGAACGACAGGGTGACGTCGCCCAGGTGGAAGCCCCACTTGCTCATCGCCGAGCGGTTGAGCATCACCTTGTCGTCCATCAGGAACATCCAGTCGTCGAAATCCACGTGGTACACCTTGCCGTCGACGGGCAGGGCCAGCACGTAGCGCCAGCGCAGCGCGTTGCCGGCCGCCTCGCCGCGGGCCTCGCCCACCACGTCGTCGGCGCGGCCGCTATAGCGCCCGTCGCCCAGGTGGGTGATGGTCCACACCCGGCGCTGGGTGGAGCCGTCGGCGTAGGTGAAGCGCTCGTCGAGGGTGCCGGTGTCGCCCTTCCAGCTCGCGTCGATCACCACCTTGAAGCGCTTGACCACCTCGCCGGAGCGGTCCTGGAAGACGCCGTGGGCATCCAGCGTGCCATTGAAGTATTCGCGCAGGTCGAGGGCCGGGGTCTGGCCGCGGTACTTGTCGATCTCGACCGTCGAGCAGCCCCCCAGCCCGAAAAGGCCGAAGAGCGCGGTAAGGAAGGCGGCAATGCGTTTCATGGTCTGGCTCCGGGTAGTGCGGCCGAGGCCGCTTGAAGGGGGGAAGGTGAAGGCTCCAGGCGCTGCCGCCAGGCCCACAGCAAGGCCATCGCCCCCAGTTTCAGCACGATGGGGACGAAGGCATAGACAGCCGCCAGCGCCGCAATGGCGCCGGGATCACGGCCGCCCGGGCTGTAGCCGAGCAGCGCAAGCAGCGGCAGGGCCAGCCCGGCGGCCAGCGCCAGGTTGGCCTTGGTGACGAAGTTCCACCAGCCGAAGGCAGCCCCCGGCGCCGCGCGGGCTTCGGCCGGGCTCGCCGGGCGGGCCAGCAGGTCGGCCAGCAGCGAGGGCGGCAGCGCCAGGTCGGCCCCCAGTGCAAAGCCCGATAACACGCAGATCAGCCCGTAGGCCCAGCTGTCGCCGGCGCCGAGCAGGCCGGCCCAGGCAAACACCAGCACCGCCAGGCCCATGCCGGCCAGCCAGGCGCGCAGCTTGCCGAGCCGCCGGGCGGCGGCCACCCACAGGGGCAGGCTGCAGGCGGCGGCGAGGAAGTAGATGGCCAGGAAGAGCCCGGCAAGCTCGGTCGCCCGCAGCACGTCGGCCACGAAAAAGAGCACCGTCGCCGAAGGCACCGCGGCGGCGATGCCGTTCACCGCAAACACCCCCAGCAGGCGTAGGAAGTCGCCGTCCCGCAATGCCGCCGGCAGGCTGCCGAGGGGAGCCGCCGTCGACGAAGCCGGCGCCCGCGGCGCCAGCCCCAGGGTCCAGGCGGCAGCGCCGAGCAGCAGCGGGATGAACACCCACGGCAGGGCCGCCAGCCCGGCCGCTTCGCCGGCATCGCCGGACAGCAGGCCCGGCAGCGCCGCGGCCAGCAGCACGCCGACCAGCCCGAAGCCCTCGCGGCTCGCAACCATCCGGGTGCGCAGCTCGGGCGTTGGCGCCACCGCGGCGCCCCACACGGCGTAGGCGATGCTGGCCATCGAATAGCCCAGCGACACCAGCACCAGCAGGGCAAACAGCCAGCCCAGCCCGGCCCCGGCCGGCGGCGCCAGCAGCAGGGGCAGGCTGAGCGCGAGTATTGCCAGGCCGCCCGGCAGGATGCCGCGGCCACCGCTGCGGGCACCAAAGCGGTCGTTGGCCCAGCCGATCAGCGGGTCGGTGAGCGCATCCACCGCCCGGGCGGCGAGCAGCACGCCCCCCACCGCGGCCAGGGGCAGGCCCAGGCTTTCGGTGTAGAGGCGCGGCACATGCACGTACAGCGGCAGCGCCGCGAAGGCGAGGGGCAGGCCGAGGGCACCGTAGGCCAGCACCGCCCGCAGGGGGAGCCCGGCGGACGTCATGGCAGCGCGAGCCCGAGCAGGCGCGCCCGCAGCTGAGGCTCGCGGGTGCGGGCGTCGAGCCAGATGCCGAAGAAGGCGCCAGCGAGCTGGGGGTCGTCGATGCGGGCGGTGAGCTGCCCCTGGTGCCAGAAGCTGGCGCCGCGGCCGGGCTCGTGGAGGCCGACCAGGGTGTCGCCGGGGGCCACGGAGGGCAGGGCCTTTTCGAGGAGAGGTTTCCAGCGGGCCAGGCGGCCCTCGTCGGCTTCGCCGAGACGGCGGATCTCGTCGAGGCTGGCCGTCACCAGGGCCTCGCCGGAAATGCTGCGGGTGTAACGCAGCGCGAGGGCGTAGGGCTTGTTCAGCGGCTGCCCGGCACCGGCCGTCGGGGCGGCGTCGGCCCCGGGTTGGACCCCGGGTTGGACCCATAAAGCGGCATCGTAGAGCTTCAGGCCGAACCAGCGCATCTCTCCGCTGCCGGCCATCTGCAGCGCCCCCGCCGTGGCCAGTACGGGCCGGGGCAGGGTGACTGCCGCGGCCGGCTGGGCGAGTACCAGCGCCCCCGCCAAGGCCAGGGCGCGCAGGCCGCGGGAGCGCGGGCGGGTCATCCGCGGCTGCCTTCGCCGGCGTGGGCGAAGACGTAGTGGTGCACGTCCACGTCCCCCGAGTTGAAGCCCGCCTCGCAGTAGGCCAGGTAGAAGCGCCACATGCGGATGAAGCGCTCGTCGAAGCCCTGGGCGCGCACTGCGCCGAGCTGGGCCTCGAAGCTGCGGTGCCAGTGGGCCAGGCTGCGGGCGTAGTCGGGCCCGAAGGCGAAGTCGCCGACGATGGCGAGGCCGGCCTTGCGGGCCTGCTCGCCCACACTCTTCGGGCAGGGCAGCATGCCGCCCGGGAAGATGTAGCGCTGGATGAAGTCGGTGCCGCGGCGGTAGCGGGCAAACAGTTCGTCGGCGATGGTGATGGCCTGCACCACGCAGCGCCCGCCGGGCTTGAGGCGGGCCGACAGCTGGGCGAAGTAGGTGGGCCAGAAGCGCTCGCCGACGGCCTCGATCATCTCGATCGACACGATGTGGTCGTAGCTGCCGCGCACGTCGCGGTAGTCGCACAGCTCCAGGTCAACCTTGTCGGCGTAGCCGCCGCGATCGGCGCGCTCGCGGGCGAAGGCCAGCTGGGCCGGCGACAGGGTCAGGCCCAGCACCCGACAGCCAAACTCGGTGGCGGCGACCTCGGCAAAGCCACCCCAGCCGCAGCCGATCTCGAGGATGGTCTGGCCCGGCTTGGTATCGAGCTGGGTGAGGATGCGCCGGTACTTGCGCAGCTGGGCGGCCTCGAGGCTCTCGTCGGGGTGGGCGAAGACGGCCGACGAGTAGGTCATCGTCGGGTCGAGCCACAGGCGGTAGAAATCGTTGCCCAGGTCGTAGTGGGCCTCGATGTTGCGCCTGGCGCCGCTGCGCGTGTTGGCCCGCAGCAGGTGGGTGAGGCGGTGGCCGATGAGGCGCAGCACCCGCCCGTGGATGGCGTCGGCCAGCACGGCGCGGTTCTTCGACAGCAGGGTGAGGAGGGCGGCCAGGTCGTCGGTGCACCACTTGTCGTCCATCCAGCTCTCGGCAAAGCCGATGTCGCCGCGGGCCAGCACGTCGTCGAAGACGGCGTGATCACGCACCCGCAGGTGGGCTACGAGGGGGCCGTGGCCGGTGCGCACGCGCACGCCGTGGGGCAGTTCGACGGCGAGGGCGCCGCCCTGCAGGCGGTCGAGCATCTCCAGGGCCAGCCGGGTGGCGCGCGGCAGCTGGAACAGGCGCAGGCTGGAGAGGGGAAGCAGGATCGGGGCGAGGCTGTTTTCCAGGGAGTTCATCAGGTCGTCTCCTCGAGCGGGGGCGCGGGTTTGCGGTGGAAGCTGACGCGCTTGAAGGCAAGGCGCAGGGCCTGCCAGTGGATGCGGGCGATGACGCCCAGGGTGAGAAAGGGGTGGCGCAGCAGCCACTTGCCCATCGCCCGCCCGTCGAGGGCCTGGGCGCGGCCGGCGAGACAGGTGCCGAGCTGGCGGCGGCCCTCGTCCCACAGGTCGATGTGCACCACGTGGGCCGGGCCGCGGGTGTCGAAGCGGAAGCGGTACTCGCCCCGCAGCGGGAAGAAGGGCGACACGTGGAAGAGCTTGCGGGCGGTGAGCTCGTCGCCGGGCTGGATGGGTGAGTGGTCCGGGTGGTGTACCAGGTAGTTATGGCGCTCGCCGAAGGTGTTGCTGACCTCGGCCAGCACCACCCGCAGGACGCCGCTGCTGTCGTGGCAGAACCAGAAGCTCACCGGGTTGAACACGAAGCCCATCACCCGAGGCATGGTCTGCAGCACCACCTCGCCGTCGCACACCGCGGCCAGCCCGCGCTCGGCGAGGATGCCGCGCAGCCACGGCAGGAGCGGCGAGCCGTCGCGCCGGCCGTGGTCACGGGAGAGCACCGAGAACAGGTTGAAGCGGTCGATGCCCAGCAGCGGCGCCCGGATCTCGCCCAGGCGCGACAGGGGCAGGCGCACGAAGGCGGTGGGGTAGACGAAGCGGTTGTGCGCCTGCACCAGCCGCTCGTGCATCACCGCGCCGAAGCACACGGCGGGCGCCAGCGAACCGGGAGCGTCGGCGGTAGGTCGGGAGGGCATCACGCGGCCTCGCGGAGGGGCTCGGAAGCGGCTGCGGCGGACGGCTGCCAGGGGATCTCGGCCCCCAGCGCCCGCGCCACCACCATCGCCGACTTGAGCCCGTCCTCGTGGAAGCCGTAGCCCGTCCAGGCGCCGGCGAACCAGCTGTGGCGCTGCCCCTGGATCGTCGGCAGCGCGGCCTGGGCGTCCACCGCCGCCTGGTCGAACACCGGGTGGGCGTATTCGATGCGGCGGATCAGCTTGCCGCGCGCGGGTTCGCTGAAGGGGTTGAGCGACACCACCACCGGCGTCTCGAAGGGCAGCGGCTGCAGGCGGTTGATGAGGTAGCTCACCGACACCGGGCGCTCGTCGGGCCTGCCGGCGCCGGCCAGGTAGTTCCAGGCCGACCACACTTTGCGGCGGCGCGGCAGCAGCGCGGTGTCGGTGTGCACCAGGGCCACGTTGGGCTGGTATTGCACCGCGCCGAGGATGCGCCGTTCATCGATGCTGGCCCCCGCGCCGAGGATCGCCAGGGTCTGGTCGCTGTGGCAGGCGAACACCGCCTCGTCGAAGCGCTCGGCGCCGTCGCGGCAGCGCACCCACACGCCGTCGGCCAGGCGCTCGACGCCCAGCACCGGGGTGGCCACCTGCACGTCGTCGAGTTGGGCCAGCATGCGCCGCACGTACTCGCGCCCGCCACCGGCGACGGTGCGCCAGCGGGGCCGGTCGAAGATCTGCAGGAGGCCGTGGTTGTGGCAGAAGCGCGCAAAGGTGGCCAGCGGGTAGTCGAGCATGGTGCGCGTCGGGCACGACCAGATGGCCGCCGCCATGGGCAGCAGGTACCAGTCGCGGAAGGCGCTGCCGTAGCGGCCGGCGGCGAGGTAGTCGCCCAGGCTGATGGCTGGCGCGTCGCCGGTGGCGGCCATGCGGGTGGTCTCGCGGTTGAAGCGCAGGATGTCGGCCAGCATGCCCAGGAAGGCCGGCCGCAGCAGGTTGGCGGGCTGGGCGAACACCGTGCCGAGGTCCGACCCCGCCCATTCGATCTCCGGCTCGGCCAGGCTCACGCCGAAGCTCATCTCGCTTTCCACCGAGGCCACGCCGAGGCAGGCGAAGAGGGCGCACAGGTTGGGATAGGTGCGGTCGTTGAAGACCAGAAAGCCCGTGTCGATCGGGTGGCGGTGGCCTTCCACCTCGATGTCGATGGTGTTGGTGTGGCCGCCCACGTAGTCGCCGGCCTCGAACAGCGTCACCCGGTGCCGGCGGGACAGCAGCCAGGCCGACGCGACGCCGGCGATGCCGCCACCGATCACCGCAATGCGCTTGGGCATGCCGCCGGCCCGGTTGATTTCGCTCATGTCCATGGTTGTTGCTCCGGCTGTGTCAGGGTTTTGCGACGAGCAGGCGCTCGATGGTCGCCACCAGCAGCGCGTTGTCGGGGGACACCTCGCTGGGGAAGCTCTTCACCGTGTTGCCGCTGCGGTCGATCAGGTATTTGTGGAAGTTCCAGCGCGGACGCTCGCCGGTGAGCTCACCGAGCTGGCGGTAGAGCGGGTTGGCGCTGCGCCCCGCCACGGTGGTGCGCGCGAACATCGGGAAGCGCACGCCGTAGGTCAGCCTGCAGAACTCGGCGATCTCCTTGTTCGAGCCGGGCTCCTGGTTGCCGAAGTCGTTGGACGGGAATCCCACCACCACCAGCCCGCGGGCCTTGTACTTGTCGTAGAGGCGCTCCAGGCCCTCGTACTGGCTGGTGTAGCCACAGAAGCTGGCGGTGTTCACCACCAGCACCACCTTGCCGGTGTACTCGCACATGGAGCGCGGCTTCTCGTCCTGCAGCCCCGGGAAGCTGTAGTTGAGGAGGGCCGGGCAGTCCGGCGTGCCCTCTGCGGCGGGCGTCGGCGCGGAGGCGGCGGGCACCAGGGCCGTCTTCAGCATGACCGCGGCAGCGATCACCGCACCGATCACGATGCTCAGGTATTTCATCGGGGCGCTCCTTCGTCCGGCGCGACGAGGCGTGCCTGACGGTGCAGGAAGAGCTTGTAGTCCAGGCTTTCTTCGATATTGCTGTCCTGGACAACGACCTTGTCGGAATGGGCCGGCGCATGGGTCTCAGGGGCCTGGGAAGACCGCGCGACCACGGCGCTCGACACGAGGGCGAGCACGACCAGCCCTGCTGCGGCAGCGGCCTTCGTGCTCCGGCGGATGGTTTGGAGGTTCATCTTCTTTGTCCTGGACAATGCGGGATTGCAGTTCTAACATAGGGCCATGCAGCGCCGATGTCAAGCCAATAATGATTATTTGTCCAGGACAACAATGAACAACCCAATGGATAGCGCCACCGCTTTCTGTATTGCGGCCGTTGAGCGCGACACGGGCCTCGGCAAGGACACGCTGAGGGTCTGGGAGCGTCGTTACGGGTTTCCCAAGCCTGATCGGGACACCAAGGGCGAGCGCCTCTACCCGGCCGAGCAGGTCGAGAAGCTGCGCCTCATCCGCTGCCTCCTCGATCGGGGGCAGCGCCCGTCGAAGGTTGTCGGGGCCTCGATGGAGGACCTGCGGGCGATGCTGGAGACGGCGGAGGTGCCCAAGGCGTCCGAGTCGCCGCCCGGCGCGGTGGACGGGATGCAGTACGTGCGCCTGGGGCGCACCGTCGAGCTGGCTGCGAGCCTGCGTCAGGCCTTGCTGCGCCAGGGCCTACAGCGCTTCGTCGCCGAGACCGTCGCCCCCCTGAGCGAAGAGGTCGGCGCCGCCTGGATGCGCGGCGAGATCCAGGTGTCCGACGAGCACGCCTACACCGAGCAGGTGCAGAACGTGCTCCGGGGCGCCATCGGCAGCTTCGGCCCCAGTTCCGAGCGGCCGCGGGTGCTGCTGAGCACCCTGCCGGGCGAAGACCACGTGCTCGGCCTGCTGATGGTCGAGGCGACCTTGGTGTCCGAGGGCGCGGCCTGCCTGTCCCTGGGCACCCGCACGCCGATGGCCGACCTGTGCCGCGCGGCCGTGGACAACGGCATCGACGTGGTCGGCCTCTCGTTCAGCGCGGCGTTTCCGGCTCGCCAGGCCATCGACCGGATGCTCGAGCTGCGCGCGATGCTGCCGCCGCAGATCACCCTGTGGGCTGGCGGTAGCGCGATGCGCGGCAAGCAGAAGCGCCTGCCCGGCGTGCGTGTGGTCACCGACCTCGACGACGCCCGCCAGGCCCTGGCCGAATGGCGCAGCGCCCACGGGGTCGCGGCACGCTGAACCGCGCGCCCCCTTTTCATTCTTTCATCTTGCCTACTGTCGATTTCACCATGCATGCCCTGCGTAAAGCCCTGTTCCCGATCTTCCTGTGCCTCGGCGCCCCCCATGCCCTCGCTGACCTGCCGCCCACGCCGCAGCCCCTGGCCAGCGTCGAAGCCCTCGACGTTCAGCGCTACATGGGCAAGTGGTACGAGATCTCCCATTACCCCAACTGGTTCCAGAAGAAATGCCAGGGCGCGTCCCGGGCCGAGTACGCGCTGAAGGACAACGGTGACGTGCAGGTGATCAACCGCTGCCGCCTCGAAAACGGTGAGATGAACATGGCGACAGCCGTCGGGCGCCAGGTTGGCGGCCCCGGCTCGGCGCGGCTGAAGGTGAGCTTCGCCCCGGCCTGGCTGTCCTTCATCCCTGCGGTGTGGGGGGACTACTGGGTGGTGGACATCGATCCGGATTACAGCCTCGTCGCGGTGAGCGAGCCGAAGCGAGAATACCTGTGGGTGCTCTCCCGCACGCCGCAGGTGGACACGGCCCGCTACACGGCGCTGCTGGCGCGCCTGGAAGGGCAGGGCTTCGACGTCTCGAAGCTGGTCACGACCAGGCAGATGGATTGACATTGGAAGCGGCGGCTTGCTGCCGTCGGTCACCCGCGGGGCGGGCCGGCCCTTGCGGCAAGTCCGTCGCCAAGGCGCCCCCGGGCGGGCAGGGGCGCTACATGCAGGCTGCGACGCCTGTGCCCGCCGACACCTGGAACTACACGAACGCTAAAGCGCGCGTCGCACCCGGCGTCGCAGTTCCCGCCTGTTCCGCCCCTCAGCCGAAACGGCACGCCTGGCGCTCCGAGTCAGGATGACGCCCTCGAAGCCGGAAGGCCTCGGCGCAATCCACCAACGTTATGTCGGGCCGAAGCAAGCCCCCAGGCCCCGGGGGCGCTCAGTAGGCGTTCGGGTCCTTGTGCATCAGCCCGACGGTGCGCAGGATGATCCGCAGGTCCAGCCCGAAGGACCAGTGGCGCAGGTATTCCAGGTCGTAGTCGATGCGCCGCTTCATCTTGTCGAGGGTCTCGGTCTCGCCGCGGCAGCCGTTCACCTGCGCCCAGCCGGTGATGCCCGGGCGGACCTTGTGGCGCACCATGTAGCCCTTGATGAGCTTGCGGTAGGTCTCGTTGTGGGCCACCGCGTGGGGGCGCGGCCCGACGATGCTCATGCGCCCCTGCAGCACGTTGATGAACTGGGGCAGCTCGTCCAGCGAGGTGCGCCGCAGGAAGGCTCCGAGGGGCGTCACCCGGCGGTCGTTGGCCTGGGCCTGGGTGATCCGGTCGCCGTTCTCGCACACCGTCATCGAACGGAATTTGTAAACCAGGATGCGCTCCCCATCGAGGCCGTAGCGGTGCTGGCGAAACAGCACCGGCCCCGGCGAGGTGGCCTTCACCGCGATCGCGATGGCCACCATCAGCGGTGAGATCAGCGTGAGGATCACGGCCGCCGCCACGAAGTCGAAGGCCTGCTTGACCACCGCATTGATGCCCGTGAAGGGCGTCTCGCACACCGCCACCACCGGCACCCCGCCCAGGTCGTCCATGCGCGCCTGGATCAGGTCGGTCATGAACAGATCCGGCACGAAATAGATCGACGCCGTGGTGTCCCGCAGGTCGTCCAGGAGCTGCAGGATGCGCGGCTGGCTGCTCATCGGCAGGGCGATGTAGATCACATCCACCGGATGGCTGCGGGCAAAGTCGGCCAGCTCGCGGATGCGGCCAAGACAGTCGATGCCCACGCGGGCATGGCGCTCGGGCTGGCGATCGTCGAAGAAGCCCAGCAGGCGCTTGCCCGTGCAGCGGGAGCGCTCGATCCGGTCGGCCACTGCGAGGCCCGCAGGGCTCGCGCCGACGATCACCGCATGGCGGAAGTAGCCCGCCCGGGCCATCACCAGCGGGGTCAGCGCATGGGCCGTGTGGCGCAGCAGCCCCGCCGCCAGCGGGCCGAACACGAACCAGCCGAGCAGCACCCGGGAGTCATAGGCATTGCCGTAGCCCGTGGCGAGCCCGAGCAGGGCGAGGCCTGAAAACACGATCAGGGCCTTCACCCAGGCGCCCCGGTAGAGCGCCCGGAGGCCACTGTCGATACGCATAGGGAATGGCTGGGCAAGCAGGAACACCGTGACCGCCAGCACCACATAGGCCGGATCGCCGGCCAGCCCGTGCAGCGCCGCAACGGCGAGCAGGCTGCCGCTGAAGGCGATCGGGTCGAGGAGGGCCTCGAAGAGCGAAACGAGGGACAGGTGGGGCTTCAAACCCGCTGCCTGCCGATCGATGGCGACCTGCATGGTGTTTTTTCTTTTAATGAGAGTTCCGCGTAAGTGCGGAGGAATTTACTGCACTCTAGACAATAAAAACGTCAAATTTCTCATTTGCGTGAGAATATTTGCAAAAGTGTGTCTTTGCCTAGCCCTCTTTTGCAGATTGCGTAAAATTTCGCTTGATTTCGGGTGGGCGTCCCTCAAGATGCTCAAAGTCGTAATTTTGGTTGGCGGATTTGGGTGATTTTGACGTTCGTGTCGGAGGTTTCTTGCTGTTGCTCGGGACGGGACTGCCGGCCTTGGCGAGCGATGTGCCGCCCCTGCGGGCCAGCGAGCTGCTGGGGGAAGCCCGGCGGCCGGTGACGCTGTTCGAGAGCGACGAGCTCGATCCGCCCCAGCTCGGCATGAGCCGCAGCCTGGGCGATGCGTCCCTCGTCGTGGCCGCCGAGGCCCGGGGCAGCGAGGCCGACGATCTGCCCCTGGGCAAGGGGATAGGCACGCGGATCAGCGCCAGCGAGACCCTGGCCTACGACAGCAACGTGTTTCGCCTGAGCGGGCCGGCTGCGGCCCGGGCCGCGGGGCTTTCGGAGATGGGCAGCTGGTCGAGCCAGACCCGGATCGGGCTGGGCGTGGAGAAATCCCGGGCCGGGCAGCAGTGGGTGCTCGACTACGAGCTGGGGGTGAACCGCTTCGGCAGCTTCGGGTTTCTCGATCACAGCACCCAGACGGCCGTCGGCCGCTGGCGCTGGACCGCGGGGCCGGACTGGAAGGGCGAGCTGTCGGCCGAGCGCCGCGAGGGGCTGGACGACTTTGCCTACTACCGCAACCAGCGCCGCAGCGTCGCGCTGACCCAGCAGGCCAGTGGCAGCGCCTTCTACCACCTGGGCGCCGGCTGGCATCTGGGCATGCAGCTAGGGCAGGGGAGCCGGCGCTACCCGGACGGGGCGCGGCCGGGCAACGAGATCGATTTTGCCGGGGTGGATACGGTGCTGCGCTACGCGCCCGAGTCCGGTGCGGTGATGGCGGTGACGCGTCGGCGGGCCAGCGGCAACTACCCCAACGTGCCCACCGGCAGCGGTGCGCTGGCCGAGACGAGCTTCGAGCAGGACGAGCTGTTCGCCGAGGCAACCCTGCCGCTGAAGAGCGGGACCCGCCTGCAGCTGCGGCTGGGCAGCGTGAGCCGCAGCTACGGGCGTTACGCCCAGAGCGATTTTTCGGGCCACAACGGGCTGGCCGGGCTGGACTGGCAGCTCACGCCGCGGACGCGGGTGAGCGCTGCGCTGCGTTACGACACCGAGCCGGCGCAGGACTTCGTGTCCAGCTACGTGGCGGTGCGTGGGCTGCGGCTGGGCAGCCTGTGGGAGTACTCGCCGAAGGCGCGCCTCGAAGCCCGCCTGGAATGGCGGGAAGCGGAATACCGGGGCGACCCGGGCTTTGGCGCACGGACAGCGGTCCGGCGCGAGGACAAGGGCGCGCTGGCCGCGCTGGCCGGCTCCTGGCAGATCGGACCGCACACGCGCGGGATCGCCACGCTGCTGCGGGAGCACCGGGCCTCCAACGAGGCCGGGCTGAATTTTGACTATTGGACATTGAGCGGGAGTCTGCAGTGGGTGTTTTGACGGCGCGCTTGCGCACACGCTTCCGGGCCGGCCTGGTGCTCTTCGGGCTGACGCTGCTCGCGCTGCTCACAACAGCCCGGGCCGACGACGGCACCGCCCGGGAATACCGCCTGGGGCCGGGCGACGGGGTGAAGATCAGCGTCTTCCAGAACCCCGACCTGGCCCTCGAAACCCGGGTTTCCGACACCGGCGCGATCAGCTACCCGCTGGTGGGCAGCGTGCAGATCGGCGGGCTCACCGTGGCGGCCGCCGAACAGGCGATCGCCGACGGCCTCAGGAAGGGCGGCTTCGTGCTGCAACCCCAGGTCACGCTGGTGATCCAGCAGGTGCGCGGCGCCCAGGTGGCGGTGCTCGGCCAGGTCGCCCGGCCCGGCCGCTACCCGCTCGAGAGCACCGCGATGAAGGTCACCGACGTGCTGGCGCTGGCCGGCGGCACGGCGCCCCAGGGCGCCGACCGGGTGATCCTGACCGGACTGCGCAATGGCCGCCGGGTGCGCGCCGAGATCGACGTGGCCGACCTCTTCGTCGCCTGGACGCCCGAGAAGGACGTGGCGGTGATGGCCGGCGACACCCTCTACGTGCATCGCGCGCCCCAGTTCTACGTGTATGGCGAGGTGCAGCGCGCCGGCGCCTACCGGGTCGAGCGCCAGATGACGGTGCTGCAGGCCCTGTCCCTGGGTGGCGGCCTCAGCCCCCGCGGCACCGAGCGCGGCATCCGCATCCATCGCCGCGGCGAGGACGGCGCCGTGCGCGTGACCAACCCGCAACTCAACGACCCGGTGCAGCCGGACGACGTGATCGTCGTCCGCGAGGCGCTGTTCTGACCCGGACGCCAGCATGGGATTTACACAACTCATCGCCGTACTCAAGGCCCGTCGCGGCGCGCTGCTGGCCGTCTGGGGCGGCGTCGTTCTGCTGGCGCTGCTGCTCAGCCTGCTCCTGCCGCGCCAATACCTGGCCTCCGCCGAGGTGGTGGTGGAGCCCCGCGGCGGCGACCCGCTGGTCGGCCAGCCCGGCCACGGCGGCACCACGCCGGGCTTCCTCGCCACCCAGGCCGACATCATCGCCAGCGAGCGGGTCGGCGCCCGCGCGGTGGCCGCCCTCAAGCTCGCCACCCAGCCGCGCTGGGCCGAGCGCTGGCAGAAGGCTTCGGGCGGGAAGGGCGACGCCAACCGCTGGATCGCCGGGCGCCTCAAGAAAAACGTCAAGGTCAGCCCGTCCCACGAGAGCAACGTGCTCACCCTCACGGTGACGGCTGACGACCCGCGCTTTGCCGCCGACTACGCCAACGCCCTGGCCCGCGCCTACCTCGAGACCGACCTCGAGCTGCGCGTCGAGCCGGCCCGCCAGTCGGCCGCCTGGTTCGACGAACACACCCGCCAGCTGCGCGGCAACCTGGAAAACGCCCAGGCCCGGCTGGCCGAGTTTCAGCGCGCCAACGGCCTGGTGGGCGACGACAAGCTCGACCTCGAAAGCGCGCGCCTCACCGAGCTGTCCACCCAGCTCACCGCCGCCCAGGCCCAGACGAGCGAGGCCAGCTCGCGCCAGCGCCAGGGTGGCGGCATGAGCGACGTCACCGCCAGTCCGCTGATCCAGGCCCTCAAGGTGGACCTCGCCCGCCAGGAGGCCAAGCTCATCGAGCTCGCCGGCTACCTGGGCGAAAACCATCCCCAGTACCAGCGCGTGAAGAGCGAAGTGGAATCCCTGCGTGCCCGGCTGCGCGCCGAATCCGGCCAGGTGGCGGCGGTGGTGGGCACCAACAGCCGCATCAACCAGGCCCGCGAGGGCGAGATCCGCGCCCGGCTCGACGCCCAGAAGCAGCGCGTGCTCGAGCTCAAGCGCCAGCGCGACGAGATGGGCGTGCTGCTGCGTGAAGTCGACAGCGCCCAGAAGGCCTACGACCTGGTGATGGCGCGCCTCACCCAGACCAGCCTGGAGAGCAAGTCGCGCCAGGGCAACGTGGCCCTGCTGTCGGCGGCCGAGGCCCCCACCGAGGCGGCCAGCCCCAAGCTGCTCCTCAACCTGGGCCTGGGCCTGGTGATCGGCGGCCTGCTCGGGGTGGCCGTGGCCATCGTGCGGGAGCTGCTCGACCGGCGCATCCGCGGCGCCGGCGACCTCGCCGAGGCCCTCGGCGCGCCGGTGCTGGCCGAGATCGGTAGCGCCGACGGATCGCGGGGGCCGCTCGCCGCCCTGCTGCCGGGCGCATGGCGGCGGGCCTGAGGAGATGAACGACATGGACATGAAACGCTTCGCCGGCCAGGCCCAGGGCCGGATGGCCTTTCCGCACCTGGGTGAGCTCCTCGTCTCGGGCGGCGCGCTGCCGGCCGAAGCGGTCGGCCGGGTGATGGCGCGCCAGCGCGAGCTCGGCGTGCCCTTTGGCGAGGCCGCGGTGGACCTCGGCCTGGTCAGCCAGGGCGACGTGCTGGTGGCGCTGGCCCACCAGTTCGACTACCCGGTGCTGCCGGTGGGCGACCAGGGCGTCTCCCCCGAGCTGGTGGCCGCCTTCGAGCCGAACTCGGAGCGCGTCGAGGCCCTGCGCCAGCTGCGCAGCCAGCTGGTGCTGCGGCGGGCGGCCAACCATCACCTCAACACCGTCGCGGTGGTCGGTGCCGGGCGTGGCGAAGGGCGCAGCTGGCTGGCCGCCAACCTGGCGGTGCTGTTCTCCCAGCTCGGCGAGCGGACCCTGCTGATCGACTGCGACCTGCGCTTCCCGCGCCAGCAGAGCCTGTTCCGCCTGGGGCCGGCCGGCGGGCTGGCCTCGCGCCTGGCCGAGCGGGGCGAGAAGGGCGCGATCCTGCCCCACCCGCGCTTCGCCCACCTGTCGGTGCTGCAGGCCGGCATCGTGCCGCCCAACCCCCAGGAGCTGCTGGCCCGGCGGGCCTTCGGGGCGCAGATCGCAGTGGCCCGCGACACCTTCGACATGACCCTGATCGACACCCCGGCCACCGAAGTGGGCGCCGACGCCCAGCTGGTGGCGGCCACCTGCGGCAGCGCCATCGTGGTGGCACGGCGCCACGCCAGTGAGCACCGGCGCGTGGCGGCCCTGTCGGCGAGCCTGCGCGACGCCGGCGTGGCGGTGATCGGCGGCGTTCTGCTCGACTTCTGATGATCGCCATGCCCACCTCCGGCCCCCGGCTCCCGGCCACTCCCGTCGCGGCGCGCCTCGAAGCGCGCGCCACGCGGGGCTTTGCCTGGGTGCTGTTCGGCGGGCTGTGGGCCAAGCTGCTGGTGGCGGTGCTGCTCAGCCAGCCGACGCTGGATGCGGAGGTCGATTCGGTCTACAACCGGCTGGCCGACCTGCTGCTGCTGGGCGGGCTGTTCGCCGCGCTGGTGGCCTACGCCGACGACATCCTTCGGCACTCGCCGCGCTTGGTGGTGGTGGTGATCCTGGGGCTGGCGTCCTTCCTGATCACCGAGGCCCTCACCGGGCTCAACCTGCGGACGGCGGTTTTCGAGTACCTCAAGATCGTCACCCCGGCGCTGCTGTCCCTGGCGCTGATGCGTCTCTACGCGCGCGATCCGGCCCTGGTGCTGCAGCTGTGCCGCGTCACGCTGGCCCTGGTGTGGGGGCTGGCGTGCCTGGCGCTGGTGTTTCTGCCGCCGTCCCTCAACCGGGGCGGCGAGAAATTCTGGCCGGTCTATTTTGCATCGCTCCACACCGCCTCCTACCTGATGGTGGTCTGCGCGGCGCTGTCGCTCTATCTCTTCGAGGCCGGCCAGCTCGGGCGCCGCCTGCTGATCGGGCTGGTGGCCTGCTCCTGCGTGCTCATCTTCTACGGCTGGGGGGTGCGCACCTCGATGGTGGCGGCGCTGGCCTTCGGGCTGGTCTACCTCGGCCAGCGCAGCCGCATGCTGCCTTTGGCCGTGCTGCTGGCAGTCGCTTTCGGGCTGGCGCTGGGCCTGGTGCCGCTGCTGCTGGGCATCGTTCATCTGCCCACCTGGGAGGAGATGGTGGAGATGTCGTCCGGGCGCGTCTCGATGTGGCTGCAGAAGGCTGCCATCCTGGCCGACAGCGGCCTTGCCGAGTGGCTGTTCGGCCACGGCGAGGGCTCCGACTGGATCGTCTCCGAGGTGTGGTGGTGGAGCGCCAAGGATTCCCACAACGACTTCATCCGCCTCCTCAACCAACAGGGCCTGGTGGGGCTGGGGTTGGTGCTGGCGATGCTGGTCACCTGGGCCGGGGTGTTTCCGCCGGGCGTGGCCGCGCCACTGCTCACCGCGCTGGCGGCTTCCACCGCCTTCAGCAACGGCATCATGTTCCGCCCCCAGGCGAGCCTGGTGATGCCCCTGGCCCTAGTGGCCGCGACCGCCGCCTGGCAGCGCCGCCCGCTGCGGGAGGCCGGCCGATGAGCCCGCGTGCCCAGCTGCTGCAGCGCTTCGAGGTGCTGGCCGTCACTGCGGCGCCGGGGGGCCAGCGGCTGCTCCACTTCGCGCTGGTGCAGGCAGTATGCGGCACCGAGGCGCTGGGCCGCTTTGCCAACGACCTCTCCATCGCGATGATGCTGGGCCTCTTCTCGGCAGTAGGCTGGTCGGCCCTGGTGCTGGCCCGTGTTCCGGTGGCGGCCCACAGCGCGCCGGTGATGCTGGGCCTGGCCCGCGGCGCCGGGCTGTTCACGCTGCTGGCCTGCCTCTCGCTGCC
>JAEUNU010000038.1 GCA_016789125.1 Zoogloea sp. | reverse complement strand
CAGAGCGGGGGCAGCCGCTACGAGAGCGGCCGTAATATTCCAAGGTCGGTCATGACCCTCCTGCGGCTCGTCTATACATTGCCCGGCGACGCCGAGGCCTTCCTGGCCCAGTTGCGGGCGCCTTACCAGACGCTTCCCCCGGTCAGGGTCAAGCTCTACAAGGACGCCCGCTCGGGTGCGGATCTCAAGATCCTGCGCAAGGCCCTGGGGATCAACCAGACCACCTTCTGGGACGGGCTCCAGGCCACCCAGTCGGGTGGCAGCCGCTATGAGTCGGGCCGCAACATCCCGGCTTCCATCCGGGCCCTGATCATCCTGGTCTTCGGCACGGAACACCACGCGAGGCAACAGCTCGAGGCGCTGCGCGATCCGGCCCCCGACAAGCTCAGCAAGCCACGGGCGCCGATAGCCGCCGCCGCGCCGTCGTCGGCGCCCGAGGTGGCCGCCCGGCGCTGACGGCCCGTCCACCGCCGGTGGGCGATGCCCTGCCGCAAGGCGGCATCCGCACACGCGCTTCGCGTCCCCCGCCTTGAGCCAGAACAGGGCGCCGCTGTTTCCGGGCGGCTATATTCATTCCTTGATGAAGCCCTCCGAACCCACTTTTCGCCCCTGGCTGCAAACCCGGCCGGGGCGGGCTGCGCTAGGATTCCCGGCGTGTTTCCCGGACGGCCGGGCATGGGCCCGGCGGCGGGGTGGAGCGGAGAGGAGCGCAGATGATGAAAACGGCTGAACTGGCAGGCAAGCGGGCTTTGGTGACGGGGTCTACCTCGGGGATCGGGCTGGCGGTGGCGCAGGCCCTGGCGCGGGCCGGCGCACGGGTGATGCTTCATGGCTCGCGGCCGGCCGCCGAGGCCGAGGCGCTGCGGGTGGCGCTGGCTGCCGAGACCGGCACCGAGCCGGGCTACCTGTCAGCCAACCTCGCCGACGGCGCGGCGGCACGGGGGCTGGTCGAGGCGACGCTGGCGGCCTTCGGCGGGCTCGACATCCTGGTGAACAACGCCGGCATCCAGCATGTGGCGGCGGTGGACGCCTTCCCCGACGAGAACTGGGCGCAGATGCTGGCCATCAACGTGTCGGCGGTGTTCCACACCACCAAGGCGGCCCTGCCCGGCATGAAGGCCCAGGGCTGGGGGCGCATCGTCAACATCGCGTCGGCCCACGGGCTGGTGGCTTCGCCCTTCAAGGCGCCCTACACGGCCACCAAGCACGCGGTGGTCGGCTTCTCGAAGGCGGTGGCCCTCGAGGTCGCGGAGCAGGGCATCACCTGCAACGCCCTGTGCCCGGGCTACGTGCGCACGCCGCTGGTGGACAAGCAGGTGGTGGACCAGGCCAAGGTGCACAACCTGCCCGAAGAGCGGGTGATCCGCGAGGTCATCCTGGCGGCGCAGCCCACCAAGCGTTTCATCGAGGCAGACGAAGTGGCGGCCTTCGCGGTCTTCCTGTGCTCCGACGCGGCCAAGTCCGTCACCGGTTCGGCGCAGCTGATCGACGGGGCGTGGACGGCCCGCTGAGGCGGCCCGGCAGAGCAGGCATCAAGGGTACGAAACCATGGAAGAGTTCATCGGCGGCCTGTGGCACCGCTTCATCACCCGGGCGGCGACCCGCAGCTACCCGCAGGCGGCGGTGCGGCTGGTGGACATGGAGCGCACCGCCGGCATCCTGTTTCGCGCCCTGGGGGGCGACCCGGGCCTGCGCGTGGCGCCCGCCGCCGAAGCCGAGCACGGCGCCCGGCGCGGCTGGCTGGCACGCATCGCCCACGCCGGCGAAAAAGCCGCCCACGCCGCGCGGGACGACGAAACCCTGCGCCTGCCGGCCGAGATCGCGCTCTTCCCCGAGCGCAGCCTCAACCGTGACCTCTACCTGTGGCTGATCGCCCAGGGCGCCGCGCTGCCCGCCGACGGCCTGGCCGTCGACAACTGGATCGCCGCCAACCAGGCCGCCAGCGCGGCGACGCTGGCGGTGTTCCCGGGCTTCGCCGCGCGCTACCGGCGGCTGGTGGAGGCCGTCGTCGCCGAGCGGCCCGACCCGCGCAAGCTGCCGGCCGACGAAGCCGCCGCCGAGCGGGCGATCCGCCAGGCGCTGGCCGAGCCCGGCAGCGTGGTGGCCCTGCCGGCGGCCAAGCGCCCGCCGACCCCGGTGGCCCTGTGGCTGTACCCGGCGCCGGTGGCCATCGACCGGCGCCAGTCCGAGCCGCCCGCCACGCCGGCCGAGCGGCCCGACGGCGGCCGCAAGAGCCACGACGCCGCCGACCGCCGCCGCCAGGCCCAGCGGGAGGACATGCCCGACGGCAAGAACGGCCTCAACCTGCCCTTCCGCGCCGAGAGCCTGCTGTCGTTTGCCGAATACGTGAAGGTCAACCGCGGCCAGGACGACGACGCCAGCGACGACCCGGCCCGTGCCGCCGCCGATATGGACCGCATCTCGGTGGCCCAGGACACCCGCGACACGGCTTCAAAGTTGCGGTTTGACCTCGACCTGCCCTCGGCGGCCCAGGACGACATCCCCCTCGAGAGCGGCATCCTGCTGCCCGAGTGGGACTGGAAGAAGCAGCAGCTCAAGCGCGACATGTGCCGCCTGACCCTGCTCGACCCGCGCAACGCCGCGCCCTGCGAGTTGCCCGCGCACCTGCTGCGCCCGGCGCGGCGCCTGCGCCACCAGTTCGAGGCCCTCACCCCGGCCCGGCGCTGGCTGAAGAACCAGCCGGAGGGCCCCGAGCTCGACATCGACGCCTGCGTGCGCGCCTTCGCCGACCGGCGCACCGGCCACGCCATCGACAGCGCCGGCGGCTACCTGGCCTGCGAGCGGCGCGAGCGCGACCTGTGCTGCCTGGTGCTGGCCGACCTGTCGCTGTCCACCGACACCTGGGTGAGCGACGAACAGCGGGTGGTCGATGTGATCCGCGACAGCCTGTGGCTGTTCTCCGAGGCCCTGGGTGCCACCGGCGATCCCTTCGGGCTATATGGTTTCTCGTCGCGCAAGCGCGATCACATCCGCTTTCATCGCATCAAGGATTTCGACGAGCCCGCCGACGCGCGCATCCGCGGCCGCATCGGCGCCCTCAAGCCGGGCTTCTACACCCGCATCGGCGCGGCGATCCGCTACGCCACGCAGATCCTGGCCAAGCGGCCGGAATCGCTCAAGCTGCTGCTCATCCTGTCGGACGGCAAGCCCAACGACGTGGACCACTACGAAGGCCGCTACGGCATCGAGGACACCCGGATGAGCCTCAACGCGGCCCGCCAGGAGGGCGTGCGGCCTTTCTGTGTGACCATCGACAAGGAGGGCCAGGGCTACCTGCCGCACCTCTTCGGGCCGGCCGGCTACACCATCTTGCGCAAGCCCTCCGAGCTGCCGGCGCGACTGCCGCTGCTCTACGCCCAGCTCACCAGCGCTTGAGACGCGCGTTGCCGGCCAGAGGCGGCCTTGCCGCTTGTGCGGGCGCTGCGTCTTGTAGGGGCGACGTGTAGGGGCGACTTCAGAGGGCGTTGTAAAACCGCGCCGCACGAAGCCTAGATGTCGGCGCTGCCATGCAATCAATCGGATAACGTATTGGATGGCGGTGGCGGTTTTTGCCACACGCGCCGCTCACATGCCGGCGCCGCGGTTGAATGAAG
>JAEUNU010000037.1 GCA_016789125.1 Zoogloea sp. | reverse complement strand
TAGTACTGCAGGCCAAGGCGCACAAAGGCTTTTGCGAGGTGCGACGACACGGGCTTGCTGTCGAGTTCCTGGATCAGATAGAGCTCATACACATTGCCGCGGGTGCCGACCTTGGAGGTCCACATGTCGGTGGCGGCGGGGGCAAAGGTGATCCAGTTCTTCGAGCCGTGGTTGTATTCGGCGCCGAGCTTGGTCTTGGAGGGCAAGTCGTAGCGCAGGCCAAGGGCGATGGCGGTGCCGGTCTTGTCCTTGGGGGCTTCGGGGTTGAAGAAGGCGCCCGTCAGCAGGCCCTGGAAACCGAACTGGGCCGAGACATTGTCGTTGGGGTGCGTGACGCTCATGCCGAGGTCGGCGAAGTAGTTGAGGTCGCCCACGCCAACACGCTTGAGGGTGCCCATGGCGCCCAGGCCGTACCAGTCGATGTCGCCCAGGTTGGCCTTGGGCATGGTGTTGCCGAAGTAGGTGTCACGCATCTTGGGGGCGTCGAAGATGTTCATGCCCCGGTTCCACTGCAGCCACACGCGCAGGGGGTCGGTGTCGATGGGGATGACGGCCACGCCGAGCATGTCGGTATCCTGCAGCGAGTTGCCGGGCGTCGAGCGGAAGCCGCTCTCGAAGCCGCGGCCGTAGCAGATCTTGGCGTAGGCGCCGGGCAGGCCGTCGATGTCGGGGGCCCAGCCGACGGTCATGCCGTCGAAGGCGTAGTCGACCAGCAGCGAGGGCGTGCCGCCGTTGCCGGGGCGCGGCGTGTTGAGGCGCAGGTTGCTGGGGGCACCGTGGGTGGACGGGCGGCGGCCCACCGAGAACCAGATGTCCTGGTCGGCGATGTTGCTCCAGGTGGCAAAGGCGCGGTCGACGTTGAGGTAGCTGCTGGAAGGAACATGCCCGAGGGTGCCGTCGAAGACGCCGACGCGGTCGGCAAAGTACGGGGCGCTGCCGGCGTTGGTGACCGCGTCGTCGTCGCCGGCGCCGAAGGTTTTGTACATCACCAGGCGGGCCGAGACGCTCACGTCCTGGGTGGCCTTGGCGTGGAGGTCGAGGCCGAAGCGGTTGGTGTAGAGGGCCTGGTTCTCGGGTTTGTAGGCGGGCACCTGGGCGGCGTAGCTCTGCAGCCCGCCGAGCATGGCGGCGTTGGCGCCGAGGAAGCTGCGCGCCTCGTTGTAGGTGCGCACGCCGGCCATGCCCTGGGCAAAGCCCATCAGGCCGGTGAGCATGGCGCCGTTGGCAGGCGTGGGGTTGGCGAAGAAGTTGGCCTGCAGCTGCTGCTGGGCGTTGGCAAAGGTGGCGGTGACGTCGGTGAAGGGCTTGGTCTGGCCGGCCATGCGGTCGACGCGGAACTGGTAATCGCCGCCGATGGTGAGCCAGCGCTCGGACGACTTCTCCTCGGCCTTGGCGACGCGCTCTTCGCTGCTGGCGATGCGCTCTTCGGTCTTCACCACCCGCTCTTCGCTCTGCACGACGCGTTGCTGGAGCGCCTCGGTGGCCTTCTGGCTGGCGGCGGCGTTGGCGGTGCTGGCTTCCACCTGGCTCTTCAGGCGGGCGAGCTCGGCCGACAGGGCCTCGATCTTCTTGAGGAGCGCCGCGTTGCTCTCGGCGGCGGCCACCGGCGCAAACAGCCCCGCCACCAGGGCGGCGATGAGGGTTCTGGCAAGTCTGGTGTTCATGACGACTCCCTGAGAGTGTTTGTTGTTGTCAGGCCTTGTTACCGGTAAAGCCTTTGGCCCGCGTGGAGGTGCGTTCTAGAGGTGTTGTAGGGGCGAGCTTGCTCGCCCGCGGAGGTCACGCAAGGGCTGCCCGCATCTCGACCCGCGCTGTGCGAGCAAGCTCGCACCTACAAGAAAATCAGCGGCGTTCAATGCGCTTCATCCCAGCCGGTGACCATCGCCTTGAAGTGCGCGGTGGGCGTGTGGCCGGTGGTGCCGAGATAGATGTGACCGATGAGGAAGGCCAGCATCATGAAGGCGCCGATGGTGTGCGCGAGGGCGATGGTGGCAAGCGGGATGCCCCAGCCGGCCGCGGCGAGTTCGTTGTAGAAGAGGTAGGCGAGGCCGGAGATCCACAACAGCGGGGTGACGACCACCGTGACGCCCAGGTAGGTCTGGGCCTGCATGGGGTTGTGCTTGCGCTCGCGGGTGGGCTTGAAGGGGTGGGGGGCGCCCCGGAAGATGCCCACCGCGTAGAAGCGCACGATCTTGTCGATGTTCTTCATGGTGGGGATGTACTGCCGCCACTCGCCGGTGGTGAGGTGCCAGAAGATCGCAAACACCCACAGGGCGATGAAGGCCCACACGATGGTGGTATGCACCTGGTGGGCCTGGGCAAAGCCGAGCCACTTGTAGGTGCCGTGGATCTCGAAGCCGGTGACCAGCATGCCGATGATGAGCACGGCCTGGGCCCAGTGCCACAGGCGCTCGAAGCGCGTGAAGAGATAAACCCGTTCCATGATGCGTGTGCCTCCGTGTCAGTGCTTGCGGCGCAGGGCGCGGATGGCGCCGTGGATGAGCACGCCGGCCAGGATGCCGCCCGCGGCGAGCCAGCCAATGGTGTCCACCAGCCGGTTGGCGTCGCGCCCGGGGATGTAGATGCCCTCGATCTTGTCGAGGCGCCCGCCCTTGGTGTGGCATTCGTTGCAGGCCAGGGCCTTGTCTTTCGGCGCGACCATGTGGGTGATGGGCCACATGGCGGTGGTCTCGATGAAATCCACCTTGCCCGAGAAGGGCTTGTGCAGCGTCTTCATGCCTTCGGCGACGGCCTTGTCCCAGACCATGTTCTTCCAGTAGGCGGTGTCGTCCTCACCGGCCAGGTGGGTGACCACCAGGGTCTTGTTGATGGGGTCGAAGGGTTGCTTGCCGCGGAAGAACTTGACCGGCCAGATCAGCGACTTGCCGTCGCCGGCGCTGCCTTCGAAGCTGTTGATGGCGATGGGCTGCTTGCTCTTGTCGATCGGGTCGCCCATCAGGGTGTAGTTGACGGTGCCGTTGAACCACACGTATTCGGGCTTGACGTTTTCTTCGAGCACGAAGTCGCCCTTGATGCCGTTGTAGGTGACGTGGCCGTCGTCGTTGGTGACGACCAGCGGCTTGCCATTGGCGTCGCGCTTGCCGGCGGTGGACCAGTCCCACGACATCTTGGTGGGCATGTCACCGCGGGCAAAGGCGGGGATGTGGCAGGTCTGGCAGGCGACCTTGTCGGTGTGGTCGTTGAGCTTGGCCTTGCCCGTGTGGGGCGCCTGGCCGTGGCAGGCCTGGCAGGTGGCGGGGTTGCTGCTGTCGGCCTTGCCGCGCAGGTGGGCACCTTCGCGGTCGGCGGCGGTGGGGGCGTAGCGGCTGCCGGGCACCTGATGGCCTTCGGTCTTGTGGCAGGTGGCGCAGCTGAAGTTGAGGCCTTCGGCGTCCATGTGCACGTCGAGCGCCTTGTCGGGGTTGTCGAGGGAGCTGTCGAGGTCGCCGTGCTTCACCGCGTCGCCGCCGCCGCCATAGAAGTGGCAGGTGCCGCAGGTCTCGCGGCGGGTCTTGCCGACCTTCTGGGCGATCGCCGAGAGGTCGATGCCGCGGATGATCTTGCCGGAGCCCGGCGGAAACTCGGTGTCCTTGGTCACCGGGTGGCCGGCGAAGCCGGAGGGCTTCTTGTATTTGCCGGTGGAGTCGTGGCAGACGAGGCAGTCGACGTTTTCTTCTGAGGCGAAGTCGAAGCCTTCGTCCTTCAGCCCGTAGCCGATGTGGCAGCTGGCACAGGCCTTGTAGTTGGACGACACCGAGGTGCAGAAATTGTTGATGACGTGCTTCTTGCCGAGCTTCTGCTGGGTGGTGGGGTTGGTGTATTCCCACTTCCAGTGCTGGGTCTGGTGGAGCTGTTTGGAGGCTTCGGTGTGGCAGCTGAGGCAGGCCTTGGTGACCTCGGGCCCCGAGGCAAAGACCCGCTGCAGCTCCTTGAACTTGCTGTGGTCGGCCGTGGATTTGAGCAGCTTGGGTGGCGGCGCGTCGTCGTCCGCCGCAACACCAGCCCCTGCAAGGAAGCCCATCGCCACGATGGCCACGAGCACGCGTCTGAGAACCTGCATGACAGCCCTCCTTTCAGATCACCCGACCGAAGGCGGTACGCGGTGAAACGAAGTGTCGAGGGCTAGTTTAGGTTTCTCTTATTTTCGAATATTGATAAGAGTCAATACACGAATGGGGTGTTGAATCAGGTTTTTTTATGGTCTGGCGCTGCGGGCGGAGCGCATTCCACCAGCCGCGCGCCCCCGACATCCGGGCGCTACGCCGCGCTGAAGTTCGCACCGCGCAACCCGACGCCCCACCCGGCGGGCGCCCCGCGGCAAGGTCGGGTCACGCTTCGCGGACCCGAGGTTGCCGCGCTCTCTGCGCCGCGGTAGGTCGGATTAGCGCAGCGTGATCCGACATCTCCTTCTCACCCACCCTCCCCCGCCCTACTCCGCCAGCAGCGGCAGGTAGTCCCGCGTGTAGCGGTGCACCGCATCGCTCGCAGCGGCCTCGGCCAGGGGCCACCAGCGCAGGCTGCGGTGCTGGGCATCGATGCCGGGCACCTCGAAGCCGGCCGGCACGTCGATGCGGTGGGCGATCACCACGTAGTGGGTGCTCACGCCGATGTCGCCGGCGAAGCAGTCGGGGTAGAAATGCTCGAACACCCCGAGGAGCTGGGGGCGCAGCGCGAGCAGGTCGGCGATCTGCAGCTCCCGCGCGGCCACCCGCTGCAGCGCGGCGGCGCGAGGCTCGCCCTTGCGGATCGCGCCGCCGGGCACGAACCAGCTGCCCTGGGCCGGGCGGTTGTTGCGCAGGCCGAGCAGAAGCTCGTTGCCACCCCGCACCAGCAGCAGGTCGACGGAGACCAGCGGGGTGTCGCGGACGATCTCGATGAAGCGCTGACGTTCGATCAAGGGGCAGCGCCTTCGATGCCGGCGAAGGCGGCGTGGTATTCGACGGTGCCGGCAAGGCCTGCCAGGTGGCCGGGCATGAGCGGGACGATCATGAAGGCCTCGTCCGGCGCGTCGTAGGGGCAGGCGATGCCGTGGCGCGAGGCCGGCACGAAGCCGAAGCGCGGGTAATACGCAGGGTGGCCAAGCACCACCACCGCCCCGGCGCCGGCCTGGCGGGCGGCAGAGAGGCCCGCCTCGACGAGTGCGCTGCCCACGCCGCTGCGCTGGTAGTCGGGCAACACCGCCATCGGCGCGAGGCCCATCAGGCGGGCCCGCGGGTGGCCGGGGAGAAGCACCGGGGTAAACAATATATGGCCGACGATGCGCCCCTTGTTGACGGCCACCAGCGAAACATACGGATAGGTGCTGCCGCGCAGGCGGTCGACGAGGGCGGCTTCGTCGGGGCCGTCGAAGGCAGCGAGGTGGACGGCACGCACGCCGGCCTCGTCGGCCGGGGTTTCGGGGCGGATCTGCATTAAGGCCATTTCTCCAGGGCAAACACCGGGCTAACCGAGCCGGCGGTGGCGAAAGCTGGCCGGGGCGTGGGCGAAGATCACCGAGAACACCAGGATCAGCCAGAACAGCAGCGGCCGCCGGGCCTCGTCGGCGACGAACCAGCCGAGCAGCGCAAACTTGACCAGCAGCGACAGCCCGGCGAGTTCGCGCAGCCAGCGCCGCCGCGACCAGGCGTCGAGCAGCGCCATCGCCACGCCCGACAGCACCATCAAATAAACAAAACCCGCCGCAGCCCCCTCGCCTGCCAGCAGCCCGGCCCCGAAGCCGACCACGCCGGCCAGGTGGGCGGCGCGCAGCAGTACGCCCAACCAGCGGCGGCCAGGGAAGTCACGGTAGGCAGAGGGGGCGGGAAGGCTCACAACCGGGTCTCAGAGGGCAGCGCGGGGCTCCCATTCGTAGCCGCGGCGGGTGAGCTCGGCGGTGATGCGGGCCATCGCCTCGGCCACCCGGCCGGCGGGGCCCTTCATGCCGAGTTCGACGTGCCGACGCTGGGTGTCGGTGCCGAAGCTGGGCAGGCTGAACAGGGTGGATTCGGGGAAATCGGCGGTGATCTGCTCCATCAGGTCGATGAGCTTGCCCTCGAACGCCTCCCACACGATCACCGACTGCTCGACGTAATCAGCCGTGTGGTGCAGGTGGGCGAAGCGCTGGTCGAGCACCCATTCGACCATCGGCCAGGCCATCACCGGAAAGCCGGGCACGAAGAAGTGGTTGTTGATGGAAAAGCCGGGGATGCGGTTGAAGGGATTGGGGATGATCTCGGCGCCCACCGGGTAGACGCCCATCTGCAGGCGCTGGGGGGTGATCTCGTCGCCGAAGCGGGCGCGGATCTCGGCCTCGGCCTCGGGGTGCAGCGCGAGCGGCAGGCCCAGCGCCTCGGCGGCGGCCTGGCGGGTGTGGTCGTCGGGGGTGGCGCCGATGCCGCCGAAGCTGAACACGATGTCGCCGCTGGCAAAGCTCTCGCGGAGCGTCTGCACCAGCCGCGGGCGCTCGTCACCCACGTAGCGCACCGAGGCCAGGCGCAGGCCGCGGGCCTTGAGCAGTTCGAGCACCTTGCCCAGGTGCTTGTCTTCGCGGCGGCCCGACAGCAGCTCGTCGCCGATGATGATTGCGCCAAAGGACGGCGCCGGGTTTGCACTCATTCAATTCACCTCGATGATGTTTTCGGTGCGCCGGGCGAGCCGCAGCGCAGACAGCAGGTAATGCACGAAGGCCAGCCCGGCGAGGGCCGGTGCGAACAGGTTGATGAAGGGCACATGGGCCAGCACCGCGCCGAACAGGCCGACCCCGAACAGGCCGCTGGACTGGCTGGCGGGCAGGGACTTGAGCTCGAACTTGTCGGCGTGGGCCATCAGTGCGTCGTAGCGGAAGGCACGCTGGTTGAGCCAGGCGGTGAGGAGCAGCGAAATCAGCAGCCCGGCGCCGGGGATCAGCCACAGGGGCAGGCTGAGCACCAGCAGCACGACGAACTGCAGCACCGCACCGAGGGCGTTGATGACGCTGCCCAGCTGGCTGCCGCCACCGCGGCGCTGGAGGTCGGCGTAGTCGGTGGCAGCGACCTTCTCGAGCATCAGCGGCAGCGCCACCGCTGCCACCAGAAAGGCCGCGGTGACGTAGATGATGGGCAGGGCCAGCACCACCAGCCCGATCTTGAACATCACCAGCGCCACCATCATGGCCGTCTCGGAGGCGCTGATCCAGCCGCCGACCAGCGGCAGCGCGGTGATGAGCGCCGCGCCCTGGGCGATCATCACGCCCCAGTTGACGACCAGCAGGGACGTCCACAGCACGCTGGCGGCGAGGGTCGGCCACATCAGGTGCCACAGGATGCCCGGCCGGCCAAGGCTGCGGAGGGCCGAGAAGTAGGAGAGCAGGACGGTTTTCATGGCTGTGGTTCTGGGTGTTTGCGTCAGCAGCAAGACGGGGTGGCTCATGGGGCGATCTGTGGGGCGACTTCAGTCGCCCTCCACACCTTGATCACAGACAAGCCTTAAATCGGAGTCCGCGGGCGACTGAAGAGGGCGTTGTAAAACCGCGCCGCACGAAGCCTAGATGTCGGCGCTGCCATGCAATCAATCGGATAACGTATTGGATGGCGGTGGCGGTTTTTGCCACACGCGCCGCTCACATGCCGGCGCCGCGGTTGAATGAAG
>JAEUNU010000029.1 GCA_016789125.1 Zoogloea sp. | reverse complement strand
GCGGGCCAGCCGCTGCGGGCTGCGGGCGTCGTCCTCGGCGTGCTCGCGGCGGGCCGGGGCCTCGTGTTGGTGGCGCTCCCAGAGGGCCTTCTGCTGGTCGAACGCCTCTGGTGGGCGCAGCTCGTTGGAGACCTGGTCGGCGTAGTTCTTGCGCTCGCGGAGGGCCCGTTCGCGCTCGTATTCTTCCTGCTTCTTCGCCTGCTCCTTGCGCCGCTCTTCTTCCTGGGCGCGGCTCTCCTCGCGCTGCAGCACCGAGTTGCGTTCGAGCTCGGCGATCTCCTTGTCGGTGAGGTCGCCGTAGGTCTGGCGGCGCTCGGCGTCCATCACCCGTTGCTGGGCCTCCAGGGCCGCGTCGCCGCTGCCGGTGACCTGGCGGAAGGCAAACACCGAGAAGAAGATCTGCAGGATGAGGCCGATGATCATCAGCGAACCGATCACGCCGAGCATGATGCGCAGCGGCGAGCGCTTGGGGGATTTCAGTTCCACCTCGATCAGCGGCGGCAGGACCCCCGGCGGGATGACATCGGCGGCCGGAGCGGTGGGGCTGGGTTCAGGGGCGGGGGGCTGGCTGGCGGCCGCAGCGGCCTGGGCCAGCGCCTGGGCGGCTGCCAGGCCCGTGTCGTAGGCCAGCCGGCGGCCGGGGTCGGAGAGCGTCCACCAGGCGCCCTTGATGGCCTGGATGCGCTGGTCTGCCTCGGCCCCCGACAGGCCGTGGATGCCGTTCTGGTAATGACGGACCAGGCGCATGTGGGCCGCATGGATATCGCCCTCGCTGGCCGTGGGGGGCAAGCCGAGCACGTCGTAGAGGGTGGAAGTGGCGTTCATCGGGATGGGTTCCGTCGGCAACGGGGCGGGCGCGAAATGCAGCCGATTATAGCGGGGCGGGCATGACGAAAAAGCGGATGAAAGTCTCAGTCGGGTGGCTTATGCCGGAAAGCTTGCCCGTCATTCGGGTGAGGGCAGGGGAAAAAACTGGCCGGGCGGGGCTGGCGATGCGGATATGCGCCGTTCACCGCCCGGACGGCTGACTGCTAGCCCGTGGCGATGCGCCCGTCCACCAGCTGCACCACCCGGTCGCAGCGGGCGGCCAGGCGGGGGTCGTGGGTGACGATGAGGCAGGCGCAGCGGGTGTCGCGGTTGAAGGCCCGGAGCAGCGCGAAGATGTCGTCGGCGGTATGGGTGTCGAGGTTGCCGGTGGGCTCGTCGGCGAGGATCAGGCGCGGCTTGAGGGCCAGCGCGCGGGCGATGGCGACGCGCTGCTGCTGGCCGCCGGAGAGATCAAAGGGCTTCTTGTGGGCGTGGGCCTTGAGGCCGACCGCGTCGAGCAGCTGCAGCGCGGTGGCCTCGGCCTCGTCGTCGGAGACGCCGCGGGCGATGATGGCCGGCAGCGTCACGTTCTCGAGGGCACTGAAGGCCGGCAGCAGGTGGTGGAACTGGAACACGAAGCCGATGCTGCGCCCGCGAAGCTGGGTGATCTCGGCCTCGGAGAGCTGGGCGGTGTCGCGCCCGGCGATGCTCAGCCGCCCGCCGGTGGGCCGCTCGAGGAGGCCGATGATGTTGAGCAGGGTGCTCTTGCCGGACCCCGACGGGCCGATCAGCGCGGCGAACTCGCCCTGTTGCAGCGTCAGGTCGAGGCCGTGGAGCACCTCGGTCTCGACCGGCGTGCCCACGTTGTAGGCCTTGGTGAGGCCTTCGAGCTGGATGACGGGGGCTTCGCTCATGAGCGGATCGCCTGCACCGGGTCCATGCGCGCGGCGCGGCGGGCCGGGATCAAGGCCGAGGCGAGCCCGACCACGGTGGCGACCAAGGCCGCGACGACGATGAAGCGCGGCTCGAGCTGGGCCGAGAACAGCGGCGTGCCGTCGGCGTTGCGGTAGATCGCCGAGAACACCTGCAGCAGCGTGAAGGCCAGCAGGCTGCCGAGCACCGAGCCGACCGCACCCACCAGCGCGCCCTGGATCAGGAACACCTGCAGGATCATTCCGCGGCTGGCGCCCATGGCGCGCAGGATGCCGATCTCCTTCTGCTTCTGCACCACGCTCACCACCAGCACGCTGGCGATGCCCAGCGCGACGATGATGATCACGAAGCTGCGGATCAGGTTGTTGGACACCGTCTGGTTGCGCAGCGCGGCGAGGAGCTGGGCGTTGGTCTGCATCCAGCTGTCCACCGTCAGGCCGGTGGCGCCGCGCAGGCGGTCGGCGACGGCCTGGGCGTCGAAGATGTCGGCCACCGTGAGGTCGAGGTTGGAGACGCCGCCGGGCAGGTCGAGCAGGCTCTGGGCCAGCGGCAGGGTCACGAAGACCCAGCGCCGGTTGAGGTCGCGGTTGCCGATGTCGAAGATGCCGCCCACCACCAGCAGCTCGTCGCGGCCGTTGGGCAGCACCACCCGCAGCTTGTCCTCGAGGCCGATGCCGAGGTCCTTGGCCAGCTCGCTGCCGATCACGGTGCGCGGGCCCTCCACGGCGAAGCGGCCGGCGAGCATGTATTCCTCCATCCGCACGATGCGCCGGTAGCGTTCGGCGTCCACGCCCATCAGCGCCACCGACTTGCTGGCCTGCCCGCGCAGCGCGAAGGCCGGGCCGGTGACCACTGGCGACACCGCGGTGACGCCGGGCGTGTCGGCGGCCAGGCGGGCGATGGTTTCCCACTGGTCGATGCTGCGCAGGCGCTGGGCGCGGGGCTCGACGATGCGGGCGAAGCCCTCGTCGTCGATGGCCGGGCGGTTGGCCTCTTCAAGGGGGCGCAGCACCACGTGGGCCTGGCTGCCCAGCACCCGGTCGACGATCTGCGCCTGCAGCTGGCTGATCAGCTGGGTCAGGAAGACGATCACCGCCACGCCGCCGGTGGTGCCGGCGAGGATCAGCAGGGTCTGCATCCGCCCCTCGCGCAAAAAGCGCAGCGCGACGAGGGGGGCAAAGGGGAGGCGGAGCTTCATGAGGGGCGGCCGGGCCTCACTTGGTCATGCCCTGGGGCACCTGCAGGCCGCCAACGCGCGGGGCTTTGGGCGGACGGATGCGCACCTTGTCGCCGCCCGTGGCGCCGGAGGCGGGCAGGATCGCCTGCTCGCCCTCGGCGAGGCCCTCGATGATCTCGACCTTGCCGATGCCGGCGAGGCCGACGCGCACCTCGCGGCGCTGGGCCGTGCCGTCCTCGGCGACCAGCACCCACGGCTTGCCGCCGTCGGGTTCACGTACCGCCTCGGTGGGCAGCACGAGGGTCGAATCCTTCCTGCCGGTGACGGTTTCCACCGAGATCGTCATGTCGGGGCGCAGGAAGGCCGGCGGCCGGGGCACCCGGAAGCGGATCTCGACGGTGCCGCGCAGCGGGTCGACCGCCGGGGCCAGGTAGTACAGCTCGGCCTCGAAGGGCTGGCCGGGCCAGGCGTCGGCCACCGCTCGGGCCATCTGGCCGGGCTTGAGGAGGCGCAGGTTTTTCTCGTCGACGGTGGCGTAGATGCGGGTCTCGCCGGCCTCGGCCAGTTCGAGCAGCACCTTGCCGGCGCTGGCCACGTCGCCGGGCTCGGCCTTGCGGGAGAGCACGGTGCCGGCGGACGGTGCAGCAAGCGTGAGCAGCGCGGCGCGGGCGCGGGCGTTGGCGAGCTGGGCGCGGGCCTGCTCGAGGCGCGCCCGGGCGGCTTCGCGCTCGGTGCCGCCGGGCTGCTGGGCGGCCAGCTGGGCGCGGGCGGCGCTGGCCGCGGCGACGGCGTTGGCCTGGGTGCGGGCCGCGTCGTCGGCCTTGGACTGGGCGTAGAAACCCTGGGCCACCAACTGGCGGGCGCGCTCGGCCTCGGCAGCGGCGACCTTGAGATTGGCTTCGGCCTGGGCCAGCTGCTGGGCGGCCACCGGCTGGCCGACCCGTTCGATCTGCGTGAGGCGGGCCTCGGCTTCGGCCAGCGCGGCGGCGGCCTGGGCCACCAGCGCGGCGGCGTCGTCTGCGCGCAGGCGGGCGAGCACCTGGCCGGGCTTCACCACGTCGCCCTCGCGCACGCTGAGCTCCAGCACCGTGGCGGCCAGCGGGCTGCCGATGGCGATGCGCGCCGGCGTGGCGATGCGCCCGGTGGCTACCACCGACTGGGCCAGCGGCGCGCGGGCCACCGCCACCACGTCCACCTCGCGGCCCTTCGGCCACAACAGCACCGCGGCCACCCCGCCGATGGCGAGGGCCGCGACAATCAGGCTGCGGGGCTTCACGCCGGTTCGGCCAGCAGCTGGGCGATGCGTTCGTGGAGCTTGCCGAAGTCGGGCTCGCCGAGGAACTTCTGCACCACCTGGCCGCGCTTGTCGATGAGGAAGGTGGTGGGTGTCAGGCGCACGTCGTCGAAGCCCTTGGCCGCCTCGCCGCTGGCGTCCACCGCCACCTTGAAGGGCAAGGCGTTGTTGCGGGCGTAGTTGCGCACGTAGTCGGGCGGGTCGTAGCTCATCGCGATGGCGAGGGTCTCGAAGCCCTGGGCGGCGAACTTGTTGTGGGTGTCCACCAGCTTGGGCATCTCGGCCACGCAGGTGGTGCAGGTGGTGGCCCAGAAGTTCACCAGCACCACCTTGCCGCGCAGCGCCGAGAGGCGGCTGGTCTGGCCGTCGAGGGTGGTGAAGCTCACGTCCGGGGTGGCCGGCTGGCTGCAGCCACCGACGAATGCAAGGAGGAGGAGCGGCGCCAGGAGGCGCGTGATAGCCTTGTGGAACATCGTTTTCTTACCGGAAAGGGAGGTTTTGCCGTGCGTGCGATTCTGAGAGCTTTGCTGCTGCTTGTCATCTCCTGCCAGGCCTGGGCGCTGGGCCTGGCCGATCTCACCGACAAGGACGCCTCCGGCGGCCTGCGCGAAGCGCTGGTGCAGGGGGCGTCGAAGGCGGTAGGACAACTCGGCACCGACGGAGGTTTCCTCAACAATCCGAAAGTGAAGATCGGCCTGCCCGCCACCCTCGCGCCGGTCGAGGGCATGCTGCGCACCATGGGCCGCGGCAAGGACATCGACGCCCTCGTCGACACCATGAACAAGGCCGCCGAGCAGGCCGTGCCCAAGGCCAAGGTGCTGCTGGTGGACGCCGTCAAGAAGATGAGCGTCGAGGACGCCAAGAAGATCCTCGCCGGCGGCGACGACGCGGCCACCCGCTACTTCAAGGACAAGACCTCGGCCCAGCTCGCCGAATCCTTCCTGCCCACCGTCAAGGCCACCACCGACAAGCTGGCCCTGGCCGACAAGTACAACAAGATCGCCAGCAAGGCCGGTAGCCTGGGGCTGGGCGGCGACGAGCTGAAGATCGAGAACTACGTGACCCGCAAGGCCCTCGACGGCCTGTTCCTGATGATCGCCGAGGAAGAGCGGGCGATCCGCCAGAACCCGCTGGGCGCGGCCGGCAGCCTCGCCAAGAAGGCCTTCGGCGCGCTGGGGCAGTAAGCCTTGAGCGCTCCCGCCGCAGGCTTCCCCCGCCTGCTGGCGCTGGGCGATGCCGCCTTCAGCGTCGAGTTCGGCGCCAGCATCGCCCCCGAAACCCACGCCCGGGTGCTCGGCTTTGCCGCGGCGCTGGCCGCTTGCGCCATGCCCGGGGTGATCGAGCTGGTGCCCGCCTTCCGCTCGGTCACCGTGCATGTCGACCCCGACCTCATCGACCCGCAGCGCCTCGCCGCCGATCTGCTGGCCCTCGCCCAGGCGGGCCACGAAGCCGCCGCCAGCGGCCGGCGCTGGGTGCTGCCGGTGTGCTTCGACGATGACCTCGCCCCCGATCTGCCCGACGTCGCGGCCCACGCGGGCCTCAGCCGCGAGGCGGTGATCGAACGCCTCACCGCCACCGAGTTCAGTGTTTACATGCTCGGCTTCCTGCCCGGCTTCGCCTACCTCGGCGGCCTGCCGGTGGCCCTCGAGATGCCGCGCCTCGCCACCCCGCGCACCCGCGTGCCGGCCGGCTCGCTGGCCATCGCCGGGCGCATGGCGGCGGTGTACCCCTGGGACAGCCCGGGCGGCTGGCGGCTCGTCGGGCGCACCGGGGTAGGGCTGTTCGATGCCGGAAGCGCCACCCGTCCGGCCCTGCTGGCGCCGGGCGACCGGGTGCGCTTCCGGGCCGTGGGGAGCCTCGCCGAAGCCACCGAAGCCGTGGCGGAGCTGCCGTGAGCGCAGCCCTCGAAATCGTCTCCGCCGGCCTCGGCGTGTCGGTGCAGGACCTTGGCCGGCCCGGCCACCGCAGCATCGGCGTGCCGCTCTCCGGCGCCCTCGACCCGCTGTGCCTTGCCGCCGCCAACCACCTGGCCGGCAGCCCGCCGGCCGCCGCCGGGCTGGAGGTGCTGCTCGCCGGCCCCGTGCTGCGCGCTGTCGGCGGGCCGGTGGGGGTGGCATTGGCGGGGGAACTCGCCGGGCGCATCGTCGGCGCCGGTGGCGAAGTGCGGCTGCTCGCGGCCTGGTCGGCGGCGGTGCTGCTGCCCGGTGACAGCCTGCAACTGGGCAGCCCGCGGGGCGTCGGCTACGTGGCGGTGAGCGGCGGCCTCCTCACCCCGCCCATGCTCGGCAGCCGCGCCACCTACGCCCGCGCCGGGCTGGGCGGCGTGGGCGGGCGAGCCCTGGCGGCGGGCGACCGGCTGCCCTGCCTGCCCTTCGTCGGTGATCCGCAGCACGCCTTGCAGGCCGCGCCCCTGCAGCACCCGGATGGCGCCATCCGCGTGATCCCCGGCCCCCAGATGGATCACTTCACCCCCGCCGCCCTCGCCAGCTTTTACGGCGAGCCGTGGACGCTCACCCCGGCCCGCGACCGCATGGGCCTGCGCCTCGCCGGCCCGCGGCTGGCGCATGTGCCGGGCGGCGCCGACATCGTCTCCGACGGCGTCACCCCCGGGGCGATCCAGGTGCCCGCCGATGGCCAGCCCATCGTGCTGCTGGCCGACTGCCAGACCGTCGGCGGCTACCCCAAGATCGCCACCGTGATCCGCGCCGACCTGCCCCGCCTGGCCCACCTGCCGCCCGGCGCGGAGATCCGCTTCGCCGCCGTCGACGCCACCCAGGCCGCGGAGGCCCGCGCCGCCCAGGCCCGCCTGCTCGCCGGCTGGCGCACCACCCTGCGCCCGGTCGCCCGGCACGGCGACATCCCCACCGAAACCCTCCTCGCCGCCAACCTCGCCGGCGCCGCGCTGCGCGGGGACGAGGAGGGCTGAGGGGCGGGGGGCCGGCGGATGCCGCGCCGGGCGCAGGGGTGTTGTAGGGGTGAGCTTGCTCGCCCGCAGCCGGCGGAACCAGGGTAGATCCTTCAATTTGGCGTCCGCGGGCGAACAAGTTCGCCCCTACACGTCGCCCCCGCAGCTCACGGCTACAGCCCCAGCCTGTTGCGCGCGAGCTGCCCCACCGAGCTTTCGCCAAGCCGAAACGAATAAATGCATATACCATGGCAGGCGCGCGCCGGAATCGCCACGTCATTGCAGCTGGCCCGGCGCGACACCCCGGAAAACGTCACACGGAGCCCGCCATGAAACAGAACCTGGTATCCCTCGTCTTCACCCCGGCCGAACTCGAAGAGCTCAAGGCCGCGATCGCCCGCATCGAGAAGTTCACCGAGTCCTTCGTCACCCTCACCCCCGACGAGCTGCGCCGCCTCGCCAAGCTGGGCGACGGCACCGAGCCCTTCTGCCGCCAGGCCGAACGCGTCTTCGAGCAATACCCCCACGCCTTTCCGCCCAGCTTCGATCTGGCCGAGATGCAGCGCGACCTGGCCACCTTCGACGCCCTGCGCGGCCCGCTGCTGCGCCTGCAGCAGCTCGTTGCCCGCTTCGACGACACCGTCACCGCCCTCGGCAGCGACGCGCTGGTGGCCGCGCTGGAGGGCTACCGCCACATGCAGAGCGACGGCAAGAGCGAGGGCCTCGCCGCGCTGAAGGACGCCTACCCGGCCCGCCGCCCGCGCATCGTCAAGAAGGACCCTGGCACCGCCGCCTGAGGGCACCTCCCACCCGGCCGGCGCCCGCCGGCCGACCCACCGGGGCAGGATCGCCCGTGCCCCGGCCCGCTTTGCCTCCCACCGCCCCGCTGCCGCCCTGCCGGCCGCTCCCCTTGCCCTGTGCCCCGCCGGAAAAGGGTGTCGGCGAGCCTCGGGAGGGTCGCTGACACCCATCGGAGGGTGCCCGAGACCCAACGGAGCCCCGCCGCGACCCTCCGGAGGGTCGCCGAGACCCAAGGCAGGGTCGTGGACACCCTCCGGAGGGGCCGCCCGTCCCTTCGATGCCCCGGCGCGGGCCATCCGAGGGTCGGCGCGGGGCAAGGGAGGGTATCGGGATACCCTTTTGTGCCCCGTTTTGGGGCATCGAAGGGGCACGGCGACCCTCGGGAGGGTGGCGGGATACCTTTCATGCCCCACGCTGGGGCATTGGCGGAGGGGCGACAAGGCAAGGAAGGGGTGGCAAGACCTGTAGTGGTCTAATTTCCGCGGACACCTCGATAGGTGGATCATTCACCGTTCGAGGAGAAATTGATGAGCAGAAAGCGC
>JAEUNU010000022.1 GCA_016789125.1 Zoogloea sp. | reverse complement strand
GGCTGCAATGAGGCGCGGTGCCGCACTACAGTACAGCGGGCACCGGCGTTGCGGGATCGGGCCGCGCAGTAGCGCTCATGGCATGTTTCAGAACAGCTCGACGTCGTCGCCCTTGTCCTTCATCTCGGCCCTGTAGTTGTCCAGGGCTTCCTGCACCGGCATGCCCTGCATCACCGCGTTGAACATTTCGAGTTCTTCGCGGGTGGAATACTTGGCGCGGATCTTCTCCTGCAGCGCAACCCACTCGAAGGGGTTGTAGAGCTTGCGCTGGTCGGTGACCAGGGTGCCGAGGGCCTGCAGGCTGTGGGAGACGTGGGCGAGGCGCTGGCTGAGCTTGTCGTAGAACTGGAAGGCGACGATGGAGCGCTGGACGCGGCCAGCCACTTCGCCGGCGTGGCCGATGAGGGATTCCTTGAGCTGGGCGGTGGCCGGGGTGTCGGGCAGCTGTTCGAGGGCCGAGCCCATCATGCGCATGTAGCCGGCCATCGAGGTGAAGGAGTCGGTGAGCACTTCCACCGAGCTGTTGCCTTCCTTGAGCGCCGACTCGATCTGGCCGACGGCGAGCTCGAGCATCAGCACGGTTTCGCGCACCTGGCTCCAGTCGAGGTCGGGGCTGTGGGCGCTGCTTCCGCGGCGGTCTTCGTTTGCTGTCATGGGGTTCTCCGGGACTCGTGGGACATCCCGGTTCTTCGGCCCCCCGCCGAAAAGCTTTAGCGCGACGGCCCCCCGCCGACGAAGACCGGCTCGGGCTCGAGCTCCACGCCAAAGCGCGCGAACACGTCGGCGCGCACTGCCTGGCTGGCGGCGAGCACGTCGGCCCCGACGGCACCGCCGTGGTTCACCAGCACCAGCGCCTGGCGCGCGTAGCAGCCCACGGGGCCGAGGTTTCGGCCCTTCCAGCCGGCCTGCTCGATCAGCCAGCCGGCGGCGAGCTTCACGCGACCATCAGGCTGGGGGTAATGGGGCAGGCCAGGGTGAAGCGCGGCGAGACGGGCGTAAGCCTCGGCGCTGACCACCGGGTTCTTGAAGAAGCTGCCGGCGTTGCCGATCTCGGCCGGGTCGGGGAGCTTGGCGCGGCGGATGGCGATGACGGCATCCGACACCTGCAGCGGCGTGGGCTCGGCGATGCCTTCGGCAGCGAGGGCCTTGGCCACGTCGGCGTAGGCGGTGACCGGACGCCAGGCCTTGGGCAGACGGAAGGTGACGGCGCCGATGAGGTAGCGGCCGGGGCGCTGCTTGAAGAAGCTGTCCCGGTAGGCAAATTGGCAGTCGGCCTTGTCGAAGCCCACCGTCTTGCCGGTGTCGAGGTCGTAGGCGCGCAGGCTGTAGAAGTGCTCGGCCAGCTCGAGGCCGTAGGCGCCGATGTTCTGCACCGGCGCGGCGCCGACGGTGCCGGGGATGAGGGAGAGGTTCTCGAGGCCGGGCCAGCCCATCTCGAGGGTCCAGCGCACGAAGTCGTGCCAGTTCTCGCCACCACCGGCGCGGATGTACCAGGCATCCATGTCTTCCTGCACCCGGCTGCGGCCCTTGAAGGCGACCCGCAGCACCAGGCCGTCGAAGTCGCCGGCCAGCACGAGGTTGGAGCCGCCGCCCAGCACCAGCCGCGGCAGGCCCTGGATGCGCGGGTCGTCGAGGATGGCGCGGAGCTGGTCCACATCATTCACGGCCGCGAACCACGCGGCGCGGGCCGGCAGGCGCAGGGTGTTGAGGGCGTCGAGGGCGACGTCGCGCTGGAGCAGGTCAGGCGGGTTCATGGGACGCTTACTGCCGGATCTCGGCGAAGGGGGCCGGCACCGGCATGCCGGGGCTGCGGCGATAGGGGTTGATGTCGAGCCCGCCACGGCGGGTGTAGCGGGCGAACACCGACAGGGCGCTGGGCTGGCACTGGCGCAGGATGTCGACGAACACCCGCTCGACGCACTGCTCGTGGAACTCGTTGTGCTGGCGGAAGGAGATGATGTAGCGCAGCAGGCCTTCGCGGTCGATCGGCGCGCCGGTGTAGCGCACCACCAGCATCGCCCAGTCCGGCTGGCCGGTGACCAGGCAGTTGGACTTGAGGAGATGGGAATAGAGGGTTTCGGTGACCGGCGCGCGGGCGCTGTCGGCGGTGAGCAGCGCGGGCTCGGGGGTGTACAGGTCCACGTCGATCTCGAGCCCGTCGAGGAGGATGCCCTTGGGGTAGCCCATGGGGCGCTGGGGGCGCGTGGCAAGGGGCGCCACATGCACCAGCACCGGCGCACCGGCGGCGGCGGAGAGGTCGCGGGTGAGGGTGGCGACGAGCTCGTCGGTGCTGCCGAGGCGGGTCTGGTTGAAGGAGTTGAGGTAGAGCTTGAGCGACTTGGACTCGATCAGGTTCGGCGACACCGCCGGCACGATGAAGTGGGCCAGCGCCACCACCGGCTTGCCGCGCAGGTCGAGCCACGACAGCTCATAGGCGTTCCAGATGTCCTCGCCGACGAAGGGCAGCGCGGCCTCGGCGATGCCGATCTCGTCGCGCTTGCCCTGGCGCGGGATGGGGAACAGCAGGGCCGGGTCGTAGTGCTCGGCGTAGGCGACGGCCTTGCCGAGGGGCGAGGCTTCGGGGGCGGTGCTCATCAGCGGTTTTCCTTGAGGGCGCGGAGGAGTTTCTGGCCGGCGCGGCCGTCCACGGTGTGGCCGAGGCGCTGCTGCTCGACGCGGATCGCCGCCCGGCTGGCGTCGCCGAGCATGCCGTCGACGGTGCCGATGGCGTGGCCGCGGGCGATCAGCAGGGTCTGCACCTCGCGCCGCTCGGCGCGGGACAGGCCGGCGTCGTCGGTGGGCCAGGGCGTGGCGAAGGGCGCACCGCCGCGCAGGCGGTCGGACAGGTGGGCGATGGCCAGCGCGTAGCTCTCGGCGGCGTTGTAGCCGTAGATCGCGTCGAAGTTGCGGAACACCAGGAAGGCCGGGCCCCTGGCTCCGGCGGGCAGCAGCAGGCCGGCGCTGCCCTCGCCCGCCAGCGGGCTGCCGTCGATGCGGGTGAGGCCGCGGGCGCTCCAGGCCGACAGCGGCTGCTTGTTGCGGCGGCCGGCGCCGCTGGTGTCGAAACCGGCGGGCAGGCGCACTTCAAAGCCCCACACTTCGTCGTCGCGCCAGCCGGCCTTGCGCAGGAAGTTGGCGGTGGAGGCCAGCGCGTCGGGCACGCTGCCGACCAGGTCGCGGCGGCCGTCGCCGTCGAAGTCGACGGCCAGGCGCAGGAAGGTGGACGGCATGAACTGGGTGTGGCCGAAGGCGCCGGCCCAGGAGCCGGTGAGCTGCTCGCGCTTCACGTCGCCGGCATCGACGATCTTGAGGGCGTCGAAGAACTCGCCGCGGAAGTAGGCCTGGCGCCGCCCGTAGCACGACAGCGTGGACAGGGACGTGAGCAGCGGCCGCGAGCCGAAGTTGCGCCCGAAGTTGCTCTCGACGCCCCACACGGCGACCACCGTGGCCGGGTCGACCCGGTAGCGGGCGGCGACCGCGGCGAGGGTGTCACGCCAGGTCTTGAGCATGGCCTGGCCGTCGGCGACGCGCTCGTCGTCCACGAGGCCCGACAGGTAGTCCCAGATCGGGGTGCGGAATTCGGGCTGGTAGTCGAGGAAGTCGAGCACCTTGAGGTCGGGCGCGAGGCCGGCGGTGAGCTGCTCGTAGCCGGCCGGCGAGACGCCGCGGGCGACGGCGGCGGCCTTGAGCTCGGCCACGCAGGGCGCGAAGCGGGCCGGATCGGGCGCGTCGGCGGCATGTGCAGCCGAGGCGAGGAGCAGGGCCAGGGCCACGCCCTGCAGGGGCGACTTCAGTCGCCCGCGGACGTCAATCAATGAACGGCGCCGGGTACCGCGCACGAACGGGCGACTGAGGTCGCCCCTACAAGTCGCCCCTTCAGTGGGCGTGGAAAAGCCGGGATGTTTCATCGTATGAAGCTTTGCATGAGGGCGAAGAAGCGCCCGTAGAACTCGGCGTCGGTGACGGTTTCCTCGCCGACCTTGACCAGGGATTCGTTGTTGCCGCCAAAGGGCAGCGACAGGGAGCCGATGCCGGTGACGCTGAGGCCGGTGCTGGCCGAGCCGGCCTTGAGCTCCTCGCGCACCTGGCGGACGTTGGCATACACCGCAGCGCCGTCGCCCTCGGCCAGGCAGAACAGGCTGAAGGTGAGCTGGACCTGGGTGCTGCGGTCGGGCTGGAAATACTTGCGGGCGCGCACCGCGTCCACCTTGCTCTCGTCGATCAGGTAGCCCTGGCTAAGCAAGGCCCGCCGGCCGGCCTCGCAGGCGGCGGCCGGGCTGATCTCGAAGGACTGCTCGTAGGGGGAATCGGGCGCGAAGTTCTCGAGCTTGTAGCTTTCGTCCTTGGGCTTGGACGACAGGCTGCTGCAGGCCACCAGGGCGAAGCTCAGCAGAAACAGGGTGATGCGGTGAAGCATGGGCGGCGGTACTCGGTTTGGAGAGGGGCGGACTCGGCCGCCCCCGGGGGCGCTCAATGGGCCTCGTCCCAGTTGGCGCCGACCCCGACTTCGGCAAGCAGCGGCACGGAAAGTTGCGCGACCTCGGCCATCAGGCGCGGCAGCTGCTCGCGGATCAGCGCGACTTCGGCCTCGGGCACCTCGAGCACCAGCTCGTCGTGCACCTGCAGGATGAGGCGCGACTGGACGCCACTGGCCTTGAGCCACGCCGACACGGCAATCATCGCCTTCTTGATGAGGTCGGCGGCGGTGCCCTGCATCGGCGCGTTGATCGCGGCGCGCTCGGCGGCCTGGCGGCGGCCGACCTGCTGGGCGCGGATGTCGGGCAGGTGCAGGCGGCGGCCGAACACCGTCTCGACGTAACCCTTCTGCTTGGCTTCGAGGCGGGTGCGCTCCATGTAGGCGGCGACGCCCGGGTAGCGGGCGAAGGAGCGGTCGATGTAATTGGCGGCGGCGGCGCGCTCGATGCCCAGGTTCTTGGCCAGGCCGTGGGCGCTCATGCCGTAGATCAGGCCGAAGTTGATCACCTTGGCGTAGCGGCGCTGCTCGCTGGTCACCTCGAGGGGCGTGACGCCGAAGATCTCGCCGGCGGTGGCGCGGTGCACGTCCTCGCCGCGGGCGCAGGCGCCGGTGAGGCCGGCGTCGCCCGACAGGTGGGCCATGATGCGCAGCTCGATCTGCGAATAGTCGGCCGAGACGATCCTGTGGCCGGCCGGGGCGATGAAGGCGGCGCGGATGCGGCGGCCCTCGGGCGTGCGGATCGGGATGTTCTGCAGATTGGGCTCGGAGCTGGCGAGGCGCCCGGTGACCGCCACCGCCTGGCTGAAGCTGGTGTGCACGCGGCCGGTGCGCGGGTTCACCATCTGCGGCAGCTTGTCGGTATAGGTGTTCTTGAGCTTGGCGAGGCTGCGGTGCTCGAGCAGCAGCTTGGGCAGCGGGTAATCCTCGGCGAGCTGGGAGAGCACGTCTTCGTCCGTCGACGGCTGGCCGGTGGCGGTTTTCTTGACCACCGGCAGGCCGAGCTTGGTGAACAAAATCTCGCCGAGCTGCTTGGGCGAGCCGAGGTTGAAGGGCTGGCCGGCGAGTTCATGGGCCTGCAGCTCGAGTTCGTGGAGGCGACGGCCGAGCTCTTCGGAGTGCTGGGCGAGCAGGAAGTCGTCGATCAGCACGCCGGTGCGCTCCATCTCGAACAGCACCCGGGCGGTGGGCAGCTCGATGTCGCGGTACAGCGCGGCGAGGCCGGGCTCGGCGGCGAGCTGGGCGGAGAGCGCCTTGTGCAGGCGCAGGGTGATGTCGGCGTCTTCGGCGGCGTATTCGGTGGCGCGGGCCAGCTCGACCTCGCCGAAGCCGATCTGCTTGGCGCCCTTGCCGCAGACCTCGGTGTAGGTGAGGGTCTTGAGGCCCAGGTGACGGCTGGCCAGGGAATCCATGTCGTGGGATTTGTCGCTCTCGAGCACGTAGGATTCGAGCAGGGTGTCTTCCGCGATGCCGGCAAGCGCGATGCCGTGGTTGGCCAGGATGTGGGCGTCGTACTTGAGGTTCTGGCCGAGCTTGCGTTGGGCGTCGGATTCAAGCCACGGGCGCAAGCGGTCGAGCACCTCGGCCAGCGGCAGCTGGGCCGGTGCGTCGGCGTAGCCGTGGGCGAGCGGAAGGTAGGCGGCCTCGCCCTCGGTGGTGGCAAACGACATGCCGACGAGCCGCGCCGCCAGCGGGTCGAGGCCGGTGGTCTCGGTGTCGAAGGCGGTGAGGCCGGCGGCGTTGATGCGGGCCAGCCAGGCGTCGAAGGCGTCCCACGAGAGCAGGGTTTCGTAGCCGCTGCGGTGAGCGCCGGGTTCGCCCTGGGGCGCAGCGGCTTCGGCCGCAGCGGCCGGCGCGGCGGGGCGATGGACGCCCTCCTCGAGCTCCTTCAGCCAGCCCTTGAACTCCATGCGCCGGTAGATCGCGGCCAGCGCCTCCTTGTCGTCCTCGCGGGCGGGCAGGTCGGCGGGCTTGAGCGGCAACGGCAGGTCGGTGACCACGGTGACCAGCTTGCGGCCCAGCGGCAGAAAATCGAGGTGCTTGCGCAGGTTTTCGCCGACCTTGCCGCCCACCTTGTCGGCGTTGGCGACCAGGTTGTCGAGGTTGCCGTATTCGGTGAGCCACTTGACGGCCGTCTTGGGGCCACACTTCTCGACGCCGGGCACGTTGTCGACGGTGTCGCCGACCAGCGTCAGGTAGTCGACGATGAGATGCGGCGGCACGCCGAACTTGGCCGTCACGCCGGCCTCATCGAGGACTTCCTCGCTCATCGTGTTGACCCACCGCACGCCGGGGCGGACGAGCTGGGTGAGGTCCTTGTCGCCGGTGGAGATCACCACCTCCCAGCCGGCCTCGACGGCCTGGCGGGTGAGGGTGCCGATCACGTCGTCGGCCTCGACGCCCTCCTCCATCAGCAGCGGCCAGCCTTCGGCCTTCACCGCCTCGTGGAGTGGCTCGATCTGGGCCCGCAGGTCGTCGGGCATCGGCGGGCGATGCGATTTGTAATCGGGGAACCAGTCGTCGCGGAAGGTCTTGCCCTTGGCGTCGAACACGCAGGCCCGGTATTCCGCCTTGTAGTCGGATTCGAGCCGACGTAGCATGGACAACACGCCCCGCACCGCGCCGGTGGGTTCGCCCGCCGAGTTGCGCAGATCGGGCAGGGCATGGAAGGCACGGTACAGATAGCTGGAGCCGTCGACGAGCAACAAGGTAGGCATGGGCACGCAGGCTGAAGAGGCGGCGGCCCGCTCCCCTCACCCCTCACTCCTTACAAGAATAATGACTGCAAAAGACAAACTCCCGCCGATGATGCCGAGCACGGCGGCCCAGAGCTTCACGGCCCGGGAATCGTGGCGGATTTTCGGGATTATGGCAGAGTTCGTCGAGGGCACTGAGCGCCTCAAGCCGATCCGCCCGGCGGTGTCGATCTTCGGCAGCGCCCGCACCAAGCCCGACCACCCCTACTACGAGAAGACCGAGCGCATCGCCCGGCAGCTCTCCGACGCTGGCTTCTCGGTGATCTCCGGCGGCGGGCCGGGCATCATGGAGGCGGCCAACAAGGGCGCCTACTTCGGCAAGTCGCCCAGCGTCGGCCTCAACATCCAGCTGCCGATGGAGCAGCAGGCCAACCCCTACCAGGACATCTCCCAGACCTTCCAGCACTTCTTCGCGCGCAAGTTCATGTTCGT
>JAEUNU010000005.1 GCA_016789125.1 Zoogloea sp. | reverse complement strand
GGTCGAGATCCTGCTTGAAGCGCTCACCCACGCCGAAGGGCAACACCTCGGGCAGCACGAAGTACCAGATGAAGAGCTGCACCAGCAACGGGATGTTGCGGAAGACCTCGACGTAGGTGGCGGCGATGCCCGACAACCACTTGCCCGGCACGGTGCGCAGCACGCCCATCAGGCTGCCCAGGGCCAGGGCGATGACCCAGGCCGAGAGCGACAGGGCGATCGTCACCTGCAGGCCGTCGAGCATCCAGCCCAGGTAGGTGCCGTCGCCGGAGGCGGCGGGGGCCGTGAAGATGCCCCAGTTCCATTGATAACTCATTGTTGTTCCTCTCTAAGAGCGGCCGGGCAGAGGCCCGACCACCCGGTTCGGTGTGTCGGGCTCAGTACTCCATGAACATCCGCTGCAGCGCCTGGGTGTCGCCGGTGCGGGTCAGCGCAACGGCGGCCAGGATGCGGGCCTTCTGGGGGTTGAGGTCGTGGGCGACGACCCAGTCGTACTTGTCGTCGGGCTGCTCGGCGTTGCGCAGCACGAAGCCGCCACCCGCCACCCGCGACGAGCGGATGATGTGTACCCCCTGGCCGCGCAGCGCCTGCAGGGCCGGCACCACCGCGCTGCTCACCGAGCCGTTGCCGGTGCCGGCGTGGATCACGGCCCGGGCGCCGCCTTCGGCGAAGGCCTTGTAGGCTGTCGGGCTGGCGTTGCCGGCGCCATAGGCGATGTCCACCGGGGCCAGCCGCTCGAGCTGGTCGATGTCGAACTCGGTGGCCGTGGTGTGGCGCTTGGCCGGGCTGCGGAACCAGTAGGTCTTGCCCTCGACGATCATCCCCAGCGGCCCCCAGGGGCTCTTGAAGGCGTCGGTGCGGAGGTTGACGGCCTTGCTCACGTCGCGGCCGGTGTGGATCTCGTCGTTCAGCGTGACGAGCACGCCCTTGGCCCGCGCGTCCTTCGCCGCAGCCACCGCCACTGCGTTGTAGAGGTTGAGCATGCCGTCGGCCGACATCGCGGTGCCCGGCCGCATCGAGCCGACCAGCACCACCGGCTTGTCGGTCTTGAGCACCAGATTGAGGAAGAAGGCGCTCTCCTCGAGGGTGTCGGTGCCGTGGGTGATCACGATGCCGTCCACGTCCGGCTGGCGGGCGAGGGCGGCGACGCGCTTGCCGAGGGTGACGAGGTGGGCGTCGGTGAAGCTCTCGGAGGCGATCTGGAAGACCTGCTCGCCACGCACCTGGGCGAGGCCGGCGAGCTCGGGCACGCCGGCGATGAGCTTGTCCACCGGCACCTTGGCGGCCTGGTAGGTGGCGCTGTTGGCTACCCCGGCGCCGGCGCCGGCGATGGTGCCGCCGGTGGCCAGGATCACCACGTTCGGTTTTCCGTCCGCCAGCGCGGCGGTGGATAGGAGCAGGGAGGCGAGGAAGACGACTTTTTTCATGGCAGCAGTCCGGGTGGGAAGTGGGAAGTGGGGAGTGGGGGATTGGGGAAATCGGAGGAGTGGGTTTGCCCACACCCTGCTTCCCATTACCCACTACCCATCACTCGAAGGCCTTGTCGTTGGGCGCCTTGTAGAGCTTCTGCATGGCCTCGGAGAGGGGGAAGTTGAGGTTCAGGCCCTTGGGGGGGATGGGCTGGGTGAACCACTTCTTGTAGATCGCCTCGGCCTCGCCGGAGGTCATCGCCCTGGCCAGCGCCGCATCGACCAGCTTTTTGAAGCCCGGGTCGTCCTTGCGCATCATGCAGCCGTAGGCCTCGAAGCTCTGGGGCGTGCCGACCACCATCCAGTCGGCGGGCTTCCTGGCCTTGGCCATTTCGCCGTAGAGCAGGGCGTCGTCCATCATGAAGGCCACCGCGCGGCCGGTTTCGAGGGTCAGGAAGGCCTCGCCGTGGTCCTTGGCGCTGATGATCTTCATGCCGAGCTTCTTGTCGTCGTTCATCTTGCGGACGAGGCGCTCGGAGGTGGTGCCGGCGGTGGTGACGAGGTTCTTGCCGGCCAGGTCGGCGAAGTCCTTGATGCCGGAATCCTTCTTGGTCATCAGCCGCGTGCCGATGATGAAGATGGTGTTGGAGAAGGCTGCCTGCTGGGCGCGCTCCTTGTTGTGGGTGGTGGAGCCGCACTCGATGTCGACGGTGCCGTTCTGCACCAGCGGGATGCGGTTCTGGGACGTGACCGGCGTCAGCTTGATGGCGAGGTTCGGCAGCTTGAGCTCGGCCTTCACCGCATCGACGACCTTCAGCATCAGCTCGTGGCTGTAGCCCACCACCTGCTGCTTGTCGTCATAGTAAGAGAAGGGGATCGATGATTCCCGGTGGCCGAGGGCGATGGTGCCGCTGGCCTTGATCTTCTGCAGGGTTGGGGATTCCTGGGCGAAAACCGGCTGGGCGAGTCCGGCGGCGATCAGGCAGGCGGTGGCGAGTTTGAAGGGGGTGCGCATCGTGGTGTCTCCCGGTTTGGCGTGGGTGGCGACGTCGTGGCGTCGTGTGCCTTAGCCATTGCACGGGGCGTGCCAGCCTTTTGATGCGCGGTGTTTTTCTGCAAGTGTCTGAATTTATTGAAGCTGCCCGCCTGTGCAGGCACCCGGGCGTTCGGATTTCCGGATGAAGGGCCGGCGCACCGGTCGGATTGCCGACCGGTGCATCCCGCCCGGGCCCGTGACAGGGCTGGCGGAGAGGCCGCCGCGGGCTGGTAAAATGACGGATTGAATCCGCCAAGGGATAGACCGCCATGCCCACCCTGACCCTCACCCG
>JAEUNU010000213.1 GCA_016789125.1 Zoogloea sp. | reverse complement strand
CTGGCCTGCTTGTTATGAACGGATCAGCAGGTCGCAACGCTCCTCGGCAAGGTGCGGATTTTACGGGGTTTTCGGGGAATCTGCCAAGCGCGGGCGGTGAATGGCCGGCTCAGCCGCCAAGCAGCGCACGGGCATCTTCCCGCCACCAGTGCAGCGCGGTGTAGTAGCCCTCCCACACGCAGCCGTTGCAGCCCCGGCCGCAGCAGGCGGTGGGCGGCGGCGGCGGGTTGCGGTGGGCATGGCCGGCGACGCCCAGCAGGGCACGGATCTCGGCGATCTGCGCCTCGGCCTCGGCCAGGCTGGCGGGGCGGCGCTCGAAGGGCGTGGTGGCGTTCATGGCAGGCTCCGGAGGGGCCGCGACGATAGCACCCCGCGCGCCCGTGGCCAAGGGCGAGCAGAAATCCATCTTTGCGCATGTCATCGGCTCGATAGGCGTTTAGAATGCGCTCAGTTCTCCTGGATTTTTTCCATGCACGATACCCACGCGATCCTGTGCTTTGGCAAGACCCTCCCCGGCTACGACACCCTGGCCGTGCGGCGGGCCATTCAGCGTTCCTTCCAGTGCTCGGATGCCGAGATGAACGAGATGTTCTCCGGCGCCGAGGTCAAGCTGCGCGAGGCCCTCAGCGCCGACGAGGCCGAGCGCTGGCGGGAGCAGCTCCACGGCCTGGGCCTCAAGGTCATGATCGACCCGCCCCCGCGCACCCGCGTGCCGGCCCCGGTCGGGCCCGCGGCCGATGGCCTGCCCCCCCGCCCCGCGGCCCCTGGCGCGGCCGGCAGCCCCGCGGTTTTCGGCCTCGACTTCCGGGGACGGCTTGGGCGAGAGGCCTACTTCAAGGCCACCTGCTGCATCTTCATCGTGGCCGGCATCCTCGTGCCGGCCAGCCTGACCCTCAGCGCCGAACGCTGGGGCGCGCCTACGATGGCGCTGGCGCTGGGCCTGGCCCTGCTGCTCAGCGGCTTCTGCATGCTGCGCTCCACCTGGATGCGCTGCCACGACGTCGGCCTGAGCGGGAAGTGGGCGCTCTTGCCGCCGCTGGCCTGCGCTCCCATCGCGGCCCTGCCCTTCGGCGGGCTCGAGCCGCTCGCCGCAAGCCTCTCCCCCGCCAGCCAGGCCTGGTCCGGCCTGGGCCTCTGCATCGCGCTCACCCTTGCCCTGCTCGTCTGGCCGGGCCAGGCGGCGGATAACCTCTGGGGGCCGCCGCCGGGCCGGGTGAATTCCGTCCCGGCCCTGATCGGTGCCCTCGTCGTCGCCGGAGCCTATGCTGCGCTGATCGTCTTCGGCCTGAAGCTGCTCCCCCGCTGACGGCTCGGCCGCTCCACCTGCCCAGGCTGCGCCGAACGGTATAAAGTCGGCTCGAAGACGGGAGCAGGCGCCTGCAGGCGGCCTGCCGCCCATTGGAGCGCCCGCGCCCCGAGGCCTCGCCCGGTGCAATTCCATGCACATGAAGCAAAGCCTCGACACGGCTCAGATCATGCATCTATACTGTTCATAAATACAGCCACCCAGCAGTCGGCCATGCTCAGCATCTACCAGCTCAAACCCCGCTTCCAGGCTTTGCTGCGGCCCCTGGTCGGGCGCCTCGCTGCCGCCGGTGTCACGGCCAACGGCGTCACCCTCGCCGCCATGCTGGTTTCGATCGCCCTCGGTGCCGGGCTATTCCTGCAGCCCGAGCCCCGGGCCTTCCTGCTGCTGCCCCTGTGGATGTTCCTGCGGATGGCCTTCAACGCCGTCGACGGCATGCTGGCGCGGGAGTTCGGCCAGCAGTCGGCCCTCGGCGCCTACCTCAACGAACTCTCCGACGTCGTCTCCGACGCCGCCCTCTACCTGCCCTTCGTGGCGGTCGCCCCCTTCGGCTGGGGCAGCGTCGGAGCGGTGATCTTCCTCTCCGCCGTCTCCGAGATGGCCGGCGCCCTCGGCCCGATGGTCGGCAGCCCGCGCCAGTACGACGGCCCGATGGGCAAGAGCGACCGGGCCTTCGTGTTCGGCGCCCTGGGGCTGTGGCTGGGCCTCGCCGGCAGCCTGCCGGGCTGGGCGCTGTGGCTGATGCCCGCAGTGGCCCTGACCATCGCCGTCAATGTGATCAAGCGGGTCCACAGCGGCACCCGCCAGGCCCGCGCCCGCTAGCCAGGAGCCCCCGATGACCGCGCCCCAAGCCCTTGCCGAAAACCATTTCCAGACCCACGACGGGGTCTCGCTGTTCTACCGCCACCGGCCGGCCCGGGGCCACCGGCGCGGCGCCGTCGTCATGTTCCACCGGGGCCACGAACACTCGGGCCGCATGGCCCACCTCATCGACGAGCTCGACCTGCCCGATTTCGACTTCTTCGCCTGGGACGCCCGCGGCCACGGCCTCTCCCCCGGCGAGCGCGGGCACTCCCCCAGCTTCGGCACCTCGGTGCGGGACGTGCAGACCTTCATCGAGCACATCCAGGCCCAGCATGGGGTCGACCCGGGCGACATCGTGGTGCTGGCCCAGAGCGTCGGCGCCGTGCTGGTGGCCACCTGGGCCCACGACTACGCGCCCCGGGTGCGCTGCCTTGTGCTCGCCTCGCCGGCCTTCCAGGTCAAGCTCTACGTCCCCTTCGCCCGCCCCGGCCTGGCCCTCATGCAGAAGCTGCGGGGCAACTTCTTCGTCAATAGCTACGTCAAGGCAAAGTTCCTGACCCACGACCCGGCCCGCCAGGCCTCCTACAATACCGACCCGCTGATCGCCCGGGCCATCTCGGTCAACATCCTGCTGGGCCTCTACGAAGCCGCCGAGCGGGTCGTCGCCGACGCCCAGGCCATCACCCTGCCCACCCAGCTGCTCATCTCCGGCGCCGACTGGGTGGTGCACCACGGCCCGCAGCATGCCTTCTTCAAGGGCCTGGGCTCGCCGGTCAAGGAAAAGCACGTGCTGCCCGGCTTCTACCACGACACCCTGGGCGAGAAAGACCGCGCCCTCGCCGTTGGCAAGGCCCGGCGCTTCATCCTGCGCCAGTTCGACAGCCCGCCCGAGCCCCCCGACCTGCGCGACGCCGACCGCTTCGGCCCGACCCGCGACGAGTCCGACGCCCTCGCCCGCCCGCTGCCGCGCCTTAGCCCGCGGGCGCTGTACTGGTCGGCCTACCGGGCCAACATGAAGCTCGGCGGCCTGCTCTCTGAAGGCGTGCGCCTCGGCCACCAAACCGGCTTCGACTCCGGCAGCACACTCGACTACGTCTATCGCAACACCCCCGCCGGCCTCGGCCCCATCGGCCGGGCCATCGACCGCCAGTATCTCGACGCCATCGGCTGGCGCGGCATCCGCCAGCGCAAGCTGCACGTCGAGGAACTCCTGCGGCTGGCCCTGGCCCGCCTGCAGGCCACCGGGCGCCCGCGGCGCATCCTCGACATCGCCGCCGGCCACGGGCGCTACGTGCTCGAAGCCCTCGAGGGCGCCCCCTGCCAGCCCGAGGCCATCCTGCTGCGCGACTTCAGCGACATCAACGTGCGCGACGGCCGTGCCCTGATCGCCAGCAAGGGGCTGGATGGCATCGCCCGCTTCGAGAAAGGCGACGCCTTCGACCAGGCCTCGGTGGCATCGGCGGCGCCCCGCCCGACGATCGGCATCGTCTCCGGCCTCTATGAGCTCTTCCCCGACAACACCATGGTCGCCCGCTCCCTGGCCGGCCTCGCCGAGGCCATCGAACCTGGCGGCTACCTCATTTACACTGGCCAGCCCTGGCACCCCCAGCTCGAACTCATCGCCCGCGCCCTCACCAGCCACCGGGGCGGCCAGGCCTGGGTGATGCGCCGGCGCAGCCAGGCCGAGATGGACCAGCTGGTCGACCACGCCGGCTTCGAGAAGCTCACCCAGCGCATCGACGAATGGGGCATCTTCACCGTAAGCCTGGCCCGCCGGCGCGCCCCATGACCCAGCCCGCCAGCGCCCCGGCCACCGCGATCCCCTGGCAGAGGGGCGTCGCGTGGCTGCTCTTCCTGGGGCCCTTCTTCTTCCTGAGCTACGGCTTCGCCAACAGCATGGCCGCCCGCTGGCAGGTAAGCGCGAGTCACGTTTACGAATGGGAACGGCACATCCCCTTCATCCCCTGGACCATCGTGCCCTACTGGTCCATCGACCTGCTCTACGGCCTGTCCTTCCTGCTCTGCCGCAGCGTGCAGCAGGTCGACCGCCACGCCCTGCGCCTCCTCACCGCCCAGCTGCTGTCTGTGGCCTGCTTCCTCGCCTTCCCGCTCACCTTCAGCTTCGCCCGGCCGGCCACCGACGGGCTGTTCGGCGGCCTGTTCGACGCCCTCGCCGGCTTCGACCAGCCCTACAACCAGGCGCCCTCGCTGCACATCAGCCTGCTCCTCATCATCTGGGCGCGCTTCGCCGGCGCCTGCCGGGGTCTCACCCGCCTGCTGGTCGACCTATGGGCCGCGCTCATCGCCGCCTCGGTGCTCACCACTTACCAGCACCATTTCATCGATCTCCCCACCGGCGCCCTGGTTGGCCTGCTGTGCCTGTGGCTGTGGCCCGACGACGGCCCGGCGCCCCTCGCCGCGGCCCGCCTCGCGCCATCACCCCAGCGCCGGCGCCTGGCCCTGCTCTATGGCCTCGCCGGCCTCGGCCTCACGGCGCTGGGCATCGGCCTCGGTGGCGCCGGCCTGTGGCTGTGCTGGCCCGGGCTCGCGATGGCGCTGGTGTCCCTCAACTACGCCTTCATCGGCGCAGAGGGCTTCCAGAAGCGCGCCGGCCGCCACAGCCTCGCCAGCACCGCGCTGCTGCTCCCCTACACCCTGGCGGCCCGGGCCAACGCCTGGCTCTGGACGCGCCGCCGCCCCCAGCCCGACGAGGTGGCCGACGGCGTCTGGCTGGGCCGCCTGCCCGACGCCGCCTCCATGCGGGCCGGCGGCTTCCGGGGCCTGGTCGACCTCACCGCCGAGCTGCCCGCCCCACTCGGGCCCTGGGCCCATGCCGGCCTGCCCTGGCTCGACCTCGTCGCGCCGACGCCAAGCCAGCTCGAAGCCGCCGCCCGCCACATCGCCCGGCTGCAGCCCAGAGGCCCCGTGCTGGTCGCCTGCGCGCTGGGCTATTCGCGCAGCGCCAGCGCAGTCGCCGCCTGGCTGATCACCACCCGGCGCGCCGCCTCGGTGGACGAGGCCGTGGCCGTCCTGCAGCGGGCACGGCCCCGGGTCGTGCTCGGCCCGGCCCACCGCCGGGCCCTCGCCAGCCTCAACCCCATCGCGGAGATCAGCGGTGGCGCCTGACACCCATCGCGCTGTGGCCACCGCCGCCCTCGCTGCCGCCAGCCTCGGCCACGCGCGCAGCCTCGACCGGCTGAGCCAGGGCCTGCTGCTCCTCGCCCTTGCGGCGCTGCTGGTGCCGGGCCTCGGCGCCACCGCCTGCGGGCTGCTGCTGGCCAGCCTCATCCCCGCCGGCATCCAGGCCTACCACGCCTTCCGCTGCGGGCTGGACGCCCGCCTCTTCGACCACTGGGCCCACCACTGGCCCACCGCCGGCAGCCAGCCCGACGCCGAGCTCCACGCCTTCGACCAGGCCCTGGCAGCGTGCTTCGGAATGCGCCCGGGCGCGCCCACCCCACGCCTCCTCGACGACCGGGCCCGGGGTGCGCTGCGCCTCCTGCGCCGGCAGGCGCTGGCGCTCGCCTGCCAGGGCGCACTGGTGCTGGCCGCCCTCGTCACCCGCATCGCCTAGGAGCCCGGATGTCCGTCGACCGCCTCATCGCCGCCAGCCTGTGCGGTTTCGCCAAGCTCCTCACCGGCGTCCGCGCCCTCTGGCTGGGCAGCGAACCCCTCGCCCGCACCCGGGTTTACTTTGCCAACCACCGCAGCCACGGCGATTTCGTGCTGATCTGGGCCTCCCTGCCCCCGGCCCTGCGCCAGCGCACCCGGCCCGTGGCGGGCGCCGACTACTGGCTCACCTCGCCCCTGCGGCGTTTCCTGATCAACCGGGTCTTCCGCGGTGTCACGATAGACCGCCGCCCCGAGCGCCACGGCCCCAACCCCGTCGAGCAGATGGGCGCGGCCCTCCAGGCCGGCGACTCGCTGATCCTTTTCCCCGAGGGCACCCGCAACCTGGGCGAGGGCCTGCTGCCCTTCAAGAGCGGCCTCTACCACCTCGCCTGCGCCCACCCCGAGGCCGAGCTCGTCCCGGTCTGGATCGAAAACCTCGGCCGGGTGATGCCCAAGGGCAGCGTGATCCCGGTGCCGCTGCTGTGCACCCTCACCTTCGGCCCACCCCTCTCGCCCCTCCAGGGCGAAAATCGCGCAGACTTCCTCGCCCGTGCGCGGGACGCCCTGCTGGCCCTCGCCCCGCCCCCCGACTGACCCCGCCCCGAGCACAGCATGGACACCAACCACGACCTCATCACCGTCTTCGGCGGCATCTTCGCGCTGCTCGCCGTGGCCAGCCTGATCGGCGCCGGGCTCAAGTGGCGCCTGTCGCCCGCCACCGCCCATCCGGTCATCGACAACCTCAACACGCGCATCAAGGCCTGGTGGGCGATGATCCTGCTCATCGGCGCCGCGATCTGGGCCGGCAAGGGCGGCGTGATCGCCCTCTTCGCCTTCATCTCCTTCCAGAGCCTGCGCGAGTTCATCTCCCTCACCCACACCCGGCTGGGCGACCACCGGGCCCTGCTGTGGGTGTTCTTCGTGTTCCTGCCACTGCAGTACACCCTCATCGCCATCGACTGGTACGGGCTGTTTGCGATCCTGATCCCTGTCTATGGCTTCCTGTTGCTGCCGATCTCGTCCTCCCTCGGCGCCGACACCACGCGCTTTCTGGAGCGGGCGGCAAAGGTCCAGTGGGGCCTGATGATCTGCGTGTATTGCCTGTCCCACGTGCCAGCCCTGCTCACCCTCGACATCCCCGGCTACGCCGGGCGCAACGCGCTGCTGGTGGTCTTCCTGGTGCTCACCGTGCAGTCGAGCGACGTCTTCCAGTACGTGTGGGGCAAGCTGCTCGGGCGCCACCGGCTGTCGCCGGCGATCTCACCGTCGAAGACCGTCGAAGGCCTGGTGGGCGGCGTGCTCAGCTCCACCGCGGTCGGCGCCGCGCTGTGGTGGATCACGCCCTTCACCCCGCTGCAGGCCGGCCTGATCGCCCTCGTCGTGAACATCATGGGTTTCTTCGGCGGCTTCGTGCTGTCGGCCATCAAGCGCGACCGGGGCGTCAAGGACTGGGGCGCGATGATCGAAGGCCACGGCGGCATGCTCGATCGGGTCGACTCGATCAGCTTCTCGGCCCCCATCTTCTTCCACATCGTGCGCTACTGGTGGGTATGACACAGACCGCCCCCCTCCCCGCCTGGCTCGAAGCCTTCCGCCGCAGCCACGATGCCGAGGTGGTCGAGACCCACATCTCCTGGCTGCTCCTCGCCGGCGACCTTGCCTGGAAGCTAAAGAAGCCCCTCACCCTGCCCTTCCTCGATTACGGCACGCCCGCGCTGCGGCGGCACTTCTGCGAGGAAGAACTCCGCCTCAACCGCCGCTTCGCGCCCGGCCTCTACCTGGGGCTCGACGCCGTCGACGGGACCGGCGAATGGGCGGTGCGGATGCGCCGTTTCCCCGAAAGCCAGCGCCTCGACCACGTCTGCGCCCGCGGCGAGCTCGGCCCGGAGCAGCTCTCGCAGCTCGCCCAGGTCGTCGTCGCCTTCCACGATGCGGCAGTGGTCGCCGGCCCGACCAGCCGTTTCGGCGAGCCCGCCCAGGTGCTCGCCCCAGCCCTCGACAACTTCGCCACGCTGCGCGCCCACCTGCCGGAGCAGGCCCCGCGCCTCGACACCCTCGAAGCCTGGACCCGCGCCGAGTTCGCGCGCATCGAGCCCGCCCTTGCCACCCGCAAGGCCGGCGGCCGAATCCGCGAATGCCACGGCGATCTGCACCTCGGCAACCTCGTGCTTCTCGACGGCCAGGTCTGCCCCTTCGACTGCATCGAGTTCAGCGACGATCTGCGCTGGATCGACGTCGCCTCCGAGCTCGCCTTCACCTACATGGATCTCCTCGACCACCGGCGCCCCGACCTCGCCGCCTGGCTGCTCGACGCCTGGCTGCGCGAGTCCGGCGATTTCCAGGCCGTGCCGGTGCTGCGCTTCTACAGTGTTTACAAGGCCCTGGTGCGGGCCAAGGTTGCCGCGCTGGGCGGCGCCAGCGCCCAGGCCGGCGGCTACCTGGCCCTCGCCGAATCCACCGCCACCCCGCCGCCGCCCCGGCTGACGATCACCTTCGGGCTGTCCGGTTCGGGCAAGACAACCCAGAGCAGCGCCCTGCTGCGCGCCAGCCCCGGCGCCACCACCGTGCGCATCCGCTCCGACGTCGAGCGCAAGCGCCTCCACGGCCTGGGCCCCCTCGAGCGCAGCCACTCGACGCCGGCGGGCGGCATCTACACCGCCGAGGCCACCCGCCGCACCTACGCCCGGCTTCACGACACCGCAGCCCTGGCCCTCGACGCGGGATGGTCCGTGGTCGTCGATGCAGCCTTCCTCAAACGCCATGAGCGGGACAGCTTCCGCGCCCTCGCTGCGGAGCACGGGGCCGGCTTTGCGATCCTCGCCTGCAGCGCGCCGCTTCATGAAATGCGCCACCGCCTCGAGACCCGCCAGCACGACGCCTCCGAGGCCACGGTGGACGTGCTCGAACGCCAGCTCGACTGGGTCGAGCCCCTGACGGCCGACGAAACCGCGCAGTGCATCCCGATGCTTGATCCAGAACAGGGCAGGCTCCCGCCCGGGGCGTAAGCTGGCGGTTCACCCGGGTTCGTCGGAGCTCATTCGATGCACACGCCCAATCTCCACCACACCCTGCGCCTGCCGCTCGCCGGCCTGCTGCTTGCCGTCGTCGTCAGCACCAGCCACGCCGGCCCCTGGCGGGCCGACCCCGACAACAGCCGCGGCTGGGAGCTGATGAGCCCCGCCGAGCGCATCGAGCACCAGCGCCGCCTGCGCAGTTTCACGGACTACGAAGCCTGCCGGGCCTACCAGCAGGCCCATCATGCCCAGATGGAAGCCCGCGCCCAGGCCGAAGGCCGCAGCCTCAAGCCCCGCGCCCGCTCGCCGTGCGACGACCTGCGGACGCGGGGAGACCTCAAATGAAGCCGCAGCGCTGGCTGCCCTCCGCCCTGTGCCTGGCCCTGCCCCTGGCCGGGATGGCCTGGGCCTGGCCCACGGGCCTGAGCGCCTGGCGCAGCGCCTCCATCCTGAGCGCCTGGGCCGGCTGTGGCGCCCTGCTCGCCAGCCTCGTGCTGATGGTCCGCGACCCACGCCTGGCGGCGGCCCTCGGGGGCCTCGACAGCCTCTACCGCTGGCACCACCGCAGCGGCACCGTCGGCTACAGCCTGCTCCTCATCCACCCCCTGGCCCTCGCCGCCGACGCCCTCGACGAATCCCCCCGGGTGGCCTGGCAGACACTCTCCCCTCTGGCCCAGGACTGGCCGGAATGGCTGGGCTGGCTCGGCCTGCTGCTGCTGATGGCCGGCCTCGCCAGCACCTTCATGCCCCATCTGCCCTACCGCCGCTGGCGGGCGCTGCACTACCTGCTGGGGCTTGGGGTGCTGCTCGGGCTGGCCCACCTGTGGGCGATCCTGGGCGGCAGCCTCGGCGTGCTCGGCGCCATCGGCATCGCCCTCGCGGCCCTGGGCTGGCGGCTGGTGGTGAGCGATTTCGGCGCCCTCGCCCGGCCCTACCGGGTCAAGGCGGTGCGCCACCCGGCCACCGATCTGGTCGAAGTCACCCTCGCTCCCTGTGCAGCGACCCTGGCGGCCACACCCGGGCAGTTCGTGCTGGCCGCCTTCGGCGACGGCGAGGGCTTTCACGGCTGCCGGGAGTTCCACCCCTTCACGGTGAGCGGAATCGGCCCCGGCGGCGTGCTGAAGCTCGACATCAAGGCCCTCGGCCCCTGCACCCGGCACCTGCAGGGCCTGACGCACGGCGTCCTGCTGCGCCTCGAAGGCCCCTTCGGCGACTTCCTGGCCGCGGCAGGTGACGGCCCCCAGCTGTGGCTGGCCGGCGGCATCGGCATCGCACCCTTCCTGGCCGTACTGCGCAGCCGGCTCCCTGCCCGGCCCACCCATCTGATCCACCTGTTCCGCAATGCCGACGACGCCGGCTTCAGCGACGAGATCCAGGCCCTGGCGGCCCGCACGCCCAACCTGAGCTTCGTGCCGGTCGCCTCCGGCGACAGCCCGCCCGAGCTCGGGCCGCTGCTGGCCGCGGTGCCCGGACTCGCCGGGCGGGAGGCCTGGCTGTGCGGCCCGCCTGGCCTCAACACCGCCGCAAGCGCCGCCCTGCGCGAGGCCGGGGTGCCGGCAGAGGCCATCCACTTCGAAAGCTTCGAGTTCAGATGATGAAAAAACTCTTCATTTCGTCGACCCTCCTGTTCAGCCTGTCGGTGGCCGGCTTCTGGCTGGCCGCCGCCCTTTCCCCCGAATCCGTCGGCCAGACCGCCGTGGCCGCGCCGGCCGACAAGCGTTACAGCCTGCAGGACGTGGCAAAGCACACAAGCCCCGGCGACTGCTGGATGAGCATCAACGGCCAAGTGTACGACTTCACCGCCTACCTGCCCGGCCACCCCGCCGACCCGGCCGTGATCCAGCCCTGGTGTGGCAAGGACGCCAGCGAGGCCTACCGCACCAAGACCCGCGGCCGGCCGCACTCGCCCTACGCCGACACCCTGCTGCCCAAGTACCGCATCGGCGAGCTGACGGCAAAGTAGGCCGAGCGCAAGCGCCCGGCTCGAAGCAGGAAATGAGCGTTGGGCGCGTCCAGGCGGGTGTCTGGAGCGACACCCCAGGAGAGGCCGCGACGCGGTACTCCCGCCTCCCACGAGGGCCGCAATCTCGAGCGCCGAAAGCCGTCCACTGCCGTTTGCAGGATGATTCCGCCCGCACCCGGCCGCCAGTCAGCACATCCGGCAGCCCCCGCGCGGTGGGCCCGCAGCGGGGACGACGCCCGACACTCAAGGCTGGGCGTCGACCTGCAGCCGCCCCCGGGCGACGGCCTTGCGGACCTGCATGGCCTGGACGAAGGGGCTTGCCCGCTCGGCGGCGGCCGGAACGTAAAGGGTGAGTTCATCGCGCACCCGGGTGATCGCGACGTAGAAGCGGTTGCTCTCCTCGGCCCGGTCGCAGCCCGCCATCGGGAAGGCGCCGGCTTCGAGATACGGCAGCATCACGGCCTGGAATTCCTGCCCCTTGGCCGCCTCGACGGTGCACAGCAGCACGGTGCCGGCGGTGCGCAGCCGGGTTTCCCGCAGTTCCGCCTTGCGTAGCCAGTGGGCGAAATCACGCAGGGACAGGTTCTGGCGGCGGGAGGCGTCGATGAAGCCATCGATGGAGCGGGTCACCATGACGGCCCGGCTCGGCGCGATGAAGATGTCCCGGGCGACCCGGTGGAGCTGGAGCAGGTCGACGGCGCGCGCGAGCAGCGCATGGGCCGGCTCGTCGGCCGGCGCGGCACGGAGCATCGCGAGGGCCTGCGTAAGGCGCAGGCGGGCGTTGCGCTGGGCGGCGCTTTCGTCGATGGTTTCGGCGTCGGCCCGGCGGAGATTGAGCAGGGTGTTGGCCTCTTCGCTCTGCCCGCTCTGGCGCAGCGCGTTGATTTTCTCGAGGAAGCGCGCATCCGCTTCGGCGGCTTCGTCGTCGGAAAGGTGGCGGGCTTGCTTGTCGGCGCGGGTCTGGGGCTTGAGCAGCAGCCCCTTGAGGAAGGCGTCGAACAGTTCGGGCTGGGCGGCGGCCGTCTTCAGGGCGCTATCTTCGAGCCGCCGGGAGCCCCAGTCGAACTGCTGCCACAGGAGCAGCGCGTGCAGCACCTTGAGGCGCTTGTCGACGCCGGGGATCGATTCGTAGTCTTCGAGGGCAAAGGCGATGAGCCCGCGCAGCATCAGGACTTCGGAGCGCAGCAGGTAGCTTTCCAGCCCCTCCACGCGCCAGCCGATGCCGGCCTCCAGCAGCGCGTTCTCGATGTGGATGGACTGGTAGGGCGCGCGCAGCACCACCGCGCAGGCATCGAGCTGCCCGCCGCGCTTCTTCCAGTCGAGGATGTCGGCGACCACCTTGTCGGCGGCCTCACGTGGGTCGGCATAGGGCACGACCCGGAGGCGGGTTTCGTGATTGCGCCCCGACACGACCGCCTTGTTCTTCAGCGCGGCGGTGGCCAGGGCCATGATCGGGCCATGCCGGTAGGTGCGGGTGAGCGGCAGGAACTCCACGTTCCGCCAGCCCTGGCCAAACTGGCTGCGGATGAAATCGACG
>JAEUNU010000205.1 GCA_016789125.1 Zoogloea sp. | reverse complement strand
ACCGACAGGGTCACGTGCTTTTCGAAGCTGCCTGCTGCGCCCACCGCGCCCGGGTCTTCACCACCGTGACCCGGATCGATGGCGATGGTGATGAGCCGGTTGACCCGCTCGTCGTCAGTGGCGCGGCCGGGGGCCGGGTCGGTGGGCCGCTCGTCGAGGCGGGCTTGCTGGGCGGGCTCCGGCTTGCGCTGAGTCTCTGCCACAGCCCGGCGCGGCGCCTCGTCGGTGCGTTGCGGAGGGCTGGCGCCCCCTGCCGCGGCCTCTTCGGGGGAGATCTTTTCGAGCAGGGCGAGCAGCGGGTCGACCGGCTCGACCGGGTAGAGGTCCAGCACCAGCCGGTGCCCGTATTCGCCCACCGGGGCGAGGGTGAACACCTGCGGGGTGACCTCGGCCTTGAGCTCGATCACCAGCCGGACCACGCCCGGCCGGTTGCGGCCAGCGCGGATCAGCTGGATGTATGGGTCCTGCCCGCTGATCTTGGATGGCAGCGACTGGATGACGTCGTTGAGCTCGACGCCTTCCAGGTCCACCACCAGCCGCTCGGGGTTGCGCACCGTCTGGTGCGTGAAGTTCACCGGGCTGCGGCTCTCCAGGGTGACGCGAGTGTAGTCGCGGGCCGGCCACACCCGCACGGCGAGCATGGATGTCTGGGCGGCCTGGCCCGTGCGGCTGACCATCAGCAACAGTGCGGCCCCGGTTGAGCCGAGAAAGCGCCGCCGGGTGATGGGGCTGCCCTGGGGGGCTGCTAGGCCGTCGGCTTGGCCGGCGGCCAGCTGGCGGTACGTGCGATGAAATCGTCGAGACATGTCTGGCCTTCGCTGCTCAGCGCCCGCAGGGCAAGCTCGCGCCCGCCGGACGGTGCGACGTGCAGCAGGACTTCCAGATCTGCCGCGGGGAGGTAGGGATGCGCCCGGTCAGGCCATTCGACAAGGCGTATGCCATCGCCTTCGAAATACTCTTCCAGGCCGGCCTCGAGAAACTCTTCTGCATGGGTGAAGCGATAAAAATCAAAGTGATATACACTTATTCTAGAATCTTTATACGGTTCGACCAAGGTATAAGTTGGACTCTTGACCCGGCCGGTGAAGCCCATGCCGCGCAGCAGGCCGCGGGTCAGCGTGGTTTTGCCGGCGCCCAGGTCGCCTCGCAGGAGGATCGTCAGGCGTCGGGGGAGCGCCGCGGCCAGCAATGCGCCGGCGGCCAGCGTGGCATCTTCGTCAGCCAGGTGCAGCCTTGCTGCCGGGCCGCTATCATTCCAGGGGTGAGTTTGGTGCACGATAATCTTTCTGGCGGTCAGGCTAGCCTGTCGCGCCTTGCCGCGGACATCAAGTCGTGGGGGATGGCGCTCGGGTTCGACGAGGTCGGCATCACGGACACCGGGCTCGCTGATGCCGAGGCGGGTCTGGCGGCCTGGCTCGAGGCCGGCTGCCATGGGCAGATGGATTATATGTACAAACACGGGGTCAAGCGCTCCAGGCCCGAGGCCTTGCTGCCGGGCACCCGCCGGGTGATCTCGGCGCGCATGTCGTATCTGCCGGACGCCGAGGATGCCCAGGCGGTGCTGGATGACCCTTCCCGAGCCTACGTGTCGCGCTATGCCCTGGGCCGGGATTACCACAAGGTGCTGCGCGCGCGCCTGCAGCGCCTCGCCGACCGGATCAGCGAAGTCGCTCCCCAGGCCGCCCGGGTTTTCGTCGACTCGGCCCCCGTCATGGAGGTGGCCCTCGCCGAGAAGGCGGGCCTGGGCTGGCGCGGCAAGCACAGCCTGCTGCTGTCCCGGCAGGCGGGGTCCTTCTTCTTCCTGGGGGAGATCTACACCGACCTGGCGCTGCCGGTGGACGCCAGGACCGATGCCCATTGCGGCAGCTGCAGCGCGTGCATCACCGCCTGCCCGACCGGGGCGATCGTGGCGCCGTATCGGGTCGATGCCCGCCGCTGCATCTCCTACCTCACCATCGAGCTCAAGGAGGCGATCCCGGAGGTGTTCCGGCCCCTCATCGGCAACCGGATATACGGCTGCGACGATTGCCAATTGGTATGTCCATGGAACCGATTCGCCCGCAAGACTGTCGAACCCGATTTCGCCCCCCGGCACGGGCTGGACGGGGCGCGGCTGGCGGAGCTTTTCCGCTGGTCGGAGGCCGATTTCAACGAGCGCATGGCAGGCAGCCCCATCTACCGCATCGGCTACGAACGCTGGCTGCGCAACCTGGCGATAGCCCTGGGTAATGCGCATTATGCGGAAGATGTCCTTGCCGCGCTCGAAATGCGGCGGGAAGATGCGTCCCTTCTGGTGAGGGATCATGTTGCCTGGGCCCTCGGACAACACGATGGCCCGCACGTTCAAGGCGCTGTATAGTATCGATCAATGTTTCGTAAAGATCCCAAAACTTCGTCCGAAGAAGTACGTCCGCCGCAAACCCTGGCGGAAGTCACTGCCATGGAGTCATGGCGCTTCGATCCTCTGTGCATTGCAGAGGACGGGCCGAAGGTCGATGTGCCTGCCCATCGCCAGGACAAGTTCCGGATCAAGATGCTCATGCGTGACGGCGAGCGTCGCCGCGAAACCGATCTGCTGATCCAGAAGCGCTACGCCTGGCGCGGTTATGGCGCCGTCGGTACCGCCGAGGAGCCCAATCAGCTCACGATGAACGCCGAGCTGTTCGGCCGGATCTACGCCACCGTCACCGTCAACGTCGATTCGCCGGCGGGCCTGGCCCTCGACAGCACCTACGGCGCAGAGGCCGCCAGGCTGCGCGCCCAGGGCTGCAAGCTGTGCGAGTTCGGGCGCTTCGCCATCGACCCCACGGCGCGCTCCAAGCGCCTGATCATCTCGCTGATCCACCTGCTCTACATCTATGCCCACCGCGTGAAGGGCTGCACCGATATCCTCATCGAGATCAATCCGCGCCATCGGGCCTTCTACGAGCGCCTGCTGGAGTTCGAGCAACTGGGCTCCGAGCGGATGTGCGAGCGCGTCAATGCGCCGGCCATCCTCATGCACCTGAGCTGCGCCAAGATCGAACGCCGCCTGCGCGAGATCGGCGGCAAATGGCGCGAGCTGCCCGATGAAAAGTCTGCCTACAAGTTTGCGCTGAGCCCCGAAGAAGAAGCCGAGCTGGTCTCACGCCTCGACTACTGAGCGCCATCGGGCGCCGCTTGGCGCCGGGGTGGCGTAGAATCCGCGCTCCTCGTCCCTCGCATTTTTCCTGCTGCCATGCCTGATACCGGTAAGCTGCCGATCGGGGTCTTCGACTCCGGTGTGGGCGGCCTGACTGTCGTGCGCGCCCTGATGGAGCGCCTGCCCCTCGAGAACATCGTCTATTTCGGGGATACGGCCCGGGTGCCCTACGGCGTCAAGTCGGTGGCGACCATCGAGCACTTCACCGGGCAGATCACCGACTACCTGCTCGATCAGGGCGTCAAGATGCTGATCATCGCCTGCAACACGATGGCAGCGGTGGCTGCGCAGGTGGTCAAGGACAAGGCTGGCGCGATCCCGGTGCTCGACGTGATCGACGCCGGCGCCCGCGCCGCGGTGGCCGAGTCCCGCTCCCGGGCGATCGGCGTGATCGGCACGCCGACCACCATCAACAGCAACGCCTACGCCCGCCGGATGCACGCCCTCGACCCGAAGGTGCGGGTGTATTCCCAGGCCTGTCCGCTCTTCGTGCCGCTGGTCGAGGAGGGCTGGCTGGAGCACGAGGTGACCCGCCTCACCGCCCAGGAATACCTCAAGCCAGTGCTGGCCGAGAACGTGGATACCCTCGTGCTCGGCTGTACCCATTACCCGCTCATCAAGCCTTTGCTGCAGGACGTGGTGGGGCCCGATGTGCGGCTCGTCGATTCGGCCATCACCGTGGCCGAGCAGGCCGCCCGCACCCTCACCGAGATGGGCATCGCCAACGACGGCCAGAGCCTGTCCACCTACCGCTACACCGTCACAGACATCCCGCTGCGCTTCCAGACCATCGGCGAGCGCTTCCTCGGGCGCTCGCTGGGTACGGTGAACAAGGTGGACTGGTAAGCCGGGGCGAGGCGGTGTCGTTGTAGGTGCGGCTTCAGCCGCACACTTGCGCTGAACAGGCCGCTGCCCTTGATTCGGCGAGTGTTGTCCGGCTGAAGCCGGACCTACGTGCGGACTTGCTGCCGGGCCCTACATCCGAACCGGCAGTCTCTCTCAGGCGTTCTTGCGCTTCTGCCACAGCACGTCGCCGCGGCCGCCGGCCCGGTTGAGCACCCGGCCTAGCACGAAGAGCAGGTCGGAGAGGCGGTTGAGGTACTGGCGCGGGGCGTCGTTCACCGCTTCCTCCTGGCCCAGCGCGACGATCATCCGCTCGGCGCGCCGGCAGATCGTGCGGGCCTGGTGGCACAGGGCCGCGGCGCGGGTGCCGCCGGGCAGGATGAAATCCTTCAGCGGCTCCAGGTCGTCGTTGAAACGGTCGAGCTCGTCTTCCAGGTGCTGCACCTGTTTGGCGGTGATCATCT
>JAEUNU010000185.1 GCA_016789125.1 Zoogloea sp. | reverse complement strand
GGCTGCCCCGCGGGGCGGATGCTCAGGTGGCGCAGGGCGCCGTCGGCGAGCGGCGCGGCGGCGTCGGGCGCGGCTTCGCCAGCGGCCAGCAGCACTTCACCCAGGCGCGCCGAGGCGGCCACCTCGGCCTCGATGTCGCTGCGCAGGGAGTGCAGCTGCACCAGCATGGCGACGGCCAGCAGGCCGCCCAGCAGCAGGCCGAGCCGGGCGAGCAGGCGGCGGCGGAGGTCCATCGGGGTCCCCTTGTCGTGGTGAATGCGGGGGGAGGTGCAGGTTTCGTACCTGCTGGCGGCGAACCCGGGAATTTTTCCCGGAAAGCGGGGGAAGCGCTCCCGGGACAGCGGTGGCGCGGCCTTCATAAACTGGCTGCAGGCCTTCGGGGTTCCACCGGCCCGCCAGAAAAAACGCTATCCAGGAGACAAGGACACATGAAGAAGACCCTATTCCCCCGCCCGGCCCTGCTCGCCGTGCTGGTGGCCGCCACCTGCGCCACCTCGGCCCACGCCGGCAAGACGGTGAGCTGGGAAGACCTGCTCAACGACCACCAGACCACCGAGGACGTGCTCTCCTACGGCCTCGGCCTCAAAGCCCAGCGCCACAGCACGCTCGCCAAGGTGAATACCCGCAACGTGGCCAACCTGGTGCCGGCCTGGAGCTTCTCCTTCGGCGGCGAAAAGCAGCGCGGCCAGGAGGGGCAGGCGCTGGTGCACGACGGGGTGATCTACGCCACCAGCTCGTATTCGCGGATCTTCGCGATCGATGCCCGCAGCGGCAAGCGCCTGTGGGAATACGAGGCCCGCCTGCCGGACGACATCCGCCCGTGCTGCGACGTGGTCAACCGCGGCCCGGCGATCTACGGCGACAAGATCTTCTTCGGCACGCTGGACGCCAGCATCGTCGCCCTCAACAAGGACACCGGCAAGGTGGTGTGGAAGAAGAAGTTCGGCGACCACAAGATCGGCTACACCATGACTGGCGCGCCCTTCGTGGTGAAGGACCAGCAGAGCGGCAAGGTGCTGCTGGTGCATGGCTCGTCGGGCGACGAGTTCGGCGTGGTCGGCTGGCTGTTTGCCCGCGACCCGGACACCGGCGAGGAGGTCTGGGCCCGCCCGCTGGTGGAAGGCCACATGGGCCGCCTGAACGGCAAGGAGAGCACCCCCACCGGCGACAAGAACGCCCCCTCGTGGCCCCGCGACAAGGATGGCAATCTGGTCGAGGCCTGGCACCACGGCGGCGGCGCCCCCTGGCAGACCGCCAGCTACGACGTGGATCGCAACATGGTGGTGATCGGCGCCGGCAACCCCGCGCCGTGGAATACCTGGCACCGCACCAAGGAAGGCGACGACCCGCGCAACTGGGACAGCCTGTTCACCTCCGGCCAGGCCTATGTGGACGCCGCCACCGGCGAGCTGAAGGGCTTCTACCAGCACACCCCCAACGACGCCTGGGACTTCTCGGGCAACAACTCGGTGGTGCTGTTCGAGTACAAGGACCCGAAGACCGGCAAGCTGGTGAAGGCCTCGGCCCACGCCGACCGCAACGGCTTCTTCTTCGTGACCGACCGCGAGAAGCTCGCCACCGGCGCGGGCTACCCCAACAAGCCCACCTCGCTGATCGGTGCCTGGCCCTTCGTGGACGGCATCACCTGGGCCAAGGGCTTCGACGTGAAGACCGGCAAGCCCATCGAGGTGGACGGCCAGCGCCCGCCGCAGCCCAAGCCCGGCGCCGAGAAGGGCGAGTCGATCTTTGTCTCGCCGCCCTTCCTGGGCGGTACCAACTGGATGCCGATGAGCTACAGCCCGCAGACCGAGCTGTTCTACATCCCGGCCAACCACTGGGCGATGGACTACTGGACCGAGAAGCTCACCTACAAGGCCGGCTCGGCCTACCTGGGGCAGGGCTTCCGCATCAAGCGCCTGTTCGACGACCACGTGGGCACCCTGCGGGCGATGGACCCGAAGACCGGCAGGATCGCCTGGGAGCACAAGGAGAAGTTCCCCCTGTGGGCGGGCACCCTCACCACCGCCGGCGGGCTGGTGTTCACCGGCACCTCCGACGGCTACGTGAAGGCCTTCGACGCGAAGAACGGCAAGGAGCTGTGGAAGTTCCAGACCGGCTCGGGCGTGGTCTCGGTGCCGATCACCTGGGAGATGGACGGCGAGCAGTACGTCGGCATCCAGTCGGGTTACGGCGGTGCGGTGCCCCTGTGGGGCGGCGACATGGCCGACCTGACCAAGCAAGTCACCCAGGGCGCCTCGATGTGGGTGTTCAAGCTGCCCAAGGTGGCAAAGAACTGAGCGTTTCGATCTCCTTCCGCCGGGCGCGACCTTCCCCCGCCCCGGCGGCCACTCGCGGGGCCGGTTGCATGGATTCCGGCCCCGCTTCCTTTTAAAGCGTGCTCCCCGCGGAGGTTTGCCGACGATGCGCAGAATCGCCAGATCCGCCACTCCCGCCATCCTTGCCTTGCTGCTGCAGGCGCTGCCGGCCTTCGCCGACGAGGCTGGCGACCCGCCGGTCATCGCCGGCTGCGGCATCTGGCCTCACACCCAGTGCCGCGGCGCCGACCTGCGCCACGCCAACCTGGCCGGCAGGAACCTGGCCGGGGCGGATTTCTCCGGCGCTCGGCTGGCCCGCGCCGACCTGCGCGGGGCCAACCTGGCCGGCGCCAACTTTGACGGCGCCGACCTCACCGCGGCCCGCCTCAACAAGGCCGCGGCCCCCACCGCCACCTTCCGCGGCGCCCGGCTGGTGGGCGCCGACCTCGAGTTCGCCCGGCTGTTCCGGGCCGACTTCAGCCAGGCCGACCTCAGCGGCGCCAACCTCGAAGCGGCCAAGCTCAACTACGCCTGGTTCCGCGGCGCGCGGCTGGTCGATACCAACCTCCAGGAGGCCAAGATGTTCTCGGTCAATCTGCGCGACGCCGACCTCAGCGGCAGCTACCGCCGCTTCGCGGTCTTTCAGGAAGCGGACTTCGAGGGCTGCACCGGCTGCCCGACCGACTGGTGAGGCCGACATGCGCCGTACTTTGCTCAGTGCCCTGTTCCTCGTCCTCGCCGCACAGCCCCTGGCCGCCCAGGAGGTCGCCGTCGCACCGGCGGTCTCCGCTGCCGGGCTGCCCGCCCTCGGCCCCCAGTGGCTCGCCGCCAACCCCTACCGCCATCAGCCGGCCGCGGTCGACGCCGTGGCCATCGGCCGCGAGGCCTACCACCAGGCCGGCGCCCGCTGCCACGGCGTCGACGCCCGCACCAACGCCGCGCCGGCGCCGGACCTGCGCAATCTCGACCGCGGCTGCCGGCGCATCGCCGACCCGGCGCTCAAGGCGCGCTGCCAGGCCGACAACGACGCCTATTTTGTGAAGACCGTGCGCCAGGGCAAGGTCATCCTCGGCGTCACCCACATGCCGCCCTGGCAGGGCGTGCTGTCCCAGGAGCTGGCCTGGGCGATCCAGGTCTTCATCGAAAGCCGCGCCGCGGCGAGGTGACGATCAGGCCACCAGCCCGGCGGCGTGCCCCGAGGCCCAGGCCCACTGGAAGTTGTAGCCGCCCAGGTGGCCGGTGACGTCCATCACCTCGCCGATGAAGTAGAGCCCGGGCACCTCGCGGGCCTCCATGGTCTTCGACGACAGGCTGCGGGTGTCCACGCCGCCCAGCGTGACCTCGGCCTTGGCGTAGCCGAGGGTGCCGTCGGGGCTGATCTGCCAGCCCTGGAGGGCGGTGGCGACGGCGTCGAGCTCCCGCGGGTTGAACTGGTTGGCCGGGCGGTTCCAGCCCCGCTCGTCGCACCAGGCGTGGGCGAAGCGGCGGGGCAGGCGCTCGGCCAGCAGGTTGCCGAGCAGCGCCTTGCCGCGGGCGTGCTCGGCCAGCCACTGGCGCACGTCTTCGGTGGGGAACAGGTTGATGGTGATCTGGCTACCGCCGTCGCCGCCGCCGTAGTCCCGCGCCTGCCAGTAGGACGACACCTGCAGGATCACCGGCCCCGACAGCCCGCGGTGGGTGAACAGCAGGTTCTCGCGGAAGCGCCCGGCGCCGCATTCGGCCACCGCGTCGAAGGCCATCCCGGCGAGCTCCTTGTAGATCGCCAATTCCTCCGGCGGCAGGGTGAGCGGCACCAGGGCCGGCTTGGGCGCGACCACAGGCAGGCCAAACTGCTCGGCAATCCTGTAGCCCAGCGGCGAGGCGCCGATCTTGGGGATCGCCAGCCCGCCGGTGGCGACCACCAGGCTCTGGCAGCTGAAGCGGCCGTGGCTGGTGTCGAGCAAAAATCGGGCTTCGTCGCCGTCGCCCCGTTCGATGCCCTCGAGCTTGCAGGGCATCGCCCAGCTCACCTGGCCGTCGTCGCATTCGGCGCGCAGCATGTCGATGATGTCCTGGGCCGAGTCGTCGCAGAACAGCTGCCCGTGCTCCCGCTCGTGCCATGCAATGCCGTGGCGGTTCACCAGTTCGATGAAATTCCCCGGGGTGTAGCGGCTCAGCGCCGAGCGGCAGAACTGGGGGTTGCGCGATAGATAATTGCCGATGCCCACCTCGAGGTTGGTGAAGTTGCAGCGGCCGCCGCCGGAGATGCGGATCTTCTCTGCGAGCTTGGTGGCGTGGTCGATCACGAGCACCCGCCGCCCTCGCTGGCCGGCCCGGGCCGCGCACATCATGCCGGCCGCGCCGCCCCCGATCACGATCACGTCGAAGTGGCGGCTGGGGGCGGAGTGGGGCGAAGCGCTCATGGGGGGCGTAAAAAGAAGTCAAAGCGGTCGCGGAGGATAGTCCGTGGCTTGCTTTACGGCAAACCCCGCGCAGAACACCATTCTCAGCCCCGCGGCGGGCTGCTAGGCTTCTGCCATGGGGCATGGCCGCCCGTGCCCGTTTCGGTGGGGGATGTGTGACGGCGAGCAAGCGCCCCCCTGTAGGTGCGGCTTCAGAGGGTGTCGCGAAACTCCTGCCCGAGCGCTTGGGCTACGATTAGGCGTACAGCGATGAGGTTGAGACAGTGATGGGTCAGGACAGGATCAAACGCCGCGTCACACGGATCAAGGTGGGAACC
>JAEUNU010000094.1 GCA_016789125.1 Zoogloea sp. | reverse complement strand
ATGGACGAGGCCCGCCCCGGCGGTTTCGTCTTCATCGACGAGCCCTTTGCCCACCTGGACATCGCCAACATCGACCGGGTCGGCACCTTCCTGCGCGCCACCCGCGCCCAGTACCTCATCACCACCCCGGTCACCCACAATGCCAACGTCTTCGCCCCGGCCCAGCTCACCCTGGTCACCCGCAAGAAGAAGCCCGGCGACGACTGGGCCCCGCCCATCGGGCTGATCCAGCGCCATGTCTGACGAGGGCCGGGCTGACGACGGCTGGAGCGCGCCCGACGGCGACGGCATCCGCAGCCTGCGCCTGTCCGACCCGAAGCGCGCCAGCCTGAAGGGCAAGCGCCTGCGCCGGGCCGACCCGCCCCCAGCGGGCCTCGGCCTCGACACCTGGCCCGCCGACGAACGCCAGCTCCTCGCCGAATGGGTGCGCCGCGCCGGCGACAAGCCCACCCGCCACAGCACGCTCATGGCCAGCGCCGGCGCTGCCCGCAGCATGCTCGCCGACCGCCTGCTCCAGCGCCTGCTGCGAGAGGGCGCGGTGGAGATCGAGGAGAAGCACGAGCGCGGCCACTGGTGGCCCACGCAGGTCCGCTTCATTGCCCCAGCCGCGCTGCGCGCCGGGCTCGGCCTGGCGGAGCCGGACGCCGCGCGCCAGGCCTACCTCGACGCCCGCAGCCGGCCGCTCGGCCACCCGGCGCTGGCCCGCGCCGCCGAGGCCCTCGACGCCCTGCCCCCGGCCCGCGGCCTGCCCCGACTGGAACTCCTGCTCGCCCTCGACACCTGGAACGCCGAGCAACGCAGCGGCACCTGGCGCGACTTCGCGCTCTTCGCCCGGGGCCACACCAAGCAGATCAGCGAAGCCGAAAAAGCCTGGCTCGCCGACGAGGCGGGGCTGGCGGATTTCCGCATCAGCGCCCACACGCCCCTGCTGCGCCTGCACGCCCCGTCGATCATCCGCCTGCCCGGCGGCGAGATCGCCCTCGGCGCACAGCCCGATTTCGCGGCCCTCACGCCGGCCACGGTGGCCGCCATCAGCGGCGCCCGCCAGCCGCCCCGGGTGTGGCATGTGGTGGAAAACCTCAGCAGCTTCGAGCGCGTCGCCCGCGCTTGCGCAGCCGACGAAGGCGCGCTGTGGCTGCCGGGCTACCCGCCGTCCTGGTGGCAGCAGGCGGTGGCCACGCTGCTCCGGCATCTGCCGGCCCCGGCCCGCATCGCCTGCGACCCGGACCCGGACGGCATCGCGATCGCGCTCCAGGCCGGCAGCCTGTGGTCGGCCGCAGGCCTGCCCTGGCAACCGTGGCGGATGGGGCCGGCCGAACTCCTCGGCCTGCCCACGCACCGCCCCCTCGACCTGCGCGACCGCCAGCTGCTGGCAAGCCTGCGCGCCGGCACACCCCTGCCGCCCGGGCTGGCGGCGCTGGCCGAAGCCCTCCTGCAGCTGTCCGGCAAGGGCGAGCAGGAAGGCTACCTGTAGCGGCACTTCAGATTCCCGCCCGCCAGACGTTAAAAGCTCACGATAATTAACAGGCCTTTCGTCCGTGCGCGCCAGCCAGCCCTCCTCGCCTCCGCTGCCCGACCTCATCGAGCTTCTCGAGGGAGCCGAGGTGCTGTCGCGCATCAAGGATCTGCGCAGCATCTTCCGCACCGCCGCCGAGTATGCGATGCGTTTTCTGGAAGGCAGCTACGGCCTGCTCTTCGCGGTGCGCTTCACGCCCCCCGACCTCACCGTGAGCCTGCTCGGCTGCTGCGTCTCCGACGGCACCGACACCTACTGGGACGACGTCTGCGACGGACAGTCGTGGCTGCCCGTCGACCCGCTGCTGGCCAATTGCCTGCACACCGACTTCGGCCACGCCATCGTCCAGGAGGGCGACATGTGGCGGCTGGCCTTTGCCGTCGGCGCCCTCGGGCAGGCCCGCTGGGTGCTCGAGATCCACAGCCCGGTAAAGCCCCGCGACGCCGCCTGCAACGCCCTCAGCCTCTTCCTGCGCTGCTTCGAAAACCAGCACCAGCAGTGGGAATACGCCAACCTCGACACCCTCACCCGGCTGCTCAACCGCAAGACCTTCGACGACGACTTCGAGCGCCTGATCGCTGCCGCCGAGTTGGCCGAGCAGGCCCGCAAGATCCCGATCGAGCGGCGCGAGGCCGGCCAGACGGTGGCCCAGCCGTGCTGGCTCGGGGTAGTGGATATCGACCACTTCAAGAAGATCAACGACAACTTCGGCCACCTCTTCGGCGACGAGGTGCTGCTGCGCGTCGCCGACCTGATGCGCCAGACCTTCCGCAGCAACGACAAGCTGTTCCGCTTCGGCGGCGAGGAGTTCGTGGTGATGCTGCGCAACGTGGCCGAAGACCACGTACACAACATCTTCACCCGCTTCCGCCTGGCGGTGGAGCGGCACGATTTTCCGCAGGTCGGGCGGGTGGCCTGCTCGGTGGGCTTCGCCCGCATCGACCCGCGTCTCTCGCCCGCCGACCTGCTCGGCCGCGCCGACGAGGCCCTCTATTTCTCCAAGCGCAACGGTCGCAACCAGGTCAATGGCTTCGACGAACTCGTCATGAGCGGCAAGCTGCGCATCACCACGCCGGCCTCCCAGGCGCTGATCCAGTCCGACGTGGACGAGATCTTCCTGTAAAGCCACCCCCGCGCCGCCCGCGACGGGCGCCCCGGTTTGTGTCAAAATTCAGGGCTTTGCAGCGTTTCGTCGATGCTGCCGCGGCCGCGCCGCGCCCCGATTCCGTTGATTGAAGAGCCCAAAATGTCCGACCAGACCAACACGCCCGCCCAGGACGAAAACAAACTGATCGCCGAACGCCGCCAGAAGCTCGCCGAATGGCGCGCCACCGGCAAGGCGTATCCGAACGATTTCTCCCGGGAAAACACCGCCGGCAAACTCGACGAAGTCTATGGCGAGAAAACCGCCGAAGAGCTCGAGGCGATGCCGGTCGACGTGAAGGTCGCCGGCCGCATCATGCTCAAGCGCGTGATGGGCAAGGCCAGCTTCATCACCATCCAGGATCTCTCCGGCCGCATCCAGCTCTACGTCACCCGCGACAGCGTCGGCGAAGACGTCTACGCCGACTTCAAGCACTGGGACATCGGCGACATCGTCGGCACCCAGGGCACCCTGTTCCGCACCAAGACCGGCGAGCTGTCGATCAAGAGCAGCGAGATCCGCCTGCTCACCAAGAGCCTGCGCCCGCTGCCCGACAAGTTCCACGGTCTCACCGACACCGAGACCAAGTACCGCCAGCGCTATGTGGACCTCATCATGAGCGAGGAATCGCGCCACACCTTCGTGGCCCGCAGCCGCCTGGTGCAGTCGATCCGCAACTACATGACCGGCCACAACTTCCTCGAAGTCGAGACGCCGATGATGCACCCCATCCCCGGCGGCGCCGCGGCCAAGCCCTTCGTCACCCACCACAACGCCCTCGACATGCAGCAGTTCCTGCGCATCGCGCCGGAGCTCTACCTCAAGCGCCTGGTGGTCGGTGGCTTCGAGAAGGTCTTCGAGGTCAACCGCAACTTCCGCCACGAAGGCCTCTCCCCGCGCCACAACCCCGAATTCACGATCATGGAGTTCTATGAGGCGTACGCGAACTACCACACGCAGATGGACTTCACCGAAGGCCTGCTCCGCCACGCCGCCCGCGAAGCCCTCGGCACCGAGGTCTTCCAGTACCAGGGCCGCGAGCTCGACCTCTCCCAGCCCTTCCACCGCCGGACCATCGTCGAGGCCATCCGCAAGCACCACCCCGGCTTCACCGACGCCCAGCTGGCCGACGCCGAGTGGCTCAAGCAGAAGATCAAGGACTTCGGCGAGAAGGTGAAGCCGGGCGGCCTCGGCAGCCTGCAGCTGCAGCTCTTCGAAGCCTGCGCCGAAGCCGAGACCTGGGAACCCACCTTCATCATCGACTACCCGGTCGAGGTCAGCCCGCTGGCCCGCGCCTCCGACACCAACCCGGAGATCACCGAGCGCTTCGAGCTCTTCATCGTCGGCCGTGAGATCGCCAACGGCTTCTCCGAGCTCAACGACCCCGAAGACCAGGCCGCCCGCTTCCAGGCCCAGGCCCAGGCCAAGGACGCCGGCGACGAAGAAGCCATGTACTACGACGCCGACTACATCCGCGCCCTCGAGTACGGCCTGCCCCCCACCGGCGGCTGCGGCATCGGCATCGACCGCCTGGTGATGCTGCTCACTGACAGCCCGGCGATCCGCGACGTGATCCTGTTCCCGCAGATGCGCCCGGAATCCGACTGAGCGCGGCCACAAGGCCTCCGCGACAGCCCCGCCCGGCACATGTCCGGCGGGGCTTTTTCATGGCCGGCGGGCATGTGCCGGACGGGATTCGTCGGCGCAATGGAGCGCTCGGCCCGGCGCCTTGCCTCGCTCCGGTGCAACAAGGTGTGACGGCCCCCCGCCGGAAGGCCCGCAGAGCCGTGACTTTCCTGCTTCCCGATATGGCGCAGGAGAAGCTATGGTGCTAACTTCACGACCTCGCGGAAAAGCTCTGCCGGCGACACGCCCGGCGCCCGGCTGCCGGCACGCCCCATCGCCCGGGCGGAGGCCGCCGGAAAAAGGCGCCACACCCGCCCGCGGCACCCCGGGCAACACACCGGGGCAGGCTTCCGCCAAACCCTTGCACCGCCGCCGTAACGCCACGCCATCCATGACCGAACTGAAGTCTTACGATCTCCCCGAACTCGAAACACTCGCCGAGCAGATCAAGGCCGAGATCGCCAAACGCGAGCAGGAAGAGCAGGAACAAGCCCGCCAGGCCGCCGAAGCGGAAGCCGAAGCGGCGCGTCAGGCCCAGGCAGCCGCCGAAGCGGCGGCGCAGGCTGCGGCCGAGAAAGCCGCCGAGGCCGCCCGCAAGATCGCCGAAAAAAAGGAAGCCGCCAGGAAGGAAGCGGCGCGCAAAACCGCCGAAAAGAAAGCTGCAGAAGAAGCCGCCCGCGTGGCCGCCGCCGCCCCACCGCCTGCGCAGGCCCCTCAGGAAACCGGGCGCATCCGCTACATGCACCCCTCCAACCGGGCCCTGACCTGGTCGGGAGAAGGCGCAATGCCCGACTGGATCAATGCCTGGCTGGTGACTGGAGGAACGCTCTACGCCCTCGAGATAGCCGCCGAGAAGCTGGCCCCGAAGCCGATTCCCGACAGCTTCAAGCTGCGCTGAAGCTCAACGCCGGCCCGACTCGACAAGCGCCAGCAGGTCGGCCACCGTCACCGCGGTATTGAGCATGCCGTAGCCGAGCAGCACGCCGAAGCGCTCCTCGATGCCGTAGATCAGCGCCAGCGCGGCGAATGAATCCCAGGTGCCTAGCGTGCGGAAGGCGGTTTCCGGCCCGATCAGCCCGGGCGAGGCCCCCATCGCTCGCGCCAGCACGGCGACCAGGGCCTCCAGCGTCACTTGGCGGCCTTGCCCGAACCGCCGACGATCGCCCGCAGCTTGTCCCTCAGGCCGCTCACCGGATAACCCAGCTCGGAGGCGCGCTCCGCGCGCTTGAGCGCCTCGGGGTAGCGCTTGGTCTCGTAGTAGGCGCGGGCGATGAAGTGCTCGGCGTCCGGGTACTCGGCGTCCTTCACGTCGTCATACCGGAGCAGCAGGTCGAGGGCCTGCTGAGGCCGCTTCTCGGAGATCAGCGCGTCGGCCATCGCCAGGTAGCAGTAGCGGTTCTGCGGCTGGGCCTGGATGCAGCCCTGCCATAGGGTGTTCGCCTTGGCCCGGTTGCCAGCTCGATAGTTGGCCGTCGCGAGATAGCTGGTCGCGTAGGGATAGCCGCTATCAACGAGATCCATCTGCGACTGGGAATAGCTCAGCTCACCGATCGCGTCCTTGTAGCTGCCCCGCCCCATCCTGGCCCGGTCCATATGGACCAGCCCCATGCAGAAGTGGTGCGCGCCGGCGAGGCCATGCTCGTTGAAGCCTTGCGCGCGCGCCCAGGGCACGGTGAGGGTGTTGGTGCTCGGCACGATGTGGCGATAGCCCGACTGGAGCATGGCGGCCTTGCAGTAATCGGGCAGGCTGCTCCACTCGGAAGGGCTCAGCTCGCTCTCGGCCGCAGCCGGGCCGGACACTGCACTCAAAACCACCACTGCCGCGAAGCCGAGATTGGCCGCCGGCGTCTTCTTGCCTGAAATCATCGATAAATCCCGTGAAGGCGGACGACACCACCGGCTGGTCCAGCAGTCGTCCGGTCTGCCCGCGGGCACCGTCACGGCACCCGCGAACCCCAAGGCCTGCGACACCTCGCGGCGCGCACACGACATTATCCTACGAATCCCGCGCCGATTCGGCGACCCTTGTCACGACACCGCCGAGCCCCGCCCGGCGGCGGCGCTCAGGGCTTGCGCGCCACGAGGCCGATCAACGCCGAGCGCCCGCGGTGGCCGGCACCTTCGCTCACGTCTTCCTCGTACTCCACCAGCTCCTCGATCTGCCAGTCGGCGAAGGCCTCGCGGAGAATCTCCGGCGTGTACAGATTTTCGACCGCCGACGGGCCGCCGGTGCGGTATTCGAGCTGCTTCGGCGTGTAGCCCTGGAGCAGGATGCGCCCACCCGGCCGGGTGAGCTGCTTCATGACCTCGAACTGGCGCTCCCGCCATTCCGGGCCAACGAACTGGATGAAGATGCCGACGACCCAGTCGAAGGCCCCCTGCAGCGCAGCCGGCGGCCAGCCCGGCGCCAGCATGTCGGCCTGCATGAAATCCACCTCGACCTTGCGCCCGGCGGCGAGGCGACGGGCCTTGTGCACGGCCACAGACGAGATCTCGACGGCCGTCACCGCCAGCCCCTGTTCGGCCAGCCACACCGAGTTGCGGCCCTCGCCATCGGCCACCGACAAGGCCGTTCGGCCTTCCTGGAGCAGGTCGACGCGATGAGCCAGAAAACGGTTCGGCTCGGTGCCGAACAGATAATCGTCGCCCGCATCCTGGTAACGCTTGGTCCATACGCTTTCCTGATTCATGGGCATGTCAGGTTCTCCCTATGGTTTTGATGTTGTCACGATTAAACGTTTGCAGCAGACCCATGGACCGCGGGCGCGGCAGAAAAGTTGCCCGGCCTCAGCGCACACCCATGGCTTCGTCGAGAAAGCCGACCAGCGCGCCGAGGTGGAGCTCCAGGTCGGCGTACTCGTCGTGGCTGCCGGGCATCAGGAGCAGCCGGGCGCTGGCAGCCCCGCGGCTGGCGTAGATCTGTTCGGCCTCGGAGACCGGCACCACCCCGTCGTCGCAGCCGTGGACGATGAGCACCGGGCAGCGCACCCGGGCGATCGTGTGGCAGGGCGCGATGTCGTCGAAGCGGTGGCCGATCACCCGCTGGACGTACCACAGGATGTAGGCGCCCACCGGAAAATACGGAAAGCCCTTGCCCGCCAGCCAGCGACGCATCATCGCCGCCGGGTGGGCAAAGGCGGCCAGGCTGATCACCGCCGCCAGGTCGTCGCGACGGGACGCCAGCAGCAGCGCCGCGCCGGCCCCCACCGAGTGGCCCAGCACGCCGACCCGCTCCGCCACCACCTCCGGCCGCCCACGCAGCCAGTCGACGGCGGCGCCGAGATCCTCGGCGAAGCGCGGCAGCGACGCAAAGCTGTCCTCGTCGCTGCGGCCATGACAGCGGGCATCGAAGAACAGCAACGCGTAGCCCGCCCGGTGCAGCGGCGCGGCCAGCGGCAGCATCAGCTCCGCGTTGCCGCCCCAGCCATGGACGATGGCCAGCGCCGGCGCCCGCTCGCCCGCCGGGATGAACCACCCGAAAAGGCTGCGCCCGCGCAGGGTGGGGATGCGCACCGCCTGCCACGGCAGCCCTTCGGGCTCGCCCACCTCCGGCACCCGCGGGGCCGCGAGACTGCGGTGGATCAGCCGGTTCAGGCCCAGCACCACCAACAGGGGCAGCAGCCCGGCGGCAAGCAGCCCACTCACCGGCCACGCCCCTCGAAACCTTGGCCCGGGATGGCAAGCCGGCGGCTGTGCAAGGGCACAGCCGCTACCAAAACGCCCCGCGCACGCCCGAAGTCAGGACAGGTGCGGGAAACAAGGCCCGGGCGCCGTATGAGGAAAGCCGTCATACGTCCCAGTCTAGCAGCAAATTAGCACCTGCTAATTCAAACCCCGGGCGCGAGCCCTCAGCCCGCCAGACGCATCCACACCGGCCCCGGCTCGCGCTCGACCACCACCCCGCCGTCGGTGGTCGAGTAGGTGAGAAAGCACACCTGGCGCGGGTCGGACAGCACGCCGGGGTTGAGCACCCCGTAGATGTCGCCGTCGCAGCGCGCCGAGCGGGACACCAGGCCGGGATGCCCCTCCCGGTGCAGGCGTGCGCCGATCTGCTGGGTCAGGCTGTAATCGGCCGGGTCCACCAGGGCCGGCACGTGGGCGACCGCCGGCCGCAGGTCGACCAGCGCCGCGTCGCAGCGCACCCGGTACAGCTTGCGCTCGGCCCGGATCCCCGGCCGGGTGAAGCCAGCGTCCTGCAGGAAGCCGCTGCGCCAGTGATGGACGGTCTCATGCACCGTGGTCTCGATGCTGTCGGCGCCGTACCACACGCCGAAGCTGCCGTCGGAATAGCGGCTGCGCATCCAGTGGCGGAAGGGGTAGTGGATCGCGTCGTTCCAGCGGGCCTCCTCGAAGGGACGGTGCAGCACCGGCTGGGCCGAGCTGAACAGGGGCGGCTTGGTGGCGAGCTCCAGCGCAATCGCCGCGTCCCAGTCGGCGGGATGGTCGGAGAGATCGTCGAAGAGATCCTGGGAGACGCGCAGCGAGACGATGTTGCGCATCAGGTCGGCGTGAGTGTCGGCCAGGCCGCAATGCTCGAGGACCTCCCCGCTCATTGGCCGCGGGCCCGGTCGAGGTAGGCCAGCACCATCAGCAGGCCGGCAAAGCCGAACTCGCGGATCACCTCGATCGGCGAGCGATTGTCGAAGGCCCGGTTGCGGGTTTTCATCCAGGCGTAGGCCAGATCACGGTCGGCGGGAAACAGCAGGCGCAGGTTCTTGTGGATGCCCAGCAGGTGGCCGGCCCGCTCCAGGGTGTCGCGGCTGCCCGAGATCGGTTCGCCGCGGCGGTAGCGGGCCAGCGCAGCCCGGTTGGTGACCGAGAAGCCCAGGGCATCGAGCTGCTCCTCGGTGCTGAGCTTCCAGTGGTCGAACAGCTTCATCAACATGCCGGCGATGGCCTTGCGGTCGATGCCGTTGGTGCTGCTGTCGAGGGCGGCGAGCATGGCGCTTCTCCAGGGAAGAGATGTTTTTATTGTAACTCAACAAGTTTTTATTAAAACAAAATTGAGTTACCTCCGCAGCTCCCGGCATACACCCGGACACCGGCCAGCGCTCAAATAGAAGCCCACGCACTCCGTTAACCGCATTCGTCAATCAGCTTTCTTTAGCCTGCCCCCTCCCTCCTCAACCCACCCGCTTGCCAAGACCGGGCGGGCCCAGCCTGCGGAACACGTCCATGTTGCGACACCTGAACATCAGCACACGTCTCGGACTCACTCTCCTCCTGCTCTGCGTTGCCCTCTGCGTGGCCGGTGGCCTGGGGATTTACGGCACGATCGTGAACCACGACGCCACCACCCAGATTTTCGAAGATGAGACCAAGATCATCATCATCGGGCGCATCAACGTCAAAGTGTTCGACTCGCGTCTGCATGTCGCCCAGGCCCGGCTGAACATCGACCCCGCCAACCTGCAGAAAGAGGGCAAGACCCTCACCGAGAACAATCAGGAAACCCTGCGCGACCTGGCCGAGCTCGCCAAGCTCGCCACGAGCCCGGCAGAGCAGGCCGTCATCGAGCCCTTCGTCACAACGGTGGGCGCCTTCGTAAGCAACTACCTGCAGCCCGTCGAGCAGGCCCTGCTGGCCGGCGACGCGGCCCGGGTGAACGCGCTGGCCGGAGAGCTCGCCAACAAGTATTACAGTCCCATCAAGCAGACCCGCAATACGCTGATGACGGCCATCGAAAGCTCCACCCGCAACAAACGCGAGGCTGCAGACGCGACCCACGACATGACCCTCCGGCTGAGCGGCGTGATCATCGGCGCCGGCATCCTGATCGCCTCGATCTTCGGCGGCCTGGTGCTGCGGACCATCAGCCGCGACACCTCCGAGCTCCTGGACGGCATCCTGCACATCGAGAAGGACCAGGATCTGACCCGGCGCCTGCCCGTCAGGGGTGAGGACGAGCTGGGTCAGATCGCCAGCGCCCTCAACAAGCTGCTCGAATCGGTGAGCGGCTTTGCCCGCTCGGTGCAGGACCAGAGCGCCGCCAACATCGCGGCAACCTCCAGCCTGCTCGGCATGGCCAGATCGGCCTCCGAAGGCGCCCAGAGCCAGAGCCACGCCGCCGCCGAGGCCCGCGATCAACTCGCCGAGATCGTCGCCAGCATGCACGCCATCTCCCGTCGCACCGCCGAAACCCGCGAGCTGACCCTGAGCGGCAAGGCGCTGGGCCAGGAGGGCAGCAGGGTCGTCAATGGCACCGCCGCCGAGATGGTGCAGGTGGCGGAACAGGTGCGGCTCGCCGCTGCCGACATCCGCAAGCTCGACACGAAATCCTGCGAAATCGACACCATCGTGTCGGCCATCTCCGAGATTGCCGATCAGACCAACCTCCTGGCCCTCAACGCGGCGATCGAGGCGGCGCGCGCCGGCGAATCCGGCCGCGGCTTTGCCGTCGTCGCCGACGAAGTGCGCAAGCTCGCCGAGCGCACCCGCCACTTCACCGGCGAGATCCAGCACACGATCTCGAGCATCCGCCAGGAAACCGCCGCGGCGGTGTCCTGCATGGAATCCGGCTGCCAGCTCGCCGAGCAGGGGGTCGCGACGGCCACCACCGCGGCGGGCATGATCAGCGAGATCCAGACCGCCCTCGACGCCATCAGCGGCGCGGTGAGCGACATCACCGACACCCTCAGCAACCAGGAATCTGCCGCCGACCAGGTTTCGGGGCAGATCGACAGCATTGCCCGCTGGTCGTCGGAAAACGCCCGGGATGCGGCCGACTCCAGCGAACTGGCCAGCCAGACCGAAACCAGCAGCCGCATCCTGGCCCAGGCCGCGTCGGCATTCAGGGTGTAGGCCAGCCAGCCCCCCCCGGCTGACCAGCAGCGCAGCGCGAGGCCATTACAGCCCGACCACCCCGGCCACCGGTCGGCTGTACTCGTGTAGATTGACGGGTGAATTTCCACGCCATGCAGGCCGGCACCCGCTAGCGCCGGCCCGAAAGGAAGCCGCCCGTGATCGCCCAACGCCGCCGGGGCTTTGCCCTCATTCCCATCCTGGTCGTACTGGCCGTCGCCCTGGCTGCCGGGTTTTACTTCTTCAGCCGCCCGGGGGCTGGTGACGAAACGACAGGTAGCGACGGTCCCTTCCGCCTGGTCGAGCTGGCCAACCGTGATTTCGACGGATCCCCGGCCCTCGCCCTCACCTTCAGCCAGCCCCTCGACCCCCGCCACGCCTACGACGGCGAGATCGAGGTCTTCGAGATGCCGCCGCGGGACGGCGAGGTGCTCACCGCCAGCGACGATGGCGACGACGATGACACCCGCCAGGATGCCCCGCCCGTGGCCAGCAGCGACCCCAAGGATGTGGACAGCGAAGGCGGCAAGCGGGTCAAGGGCGCCTGGACGGTGGGCGACAACCCGCGCCTGCTGTTCTTCCCACACATCAAGCCCCAGGCCCGCTACGTGGTGAGGGTGGCCGCCGGCCTGCCCGCCCGCGGCAACGCCCGGCTCGACACCGAGGTGCGCCTCTCGATCCGCACCGCCGCCGTCGCGCCGGCCTACTACTTCGCCAGCCGCGGCATGGTGCTGCCGGCCAAGCAGAACGGCGGCCTGCCGGTCGTCACCGTCAATGTGCCCGAGGTGGACATCCAGTTCCTGCGCGTGCGGCCCGACCAGCTGCCGCGCTTCCTCGACCGCGTCATCACCCCGCCCAAGGCCCAGAAGCCTGCGCCCGGCAGCGAGGGCGACGAAGAAGCCGAGGACGAAGGCGACGACAACGAGAACCGCCACCTGAGTCTGCGCGGCGCCGTCGGCAACTGGGAGCTCGACAGCCTGCACAGCCTCACCGACAGCGTTTACTCGGGCCGCTTCGTCACCGAGCAGCAGGCCAACCGGCGCAGCGTCACCTTCATCCCGGTCGAAGGCATCAAGGAACTCCAGGAGCCCGGCGTTTACATCGCCGTGATGAGCCAGCCCAAGCGCTTCCGCTACGACTACCAGGTGAGCTACTTCTATGTCAGCGACCTGGGCCTGCACCTGCGCCTGTTCGACAAGGGCGCCGACGCGGTGGTCAGCTCCCTCACCGACGGCAAGGGCCGCCGCAACGTCGAGATCCAGTGGCTCGACGCGGCCGGCAAGGTGCTGGCCCGCGGCGAGACCGACGGCGACGGCCGCGCCAGCTTCGCCGAGCGCCCCCGGGACGCCCGCGTGGTCGTCGCCCGCCAGGGCCAGCAGCTGTCGCTGATCGCCACCCGCGAGCCGGCCCTCGACCTCTCCGAGTTCGACATCGCCGGCCTGCCCGGGCGCGCGGTGCGCCTGTTCCCGTGGTCCGGCCGCAACCTCTACCGGCCCGGCGAGCGCTTCGAGCTGTCGGTGCTCGCCCGCGACGCCGACGGCCGCCCGGTGCCGCCCCAGCCGGTGCAGGCCATCCTCAAGCGACCCGACGGCAAGCGCCAGTTCACCGCCAGCTGGCAGCCGGAGGCCGGCTTCGGCGGCTACTACCGCCGCGCCATCGAGCTACCCGCCGACGCCCCCACCGGCGCCTGGGTGCTGGAGCTCCGCGCCGACCCGGCCGACAAGCTGCCCACCAACAGCTACCGCTTCAACGTCGAGGAGTTCCTGCCCGAGCGCATGAAGCTCGAACTCACCCCCAGCCACTCCAGCCTCGACGCCAAGCAGCCCTTCGCGCTGGCCGTGCAGGGCAGCTACCTCTACGGCGCCCCCGCCGCCGGCAACCGCCTGCTCGGCGTGGTGCAGTACGAACGGCACAAGAACCCGCTGGCCCAGCAACTCCCCGGCTTCGAGTTCGGCGACGCGAATGAAGACAGTGCCCGCAGCCGCGCCGAGCTGGATGAAAGCGCCCTCGACGAGGCCGGCCAGGGCCACCTCGACATCGACCTCGCCCCGGTCGCCGAGCGCCAGTCGCCCTTCACCGTGCGCGCCACCCTCAGCCTGCTCGAGAGCGGCGGCCGCCCGGTGATCCGCTCGGTCGAACGCACCTACTGGCCGGCGCCGCTGATGGTGGGCGTGCGCCCGCTGTTCCAGGGCGACTACGCCCGGGAGGGCAGCCAGGCGGCCTTCGAGGTGGTCCGCGCCAGCCGCGACGGCAAGCTCCACGGGGCCAGCCTGCCGGCCCGCCTGTTCCGCGAGAACCGCGACTACTACTGGCGCTTCGACGACCAGCGCGGCTGGCATTCCGGCTTCACCGAAACCGACGAACTCGTCGCCACCGCCAGCGTGGCCGTGCCCGCCGGCGGCCGCGGCACGCTGCAGGTGCCGGTCAAGTACGGCCGCTACCGCCTCGAGGTCGCCGACCCGGAGACCGGCAAGACCCTCAAGTACCGCTTCTACGCCGGCTGGAGCGCCCGCAACGACGAAGACCAGGGCATCCGCCCCGACCGGGTCGCCCTCAAGCTCGACAAGCCCGCCTACCCCGACGGCGGCACCGCCCGCCTCACCATCACCCCGCCCCACGGCGGCCAGGCCCTGATCAGCGTCGAAGCCGACCGCAGCCTGTGGTCCCAGCGCATGGCGATGCCCGACGGCGGCCTCACCGTCGACATCCCCCTCGACAAGGCCTGGCGCCGCCACGACCTGTATGTGTCGGTGATGGTGCTGCGCCCCGGCAGCGCCGGCGAGAAGGTCACCCCGGCGCGGGCCCTCGGCATCATCCACCTGCCGCTGGAGCGCGGAGATCGCAAGCTGGCGGTGAGCCTCGACGCCCCCAAGAAGATGCTCCCCGAGACGCCCCTCAAGGTGAAGGTCAAGGTGCCCGCCGCCAAGGGCCAGCAGGCCCTGCTGACACTGTCGGCGGTGGACGTGGGCATCCTCAACATCACCCGCTTCCCCACGCCCGACCCCCACGGCCACTTCTTCGGCAAGCTGCGCTACGGGGCCGACCAGTACGACGTGTACGGCCGCCTCATCGAGAAGATGGCCGGCCGCAAGGGCAAGCTCAAGTTCGGCGGTGACGCGGCGCCCAAGCCCACCACCAGCCTGCCCAAGAAGGTGAAGCTGGTCGACCTGTTCTCCGGCCCGGTCAGCCTCAACGAGCAGGGCGAGGCCGAGGTCACGCTGCCGGTGCCCGACTTCAACGGCAGCCTGCGCCTGATGGCGGTGGTCGCCACGCCGGAGCAGTTCGGCAGCGCCGAGACCGAGGTGCAGGTGGCCGCCCCGCTGGTGGCCGAGCTCGCCACGCCGCGCTTTCTCACGGTGGGCGACAGCGCGGTGATCGCCCTCGATCTGCACAACCTCTCGGGTGCCGCGCAGACGCTGAAGGTGGAGGTCAGCTCCCCCGACGGCCTGCGCATCCAGAACGCCAGCAGCAGCCTCACGCTCGCCGACCAGCGCCGGCAGACGCTGCGCTTCCCGGTCGAGGCCGGCAGCGCCTTTGGCCTCGCCGGCGTGCAGGTGAATGTGAGCGGCGGGCCGATCAAGCTGAGCCGCCAGTTCGCGCTGCAGGTGCAGGCCCCCACCCCGCGCCAGCAGATCAGCCGCCGCTTCACCGTCGCCCCCGGCGAAACGCTGCAGCTCAAGGACGCCGACACCGGCGGCTTCCTGCGCGCCTCGGTCGAGGCCCACCTCACCCTCTCCGACCAGCCGCCCATCGACGTGCGCAGCGCCATCCGCGGCCTGCTGGTGTACCCCTACGGCTGCACCGAGCAGACCACCAGCACCGCCTACCCCCACGTCTTCATCGACGAAGACAGCGCCCGCCGCTTCGGCCTCAAGCCCTTCAGCCGCGAACAACGGGCCGCCATGCTGGAGAAGGCCATCGCCCGCCTCGGCGCCATGCAGGCGCCCAACGGCGGCTTCAGCCTGTGGGGCAACGTCTCGGAGTACGAATACTGGCTGTCGGCCTACGTCACCCACTTCCTGCTCGACGCCCGCGAGCAAGGCTTTGCGGTGCCGGCCCAGATGCAGCAGAAGGCCACCGACTTCCTGCTCCGCGCACTTCAAGAGGGCGTCTCCGGCCTGCCCGCCGGCAAGCCGGCCTTCAACGAAAACGCCATCTGGCAGGACCGCCGCTACGCCGGCAGCGGCCGCTTCGGCGTGCTCGCCTACGGCGCCTACGTGCTGGCGCGCGAATCCAAGGCCCCGCTGGCCACCCTGCGCCAGCTTTTTGAACTGCGTGCCCAGGCCCACTCCGGGCTGGCCCTGGTCCAGCTCGGCATCGCCCTCAAGCTGATGGGCGACGACACCCGCGCCGCCACCGCCATCGCCGAAGGCATCGCCAAGCCCCGCGACGGCAGCCACTGGTGGGGCGACTACGGCAGCCCGCTGCGCGACGCGGCCCTGTCCTACACCCTGCTGCAGCGCCACCAGATCAAGGCCGCCGGCAGCGCCAGCCTGGTCGCCATCACCGCCGCCGAACTCGCAAAGAACCCCTGGACCAGCACCCAGGAGAAGCTCGCCCTCTTCCTGATCGGGCGCGAGCTCGGCAGCCGCGACCAGGGCAGCGCCTGGACGGCCGAGCTCGTCAACGGCAAGCCCCAGGCCGTGAGCGGCCCCGGCAGCCAGATCCGCCCCATCGACGCCGCCAGCCTCGCCGGCGGGCTGGCGATCCGCAACACCCACAGTGACAAGCTCTTCGTCGAGCTCGCCATCGGCGGCCACCCGGCAAAGATGCCCGCCGCCCGCAGCGACGCCATCGCCCTCGTCCGCAGCCTCCACGCCGGCGACGGCACGCCCATCGGCGCTCGGCCGCTGAACGTGGGCGAGAGCGTGCTGGTGCGCATCCAGGTCAAGCCGAAGGTGCACATCAGCAACGGCCTGGTGGTGGCCCCCATCCCGGCCGGGCTGGAGATCGAGAACCTCAACATCGCGCAGGGCGAGGCGATGGGCGCGGTCAGCATCGCCGGCATCGACCCCGCCGCCGCCATGGCCGACCGGCGCATCCAGCACGTCGAGT
>JAEUNU010000306.1 GCA_016789125.1 Zoogloea sp. | reverse complement strand
GGCTGCGCCCCGCCGGACGCGGCGCGGCGGGGCGAAGGGTCAGGGCTGGGCCAGGTAGTCCAGCGCCAGCGCGGTCATGGCGCGGGCGCCGACGGCCAGCGCGGCCTCGTCGATCTCGAACTTCGGCGAGTGGTTGGGAGCGGCGGTCTTCAGGTCGCGTTTCGGATCAGTGGAGCCGAGGAAGGAGAACACCCCGGGCACCTTCTTCTGGAACTCCGAGAAGTCTTCGGAGGCGCTCAGCTTGGGTGCCAGCACGGCCTTGCCGCCGGTGACCTGCTGCAGGGTGGGCAGCATGCGGGCGGTGAGGTGCTCGTCGTTCACCGTGGCCGAGTAGCCGGGCTTCAGGAACTTGAGCTCGGCCTTCGCGCCGCTGGCCTGGGCGATGGATTCGGCGGTGGTGCGCATGCGGGCCAGGGTGTCGTCGCGCATGCGGTCGTCGAAGGCGCGCACGGTGCCGAGCAGCTCGACGCTGTCGGGGATGATGTTCTCCCGGTTGCCGCCGTGGATCGAACCGATCGACACCACCACCGGCTCCTTCGAGAGGTTCATCTGCCGGCTGACGATGGTCTGCAGGCCCATCACGATCTGGGCGGTGCTGACGATCGGGTCGATGCCGTTCCAGGGGAAGCCGCCGTGGGTCTGCCTGCCGGTGACCTTCATCGCGAAGGTGTCGCCCGACGCGAGGATCGGGCCCGGGCGGTAGCCGATGGTGCCCACCGGGAAGGCCGGGATCAGGTGCAGGCCGAACACCGCGTCCACCTTGGGGTTTTCCAGCACACCGGCATCCACCATGGCCAGCGCGCCGATGTGCTCGTCCTCGCTGTGGGGGGCTTCGGAGGGGCCCTCCTCGGCGGGCTGGAAGATGAACTTCACCGAACCGCGCAGCTGGCTCTTCATGCCGGCCAGCACTTCGGCGGTGGCCATCAGGATCGCCGTGTGGCCGTCGTGGCCGCAGGCGTGCATCACGTCGACTTCCTTGCCCATGTGCTTGCCCTTGGCCTTGGAGGCGAAGGGCAGGTCGACCAGCTCCTTGACCGGCAGCGCGTCCATGTCGGCCCGCAGCGCGACGACCTTGCCCGGCAGGTCGCCCTTCAAGAGCCCGACGACGCCGGTGCCGCCGACGCCGGTGCGCACCTCGAGGCCGAGCTTCTTGAGGTGCTCGGCCACCCGCTTCGCGGTACGGTGCTCCTGGTTGGAGAGTTCCGGGTGCTGATGGATGTCGCGGCGCCAGGCGATCATGCGGCCCTCGACGGCACTGACGCGCTGCTCGATGTCGGCCAGCACCGGGGCCTCGACGGCCTGGGCGGGAGCGATCATGGCCAGCAGGAGGCTGCCGACGGCGAGGGCGGGTTTGCTGAGTTTCATGGGCATTGTCTCCGGGGGTTTTTCTATCGAATCGGTTTATGCTGGAATAAGCATGGTTTTGATGAATGGTAAAAACCCGTCACGGATGCGTCCAATGCGAAGTTCTTTTCTGCTCGATTACCGAAGGTAATACGTGAACCTCAACCAACTGCGCCACCTCATCGCCCTCGCCGAGCACCACACCTTCAGCAAGGCCGCCGAGGCCCTCTTCCTCACCCAGCCGGCGCTGAGCCGCAGCATCCAGACGCTCGAACAGGAACTCGACGTCAAGCTCGTCGACCGGGACGGCAAGCGCAACACCCTGACCGCCTACGGCGCGCTGGTGGCCGAGCGGGCCGCGCGCATCCTGCTCGAGGCGCGGGAGCTGAAGCGGGGCGTCGAGCTGCTCAAGGAGGGGCAGCTCGGCGCGCTCAACGTGGGCTTCGGCCCGACGCCGGCGGCCGTGCTGATGCAGCCCTTCCTGACCCACATGGCGAGCCACTATCCGCGGATGCAGCTCAAGATCGCCCGCGGCTCGGTGGAGCTGCTGGTACAGTCGCTGCGCAACGAGTCGGTGGACGTGATCGCCGTGGACCGGCGCGCCCTGCTCACCGCCGACGACCTCGCCATCGGGCCTGTTGCCACGCTACGCGGGGGCTTCCTGTGCCGCAGCGGCCACCCGCTCACGCAGCTGGCGCAGATCGACCTGGCCGCCCTGCGCCAGTTTCCGGTGGCGTCGACGCCCCTCAGCGACGAGCTGGCACGGCTGCTGGTCGAACAGCTCGGCCCCGACGCCCACCCGGCGCGGCTGGTCACCCTCGACAGCGAGGACATCGCCAGCCTGCTCGATCTGGTGGAGGCGACCGACACGGTGTTCTTCGGGATATTCGCCTGCGCCCGGGCCCGCATCGCCGCCGGTCGGGTGTGCGAGATCCACGTCGAGCCGCACTTCGAGCGTTTCGGGCAGTACGCCCTGGTCAGCCTCGCCCGGCGCAGCACGTCGCCGGCGGTGGAGGCGTTCCGGAGCTTCTTCGCCGACAACTTCGGGGAGTAAGGGCCGCCCTCAGGCAAACACCTCCGCCACGTCCAGCGTCTCGCGCCGGCCCACGTCGGCACGGTGGGTGCGGATCCAGCGCGCCGCGCGGGCACGGCCGAGGTCGCGCAGCTCGTGCAGGAAGGCCCGGGTGGCGTTGAGCTTGCTGCCCCTGCCGGCGTCGGCCAGCTCCTCGGCTTCGAGCAGGTGAAAGCGCAGGCCGGCGAGCTTGCGCTCGAGGCGGCCGCGGGGCAGCCAGCCGCTGCCCTCCTGCATGTAGGCGCGGGCCTGGGCCAGGGTGCGCATCTCGCGCAAAAACGTGGTCGAGAAGCCCAGCTCCATGCTGCGGTGGGCGATGTCGTCGGCGCTGCGCGGGGCGTCCGGGTGGCGCAGCGGGTTGAGCAGCACCAGCAGGATGTCGGGCGTGGTGCAGTCGTAGATCAGCGGGTAGACCGCCGGGTTGGCGGTGAAACCGCCGTCCCAGTAAGCCTCGCCGTCGATCTCGACCGCATGGTGGAGGGTAGGCAGGCAGGCGGAGGCGAGCAGCGCGTCGGCGCTGAGCTCGGCGGTGTGGAACAGCCGGACCTTGCCGGTGCGCACCTGGGTGGCGGCGATGAAGAGGCGCAGCCGGCACTGGCTGCGGATGCGCTCGAAGTCGAAGCGCGCCTCCACCACGTCGCGCAGCGGGTTGAGGTCGAAGGGGTTGAGCTGGTAGGGCGAAAACAGCCGGGTGAGACCGAGCATCATGTTCATCGGCCCGGGCAGGCTGCCGTCGGAAGCGCCGTTCAGGCTATGGAGCAGGTCGAGCTCGAAGGGCGTCGAGTCGGCCACCGCCTCCCAGAAGCCGGCCAGGCTCTCCCGCGCGCCTTCGGCCCCGCCCCGCACCCAGCCGTCGGCCAGGGCCACCGCGTTCATGGCCCCGGCGCTGGTGCCGCTGATCCCGTCGAGCCGCCAGTCGTCCTCCAGCAGGCGGTCAAGCACGCCCCAGGTGTAGGCCCCGTGGGCGCCGCCGCCCTGCAGGGCCAGGCTCAGCGCCGGTGCGGCCGGGGCTTCCTTGGCTTTCCACCATCGTCTGGCAAACATGCGAACCTCCTTGATGACGTGGGTGACAGCATATGCTGCACCGCACAATACATAAAGGATGGACGCAGGAAGGTTTCAGAAGTTCAAGGGCGGGCTCGCTGCACCCCGATCACTCCCCCACTCCGCCCCCCGCGTTCTTGGCCAGCTGTACTGCGGCCAGCAGGCGGCGGGTGGCGAGGTCGTTGGCGCTGCGGCGGGCGGCGAGGTGGGTGGCCTGGGCGGTGACGACGTTGAGGTAGCTGACGGTGCCGGCCCGGTACTGGTTCATGGCGATGGCCTCGGCCTCGGCGGCGGCGGTGACGGCGGCGGCCTGCTCGACAGCCGCGGCCTCCAGCAAACGCATCGCGGCGAGGTTGTCCTCGACCTCCTGGAAAGCCACCAGCACGGTCTGGCGGTAGGTGGCGACGGCCTTCTCCCAGTTGGCCTGGGCCTGGCCGACGGCGGCCTTTTTGGCGCCGGCGTCGAAGATGGCCGCGGCGAGCGTGGGGCCGAGGGACCAGTAGCGGCTGGGCACGGTGAGCAGGTCCTCGATCTGGGCGTTGCGAAAGCCCGTGTTGCCCGACAGGCCGAGCACCGGGAAGCGCGCCGCCTGGGCCGCGCCGATGGCGGCGTTGGCGGCGGCCACCCGGCGTTCGGCGGCGGCGATGTCGGGGCGGCGCTCGAGGAGCGTGGACGGCAGCGTGACGGCCACCGGCGCAAGCGGCAGCGGGGCATCCACCGGCGCCAGCGTGAAGGCCGCCGGGGCCTGGCCGAGCAGCACCGCGATGGCGTGCTCGTACTGGCTGCGCGACAGGCTGGCGTCGAGGGCCGCGGCCCGGGCGCTGCGCAGCTGGCTCTCGGCCTGCGCCACGTCGGCCTTGCCGGCCACGCCCGCCGCGTAACGGTTGCGGGTGAGTTCGAGGGCGCGCCCGTAGGCGGCCACCGAGGCGTCGAGCAGGGCCTGCTGGCGCTCGGCGGCGCGGAGCTGGAAGTAGGTCTGGGCCAGCGCGGCCCGGGCCGACAGGCGGGCCGCGGCGAGGTCGGCGGCGCTGGCGGCAAGGCTGGCGTCGGCGCCTTCCACCGTGCGGGCGATGCGGCCCCACACGTCGAGCTCCCAGCTCACCGTTGCGCCCAGGCTGAAGCTGTTGCGGGGCGGCGCGTTGCCGCTGGCGGCGGTGGCCGCCGAGGTGGCCGAGCGGGTCGCGCCGGCCGTGGCGTTGACGGCCGGGAACCACGAGGCCCGCGCCGCGTCGGCCAGGGCCAGCGCCTGACGGTAGGCGGCCTCGGCGGCGCGCAGGTTCTGGTTGGAGACTTCGAGTCTGGCCTGCAGGTCGTCGAGCACCGGGTCGCCGAAGGCAGCCCACCAGTTATCGGCAGCGGGCTCGCGGGGCTCGGCGGGCTTCCAGTCGCCCAGCTCCTTGAAGGCGGCCGGGGTGTCGACGGTTGGGCGCTGGTAGTCGGGGCCAGCGGCGCAGGCCGACAGCAGCGCGGGAACAAGGGCAGAGATCAGGGCAGCTTTCTTCATGTCGGGCTCGCGCTTTCGAGGCAGGCCTGCGGGGCGTTGGCGGGCTTCTTCCGCAGCTTGTCCATCATCACGAACACCACCGGCGTGGTGTAGAGGGTGAGGATCTGGCTGAGGATCAGCCCGCCGACGATGGCGATGCCCAGCGGCTGGCGCAGCTCGGCGCCGTCGCCCGTGCCGATGGCGAGCGGGATCGCGCCAAAGAGCGCCGCCAGGGTGGTCATCAGGATCGGCCGGAAGCGCAGCAGGCAGGCGTGGTGGATGGCGTCGCGGGCGCTTTCGCCGAGGCTGCGCATGCGCTCGAGGGCGACGTCGATCATCATGATGGCGTTCTTCTTGACGATGCCGATGAGCAGGATGACGCCGATCATCGCGATCAGGCTGAACTCGAAGTCGACGGCCATCAGCGCCAGCAGCGCCCCAACGCCCGCCGAGGGCAGCGTGGACAAGATGGTGATGGGGTGCACCAGGCTCTCGTAGAGCATGCCGAGCACGATGTAGATGGTGACCAGCGCGGCGAGGATCAGCAGCGGCTGGGTGCTCATCGACTTCTGGAAGGCGCCGGCCGAGCCCTCGAAGCTCGTGCGGACGCCCACCGGCACGCCGATGCTGGCCAGCGCCGCGTTGATGGCGTCGGTGGCCTCGCCGATGGAGCGCCCCTCGGGCAGCGCGAAGCTGATCGTGCTCGCCGCCGCGCCGCCCTGGTGGCTCACCGACAGAGGCGCCAGGCTGCTCTCGAAGCGGGCCAGCGCCGACAGCGGCACGAGGCCGCCGGCGGGCGTGACGAGGGTCAGCCGGGCCAGCGACTCGGGCCCCTGCAGGTAGTCCGGCATCGCCTCCATCACCACGCGGTACTGGTTGAGGGGGTTGTAGATCGTGGACACCTGGCGCTGGCCGTAGGCGTTGTTGAGCGCCGTGGTCACCGCGCGCATCGTGAGGCCGTGGCGGGCCACCGCGTCGCGGTCGATCACCAGGCGGGTCTGCGGGCCCTTGTCCTGGCTGTCGGAGCTCACATCGGTGATGGCATCCAGCCGGCTCATCGCGTTGCGGATGCGCGGCTCCCACAGGCGCAGCTCCTCGAGGCTGTCGGACTGCAGCGTGAACTGGAAGGACGAGTTGCCCGAGCGCCCGCCGATCCGGATGTCCTGCACCGGGCTGAGGTAGAGGCTGGCGCCGGGCACCCTGGCGAGCTTCTTGCGCAGCCGGCCGATCACCGCATCGACGGGCTCCCGCTCGTGGACGGGCTTGAGGGTGATGAACATCGAACCATAGTTGCGCTGCGAGCCGCCGGTGAAACCAGTGACGTTGGCCACCGCCGGGTCGGCGCCGACGATGGCGAGAAAAGTATCCATCTTGCCGCGCATGGCCTGGAAGGAGATTGCCTGGTCGGCCTCGACGAAGCCGCGGATGCGGCCGGTGTCCTGCTGCGGGAAGAAACCCTTGGGGATGGTGTTGTAGAGATACACATTCGACCCGATGGTGGCCAGCAGCACCGCCAGCACCCACCACGGCCGGGCCAACGCCCAGCCCAGGCTGCGCCGGTAGCCCCCGGCCAGGCCGTCGAGCCAGCCGCCCACAAGGCGGTCGAAGCGCCCGCGCTCGGCTTCCGGCGGGCGGGGCCGCAGGAGGTGCGCGCACATCATCGGCGTGGCGGTGAGGGAGATGACCATCGACACCAGGATCGCCGCCGACAGCGTGACGGCGAACTCGCGGAACAACCGCCCGACGATGCCGCCCATCGCCAGAATCGGGATGAAGGCAGCGATCAGCGACAGGCTCATCGACAGCACCGTGAAGCCGATCTCCCGGGCGCCCTTGAGCGCCGCCCGGCGCGGCGACATGCCGGCGTCCACATGGCGGGCGATGTTCTCCAGCACCACGATGGCATCGTCCACCACGAAGCCGGTGGCGATGGTGAGCGCCATCAGCGACAGGTTGTCGAGGCTGTAGCCGGCCAGGTACATCACCGCGAAGGTGCCGATCAGCGACACCGGCACCACCACGCCGGGGATCAGCGTGGCGCGCAGCTTGCGCAGGAACAGGAAGACCACCATCACCACCAGCGCCACCGAGATCATCAGGCTGCGCTCGACCTCCTTCAGCGAGCCGCGGATGGTGGGCGTGCGGTCCATCACCACCGTGAGGTCGATGGCCGGCGAGATGCTGGCCGACAGCCGGGGCAGCAGTTCGTACACCCGGTCGACCGTCTCGATGATGTTGGCACCGGGCTGGCGGTAGATCATCAGCAGCACCGCCGGGCGGCCGTTGGCGTAGCCGTAGTTGCGCTCGTCCTGCTCTCCGTCGCGCACCCGCGCCACGTCGGAGAGGTGCACCGGGCTGCCGTTCTTCCACGACACGATGAGCTGCCGGTAGTCGTCGGCCCGGCGGGCCTGGTCGTTGGCGCCCAGCTGCCAGGCGTGCTCGTCGCCCTCCAGCACACCCTTCGGGCGGTTGGCGTTGGTGGCCACCAGGGTGGCCCGCACGTCGTCGAGGTTGAGCCGGTTGGCCGCCAGGCGGTCGGGGTCGAGCTCGACGCGCACCGCCGGCAGCGAACTGCCGCCGATGCTCACCTGCCCGACGCCCTCCACCTGGGCCAGGCGCTGGGCGAGCACCGTGGACGCGGCGTCGTACATCTGCGGCCGGGCGAGCGTGGCCGAGGTGAGCGCCACGATGAGGATCGGCGAATCGGCCGGGTTCACCTTGCGGTAGGTGGGGTTGCTCGGCAGGCTGGTGGGCAGCTGGCTGCGCGCCGCGTTGATCGCCGCCTGCACCTCCCGCGCCGCGCCGTCGATGCTGCGGGAGAGGTCGAACTGCAGCGTGACCCGGGTCGACCCGAGGGTGGAATTGGAAGTCATCTCGGTGACCCCGGCGATCTGCCCGAGCACCCGCTCCAGCGGCCCGGCCACCGTCGCCGCCATCACCTCGGGGCTCGCCCCGGGCAGGCTGGCGGAGACCGAGATGGTGGGGTATTCGACCTGGGGCAGCGGGGCCACCGGGAGCAGGCGGAAGGCGATGATCCCGGCCAGCGCGATGGCTAGGGTCAGGAGGGTGGTGGCGACGGGGCGGAAGATGAACAGGCGGGAGAGGTTCATCCGGTGGCGCTCCGGCGGGCTTGTGCGGTGCCCGGCTGCGGCGGCAGGATGGAGTCGCTGCACCCGCTGCTGGCTTGTAGCTGGTGGAGACTCGTCGTGTAGATCGGGTTAGCGCAGCGTAACCCGACATCCGCGGGATGGGTTCGAGCGAGCCTGTTCGAATGTTTTGTTGTTCGCTGATGGGGATCAGCGGCATTCCGTTGGCCGGGTTTGCACACCCGGTTGTTTGCGAGTCGCTGATGGAGACCAACCGCGTTCCGTTGATTGGCGTCACATTGGCCGGGTCGCGCCCCGGCGGGCGCCCTACTTCTTTGCGTCGCCAAAGAAGTAGGCAAGAAAGGCGACCCCGCCGAACCGGTCGTCTGCTTCGCAGCCGACTGCCTTGCGCTGCTCACAACAGGCGGCCGGCGCAGAACTCGCGGGCTGCGCCCGCTCAGACAGCTGCGCCGGACTTCCCCGCCTGTTGCTCCGCTGCTCAGCGGTTCGGAAGGGGCTTTCACTTGGCACCGAGCCTTTACTGAAGCGTCTTGTGTAATCAACGAATCGACCGGACTTTCTGCTTTTGCGTCGATCACACATGCCCTACCTACAACGCTCGGTGATTCCGAAAAGCCCCTTCTGAGCCGCCGAGCAGCGGAGCATTGGGCGGGGCCTTCCGGCGCAGCTGTCTGAGCCCGCGCAGCGGGCGAGTTCTGCGCCGGCCGCCCGATGCGAGCAGCGCAGGGGAGTCCTTGGATCAAGCAACGCTTGATCCAAGGACCGGTGAAGCGGGGTCGCCTTTCTTGCTTACTTCTTTGGCGACGCAAAGAAGTAAGCCGCCCGCCGGGGCGGGACCCGGCCGACGGAACGATAAATACCGGAAAGCCGCTGGTCTCCATCAGCAACCAGAAAACAAGCGCCGCCCGCCCGGCCCAGGGCATCACCTCGCCCTCCCCACCCGATCAAACGCCAGATAAATCACCGGCGTAGTGAACAGCGTCAAAACCTGGCTCACCAGCAGCCCCCCCACCAGCGTGATCCCCAGCGGCTGACGGAGCTCCGACCCGACGCCTGTGCCCAGCATCAGCGGCAGCGCGCCGAGGAGCGCCGCCAGGGTCGTCATCAGGATCGGCCGGAAGCGCAGCAGGCAGGCCTGGAAGATCGCCTCGCGGGGGGCCAGGCCCTCTTTGCGCTGCGCCTCCAGCGCGAAGTCGATCATCATGATGGCGTTCTTCTTGACGATGCCGATCAACAGCACGATGCCGATGATCCCCACGATGCCCAGCTCGCTGCGCGCCACCAGCAGCGCCAGCAGCGCGCCGACGCCGGCCGAGGGCAGCGTGGACAGGATCGTGATGGGGTGGATGTAGCTCTCGTAAAGCACGCCGAGCACGATGTACATCGTCACCACCGCGGCGAGGATCAACAGCAGCGTGCTGGTGAGCGAGGCCTGGAAGGCCAGCGCGGCGCCCTGGAAGCGGGTCTCGATGCTCACCGGCAGGCCCAGCCCGGCCTCGGCGGCGCGGATCGCGTCGACGGCGTCGCCCAGCGCCACACCCGGCGCGAGGTTGAAGGAGACGGTGGCCGCCGGGAACTGCCCCACGTGGTTCACCGCCAGCATCGCCGGCCGCTCGCTCACCTGCACCACCGCCGACAGGGGCACCTGCACGCCGCCGGTGCCGGGCACATACAGTTTGGCGATGGCCTCGGGGCCGCTGCGGAACGCCGGCGCCACCTCCAGCACCACCCGGTACTGGCTGGCCTGGGTGAAGATGGTCGAGATCAGGCGCTGGCCGAAGGCGTTGTAGAGCGCGTTGTCGATGGCGGCGGTGCTCACCCCCAGGCGGCTGGCCGCCGTGCGGTCGATCTGCAGCCAAGCCTGCAGGCCCTGGTCCTGCCAGTCGCTGGCCACGTCGGCCAGCTGGGGCAGGCCGCGCAGGTGCTCGACCAGGCGCGGCACCCAGGTGGCCAGGGCGTCGGCGTCCGGCGAGCTCAGGGAGAACTGGTACTGGGTGCGGCTCACCCGGTCTTCGATCGACAAATCCTGCACCGGCTGCATGTATAGCCGGATGCCGGCCAGCCGTTCGAGCTCGGGGCCGAGGCGGCGGATCACCTCGCTGGCGCTGGCGTCGCGCTCGGCCAGCGGCTTGAGGCTGATCAGCATGCGCCCGCTATTCAGCGTGGCGTTGCTGCCATCCACGCCGATGAAGGACGACAGCCCGGCCACCGCCGGGTCCTGCAGCACCACGTCGGCCACCGCCTGCTGGCGCTCGGCCATCGCGGCAAACGAGATCGACTGCCCGGCCTCGGTGATGCCCTGGATCGCCCCGGTGTCCTGCACCGGGAAGAAGCCCTTCGGCACCAGCACGTACAGCAACACCGTGAGCGCCAGCGTGCCGGCGGCGACCAGAAGCGTGAGCCCCTGGCGCGCCAGCACCCATTCGAGCATCACCCCGTAGCGGGCGATCACCCGGTCGAAGAAGGCGCCGCTGGCCTTGTAGAAGCGGCCCTGCTCGGCCTCGGGCACATGGCGCAGCAGGCGCGCGCACATCATCGGGGTCAGCGTGAGGGACACGAAGGCCGAGATCAGGATCGCCACCGCCATCGTTATCGCGAACTCCCGGAACAGCCGCCCCACCACGTCGGCCATGAACAGCAGCGGGATCAGCACCGCGATCAGCGAGATGGTGAGGGAGATGATCGTGAAGCCGATCTGCTTCGCCCCCTTCAGCGCCGCGGCCATCGGCGTCTCGCCCTCCTCCACGTAGCGGGCGATGTTCTCGATCATCACGATGGCGTCGTCCACAACAAAGCCGGTCGAGATGGTGAGCGCCATCAGCGTGAGGTTGTTGAGGCTGAAGCCGGCCAGGTACATCACCCCGAAGGTGCCGACCAGCGACAGCGGCACCGCCACGCTGGGGATGAGGGTGGCCGACACGCTGCGCAGGAACAGGAAGATTACCATCACCACCAGCGCCACCGCCATCAGGAGCTCGTGCTGCACGTCACGCACCGAGGCGCGGATGGTGGTGGTGCGGTCGTTGATGACCCGCAAGTCCAGCGAGGCCGGCAGGCTGGCGCCGAGCTGGGGCAGCAGCTTGCCGACCCGGTCGGCCACCTCGATGACGTTGGCGCCGGGCTGGCGCTGCACGTTGATGATCACCGCGTCGCGGCGGTCGGCCCAGGCGGCGAGGCGGATGTTCTCGGCGCCATCGACCAGCGTGGCCACGTCGGTGAGGCGCACCGGGTTGCCGTTTTTGTAGGCCACGATCAGCTGGGCGTATTCGTCGGCCGAGCGCAGCTGGTCGTTGGCGTCGAGGGTGGACGCGCGCTGCGGCCCGTCGAAGCTGCCCTTGGCCTGGGTTACGTTGGCATTGGCGACCGCCGTGCGGATGTCCTCCAGGCTCAGCCCATAGGCTGCCGCCGCGCTGGGGTTGACCTGCACCCGCACCGCCGGCCGACGCCCGCCGGCGATGCTCACCAGCCCCACCCCAGGCACCTGGGAAATCTTCTGGGCCAGCCGGCTCTCCACCAGATCGTGGATACGGGTGATCGGCAGGCTGGGCGAACTCACCGCGAGGGTCAGGATGGGCGTGTCGGCCGGGTTCACCTTGCTGTAGGTGGGCGGCGCCGGCAGGTCGGTGGGCAGCAGGTTGGCGGCGGCGTTGATGGCCGCCTGCACCTGCTGCTCGGCCACGTCGAGCTCCATGCTGAGGGCGAAGCGCAGCGTGACCACGGAAGCGCCGCCCGAGCTCACCGACGACATGTCGTCGAGCCCCGGCATCTGGCCGAACTGGCGCTCCAGCGGCGCGGTGATCGCCGAAGTCATCACGTCGGGGCTGGCCCCGGGGTACAGGGTGCGCACCTGGATCGTCGGGTAATCCACCTCCGGCAGCGCCGAGATCGGCAGCAGGCGATAGGCCACCAGCCCGGCCAGCAGGATCGCCACCATCAGCAGCGAAGTCGCCACCGGGCGCAGGATGAAAAGACGCGAGGGGTTCATCGCGGTCGCCCTCCCAGGCCCCCAAACCCCTCCCCGGCCCTCCCCTTGTCAGGGGAGGGAGAAAAGGCGCTGCTCGCCCACCACCGCCCCCGAACCTGGCCGCGCGGGTGGGCGCGAAAATCAAGAGAAGGAGAAGAGGCACGGCTCGCCCAGCACCGTCCCCCCCTGCAAAGGGGGGACAGGGGGGTCTGGCGAGTGCGACTGCCGGCGATCACCTCAACGCCCCGGCCGGCCGGCGCCGCGCTTTTGCTCGCGGCCCGGCGCATCGACGGCCTTCGGGTCGATGGGCTCGACCTTGGCGCCGTCCTTCAGCTTGTCGAGCCCGTCCACCACCACCTTGTCGTCCGCCGCGAGGCCCGCCTCGACGGCGGCCAGGGCGCCATCGGCCGGCCCCAGCTTGACCGGCACCGCGGCCACCGTGCCGTCGGCGCCCAGCTTGTACACATAGCTGCCCCTGGCCCCCTGCTGCACCGCCGCGGTGGGCACCGCGACGACGCCGGCCAGGGTGTCGAGGAGCAGGCGCACATTGACGAACTGATTGGGGAACAGCGCACCGTCCCGGTTGGCGTATTCGGCCTTCAACTTGACGGTGCCGGTGGCGCTGTCGATCAGGCTGTCGACGGCCAGCAGGCGGCCCTCGGCGAGGCGGGTTTTAAGTTCGCGGTCCCAGGCCTCGACGGCCAGGGTCTGCTTGGCCCGCAGGCGCTGCAGGATCGCCGGCAGTCGGTCTTCGGGCACCGCGAAGACCGCGGTGATCGGGCTGTGCTGGGCGATTGTCACGAGGCCGGCGGCATCCGAGGCCTTCACGATGTTGCCCGGATCGACGGTGCGCAGGCCGGCCCGCCCGGCAATCGGCGCCCGGATGGTGGTGTAGGACAGCTGCAGCTCGGCGCTCCGCACCGCCGCCTCGTCGGCCTGCACGGTGCCCTTGTACTGCTGCACCAGCGCCGCCTGGGTGTCCACCTGCTGCTTTGCAATGGAGTCCTGGGCCAGCAGGCCCTTGTAGCGGTCGAGGTCGAGCTGGGCGTTCTTGAGCAGCGCCGCATCCCGCGCCAACTGGCCGCGGGCCTGGGCCAGCGCGGCCTTGAAGGGCTCCGGGTCGATGCGGGCCAGCACATCGCCGGCCGCCACCGGCTTGCCCTCGGTAAAAGCCACCTCCAGCAGCGGGCCATCCACCCGGGCGCGCACCACCGCCTGGTTGCGCGGCACCACGGTGCCGATGGCCGGCACCTGCACCCGGATGTCGGCCGTGCCGATGGTGGCGAGCGTCACGGGCGTCGGCCGGTCACCACGCCCGCCCGGCCCGCCGGGGCGGCCCGCGGCGCTCTTGCCATTGCCATTACCATTGCCCTCCCCCCCCGGCGGCCCGCCGCGCTGGCTGGCGTACCAGCCGCCTGCGGCAAGCAGTGCAAGGGCCACGGCCCAGGGCCACAGGCGGCGTTTCTTCGGGATCGGGGAGGCGCTGGACGACGGGGCAGGACTGGACATGGAGAGGTTTCCGGAACGCAAACGGCCCCGCGGGGCCGGCAAATCAGGGCGCTGTCACGCTCGGCCCTTACATCGGAGCATGCCCATTGCTGACCTCCGCGGGCGACTGAAGTCGCCCCTGCAGGTCAGTGGGCACCGGCCAGTGCTGGCGTTTTTTCGGCTGACGGTGCCAACGCCAGAATCGACGCCGGCAATGCTACACGAAGGCCCTGGCGGCTGCCGTGCAGACCACGCGCGACGCGGAAAGATCCCGGCCGAGGCGCTGCGGGCAGACGACGCCCTGCCATCCCGTCAGATCCGCCAGATCCGGCAAGCGCCTGAAATGCCCTCCGCAAGCGCCCGAAAACAGCTCCCTGCCGGGCCTGCTGCGCCCAAGGAATTGTCCGTCACGCTTTTTAAATATCGTCAGACACATTTTTAAATCCTTAAACCGATTTAAAAATATCGCGTGGCGCATTTTTTTATGAGCTGGATGATTTTTAAATCCGTCGCCAGCCGGCAAAAATCCAGCGCAAGAAATTAATTTGATGTGCCGTCGATTTTTAAATGAAAAAACCTGATCTTTAAAAGCGCTGGCCGGCCAAAATAAATCGGCCAAGGCCCAAAAAATAGGCTCATCCGGATCTTTTGACGTGATTTCCGGCAAACCTGCCCGGAAGGCCGCCTTCAAGGGGGCTGGCCCGGCAAGCTCCTGGACGCGCACGGAATCTACCCGGAGGCAAAACCGGCAAGGGCAGCTCAAGCCGTCTCCGGCCCACGCCCACCGGCCTCGCGCCGCCGCCGCGTGGCCCTGGCGACGGCGGCCGGGGTGGCAGGCACGTGGCGCCCCGGCCCCACCGGGTTAACGCCCGGCCCGCGGCCCGGTAAGATTCGGCCTGTACGCTGCAAGCGCCGCCCTGACCGGGCAGCCTTGCCCTGCCGGAAAGCCCCCGCCCCGCGGCACCTTGCCGCGCCGGCCCTCCCTCCGCGGTGCTCGCACCGCGCCCGAGACGACACAAGGAACTCCCATGACCCGACCCAACCCGTCCCTGCTGAGCCGGCTCGCCCTCGCCTTCTCCGTGCTCTTCCAGCCCGCCCTGGCCGCCCGTGTGCGCGACCTGCGCGATGGCGTCGCCGAACCCGCCCCCCAGCCGGCCCCGGCGCCGGTCACCGTGGCCGCCCCCACCCCTGCCCCCGCGCCGGCACCGGCCGCGCCGCCGCCGGCCCCGCTGCGCGAAGCCCCCCACGAGTCCGCCCTGCAGCTCCTCGGGCTGCTCCAGCGCGAAGCCCGCTTCATCGACTTCATCGAGGAAGACGTGAAGGCCTACTCCGACGCCGACATCGGCGGCGCCGCCCGCGTGGTGCACGAGGGCTGCCGCAAGGTGCTGCGCGAGCACTTCAGCCTCGCGCCGCTGCGTTCTGAACCCGAAGGCAGCCGCATCACCCTGCCCGAAGGTTTCGACGCCGCCGCGGTGCGCGTCACCGGCAACGTGGTGGGCAAGGCCCCCTTCACCGGCACCCTCAGCCACCGCGGCTGGCGCGCCACCGACACCCGCCTGCCCAGGCTCGCCGCCGGCCACGACGCGGCCATTCTCGCCCAGGCCGAGGTGGAACTGTGAGCACGCCCCGCTACGCCATCGGGATCGACCTGGGCACCACCCACTGCGCCCTCTCCTATGTGGACGTCACCGCCAGCGACGGTGAGCAGGCCGTGCAGCAGGTGCTGGCCATCCCCCAGCTCAGCGGCCCCGGCGCCGTCGAGGCGCGGCCGCTGCTGCCCTCCTTCCTCTACCTGCCCCACGAGAGCGAACTCGCCCCCGGCGACCTGGCCCTGCCCTGGGCCGCCGGCCAGGATTTCGCCACCGGCGAGTTCGCCCGCACCCGCGGCGCGGCCACCCCGATCCGCCTGGTGGCGAGCGCCAAGAGCTGGCTGTGCCACCCGGGCGTCGACCGCCGCGCCGCCATCCTGCCCGCCGAGGCGCCGCCCGAGGTGGCCCGCATCTCGCCCCTCACCGCGTCGATCCGCTACCTGTCGCACCTGCGCGAGGCCTGGAACGCCGCCCACCCGGACGCCCCCTTTGCGGAGCAGGACGTCACCGTCACCATCCCCGCCTCCTTCGACCCGGCCGCCCGCGAACTCACCGCCGAGGCTGCCCAGGCCGCCGGCTACGGCCCCATCACCCTGCTCGAAGAGCCCCAGGCCGCGCTGTACAGCTGGATCCAGCACAGCGCCGGCGAGTGGCGCAAGCAGGTGCAGAAGGGCGACATCATCCTGGTGGTCGACGTCGGCGGCGGCACCACCGACCTGTCGCTGATCGCCGTGCTCGAGCGCGACGGCCAGCTCGAACTGCACCGGGTGGCGGTGGGCGAGCACATCCTGCTCGGCGGCGACAACATGGACCTGGCCCTCGCCTACGGCGTCGCCCGCAAGCTCGCCAGCCAGGGCACCACCCTCGACCCCTGGCAGACCCGCGCCCTCGCCCACGCCTGCCGCGTGGCCAAGGAAACCCTGCTCGCCGACGCCGGCATCGACGCCGTGCCGGTGGTGGTGCCGAGCCGCGGCTCCAAGCTCATCGGCGGCAGCATCCGCACCGAAGTCACCCGCGACGAACTCACCCGCAGCCTGCTCGACGGCTTCTTCCCCGAAGTCGCCGTGTCGGATGCGCCGATCAGCCGGGCCCGCGGCGCGCTCACCCAGCTCGGCCTGCCCTATGCCCAGGACGCGGCGATCACCCGCCACCTGGGCGCCTTCCTGAGCCGCCAGCGCGGCGCCACCGCCGAGCTCGAAGGCTTCGCCCAGCCGGCCGGCGAGGCGAGCTTCCTGCACCCCACCGCGGTGCTCTTCAACGGCGGCGTGCTGAAATCCGGCCTCGTCGCCGAGCGCCTGCTGGGCATGCTCAACCGCTGGCTCACCGCCGAGGGCGCCGCCCCGGCCCGGCTCCTGGGCGGCACCGACCTCGACCTCGCGGTGGCCCGCGGCGCGGCCTATTACGGCTACGTGCGGCGCGGCCGTGGGGTGCGAATCCGCGGCGGCACGGCCCAGGCCTATTACGTGGCGGTCGAATCGGCGATGCCGGCCATCCCGGGCATGGAGCCGCCGGTACAGGCCCTGTGCCTCGCCCCCTTCGGCATGGAAGAAGGCTCCGACGCCGCGCTGCCGCCCCAGCAGTTCGGGCTGGTGGTGGGCGAGCCGGTGCGCTTCCGCTTCTTCGGCTCGTCGGTGCGCCGCCACGACCAGGTGGGCACCCTCCTAGACTTCTGGGCGCCGGACGAACTCCAGGAGCTCGAGGAGATCGAGGCCAGCCTGCCCGCCGAGGGCCGCCGGGCCGGCGACATCGTGCCGGTGCATCTGCACGCCCGCATTACCGAGACCGGCACCCTCCAGCTCGAAGCCCTGCCGGTGGGCGGCAGCGAGCGCTGGAAGGTGGAGTTCGACGTGCGCGGGCAGGCCTGAGGCCACAGCGGGGCAAGGTGATGAGCGCCTACCTCGTCGGCATCGACCTGGGCACCAGCAACACCGTCGTCGCCTACGTGGCGGCGGGGGACGACGCCATCCGCCTGCTGGAGATACCCCAGCTAAGCGGCCCCGGCGAAGTCGCTCCGCAGCCGCTGCTGCCCTCGGTGCGCTACCACCCGGCCGCGGGCGAGCTCGACCCGGCCTCGCTCGCGCTGCCCTGGGCCGGAGCCGCTGAAGACGCGGTGATCGGCCGCTACGCCCGCGACCTCGGCGCCCGGGTGCCGGGCCGGCTGGTGGCCAGCGCCAAGAGCTGGCTGTCGCACCCGGGCGTCGACCGCAGCGCGGCGATCCTGCCCTGGGGCGCGCCGGACGACGTCGCCAAGGTGTCGCCCCTCGCCGCCAGCGCCAGCTACCTGGCCCACGTGCGGGCCGCCTGGGACGCCCAGTTCGCCGGCCACCCGCTGGCCGAGCAGGACATCGTGCTCACCATCCCGGCCTCCTTCGACGAAGGCGCCCGGGCCCTCACCGTCGAGGCCGCCCGCCTCGCCGGCCTGCCCCGCCTGCGCCTCATCGAGGAGCCCCAGGCCGCCTTCCAGGACTGGATCTTCCGCCACCGCGCCACCCTCGCCGCCGAACTGGCCGAGGCCCGGCTGGTGCTGGTGTGCGACGTGGGCGGCGGCACCACCGACCTCACCCTCGTGCAGGTCGAGCCCGGCGCAGACGACCGCCCGCCCAAGCTCACCCGCATCGGCGTCGGCGACCACCTGATGCTGGGCGGCGACAACATGGACCTGGCCCTCGCCCACCTGGCCGAGCAGCGCCTGGGCGGCGGCGAGCGCCTGTCGGCGGCGCGCTTCTCGCAACTCGTCCAGCGCTGCCGGGTGGCCAAGGAACAACTGCTCGCCCCCGGCGCACCGGAGCGGGTCACGCTCACGCTGCTGGGCGGCGGCTCGAAGCTGATCGGCGCGGCGCGCTCCGTCGAGCTCAGCCGGGATGAAGTCGCGCAGCTCGTCGTCGATGGCTTCCTGCCCGTTGTCGAAGCCGACGAGCTGCCCCGGCGGCGGAAGGCCGGCATCGTCGAGTTCGGCCTGCCCTACCCGTCCGATGCGGCGATCACCCGCCACCTGGCGGCCTTCCTGCAGCGCCACGCCGGCGCCGCCCGGGCCGCGCTGGGCGATGCCGCGCCGGGCGACGGCCGCCCCCCGCTACCCGACACCCTCCTGCTCAACGGCGGCGTGTTCCGCGCCGGGCCCATCGCCGAGCGGCTGGAGGCCACCCTCGCCCGCTGGCGCGGCGCCCCGCTGCGGGTGCTCCACAACGACGCCCCGGATCTCGCCGTGGCCCGCGGCGCGGTGGCCTGGGCGCTGGCGCGCAGCAGCGGCCGCGGCCCGGCCATCGGCGGCGGCTCGGCGCGCAGCTACTTCCTGCTCCTCGACGAGGGCGGCGACGCCCGGCGTGGCGTGTGCGTGCTGCCCCGCGGCACCGAGGCCGGCCACGAGGTGCACCTGCCCGGCCGCAGCTTCGCGCTGCGCCTCGGGCAGGCGGTGCGTTTCCAGCTCGTCTCGTCGGTGGGCGACACGTACTGGCAGGCCGGCGAGCTGGTCGAAGCGCTGGGCGACGACTTCGTGCGCCTGCCGCCCATCGCCACCGTGCTGCCCGCCGCCGAGGGCAGCGGCCGGCGCGACGTGGCGGTGCAGCTGATCGCCGCGATGACCGAGGTCGGCACCCTCGAGATGCACTGCGTCAGCGCCGACGACCCGGCCCGGCGCTGGCTGCTGGCCTTCCAGCTGCGGGGCGACGCCACCAGCCCGGAACCGCCCGCCGCCGCCGAACACCCCCGCCTGCCGGCCGCGCTGGACGAGATCGAGCGCGTCTTCGGCGGGCAGGCGCAGCAGGTGGACGCCCGCGAGGTGCGCGGCCTGCGCGCCCGCCTCGAACGCCTGCTGGGCCCGCGGGAGGGCTGGGATCTGCCGCTGCTGCGCGCCCTCTTCGACGCCCTGATGGAACGCGCCGGGCGGCGCCGCCGCTCCGCCGAACACGAACGGACCTGGCTCAATCTCGTCGGCTACACCCTGCGCCCGGGCCTCGGCGCGGCCCTCGACGAGTGGCGCATCGAACGGCTGTGCGGCCTCTTCGGCCAGGGCATCCAGTACCAGCAGGAAGGCCGCAACTGGTCCGAGTGGTGGACGCTGTGGCGCCGCGCCGCCGGCGGCCTGCCGGAGGCCGCCCAGCTGCAGATCCTCGAGGTGCTGGCCGGCCACCTGGAAACGCTGCCCGACGGCAGGCGGGCCCGGGCGCCGGTGCATGACGCCTACGACGACATGGTGCGCCTCGCCGCGTCACTCGAGCAGGTGCCGGCGCTGCACCGCATCGAGGTCGGCAAGTGGCTGCTCGAACGCCTCCAGCGCCCCACCGAGAAGATGCACACCTGGTGGGCCCTCGGCCGCGTCGGCGCGCGCCGGCCGCTGTACGGCAGCGCCCACACGGTGGTGCCGGCCGAGATCGCCGCGGGCTGGCTGGAGGCCGTGCTGGCCCTCGACTGGAAGCGCGTCGAACCGGCCGCCTTCGCCGCCGCCCAGATCGCCCGGCTCACCGGCGACCGCAGCCTCGACCTGCCCGACGCCCTGCGCGACACCGTGGTGCGCCGCCTCGCCGCAAGCCGCGCGCCCGAGAGCTGGATCGCCCTGGTGCGGGACGGCGGCCGGCTCGACGACGCCGACCAGCGCCGCAGCTTCGGCGAGGCGCTGCCGCCCGGGCTGCGCCTGATCGGCGACGGCTGACCCGCCCTGGCGGTGACACCGCCGGGCCTGAAGCCTCAATCAAGCCGCCCCCTGAATACGCTCATCACGACGTAATCAGGGACGGACAAGAGCGACGCAAGCAAACCGGGGGCCGGACACGCTCGGGAGCCTGGTGATCCGACGGTGCACTCGGCCCGGGCCATCGTCACTCACCCGGCCCCAAGCTGGAGGGGCGCCGATGACAGGCCTATCATCAAGGTGACGACTCCACGTCATACCTGAAGGCCCGCTGCGATGAAACACCGCAAAATGATCGCCGCCCTGCTTGCGGCGTTGTGCCTCACCCCCCTGTCGTCCTCCGGCCAGTCGGCCGACTGGGCGCAACTCAACACCCAGGTCCAGCAACTCTACGCCAGCGGTCGTTACGACGAAGCGGTGACCGTCGGCGAAGCCGCCCTGCGGATTGCCGAAAGGCAGTTTGGCCCCGACTCGCCGCCCGTCGCCATGAGCCTCAACAATCTGGCCACGACCCTGATGGACAGCGGCCATTACGACCGCGCCGAAGCCCTGCTCCAGCGGGCGGTGCTCATCACCGGGAAGGCGCTCGGCCCGGATGCCCCCCAGGTCGCCCAGACCCGCAACAACCTCGCCGAGCTGTACCGCATCCAAGGCCGCCACGCCGAGGCGGAGGCCCAGTACAAACCGGTCATCGTCAGCCTTGAAAAGAGCCTGGGCAGCGATCACCCGGTGGTGGCCATCGCGCTGAACAATCTCGCCCTCAGTCTGGCCCAACAGGGCAAGTTCGACCAGGCCGAGCCGCTCTACCTGCGGGCACTGACGATCAACGAAAAACAGCTGGGTCGCGAGCACCCCGACCTGGGCCCGACCCTCGACAACCTGGGCAAGCTGTACCTGGACACCGACCGCCTCGCCGCGGCCGAGCCCGTCCTCCGCCGCGCCCTGGCCATCCGCGAGAAGGCCCTCGAGCCAACCCACCCTGCCGTCGGGGAGAGCTGCAACAGCCTGGCCCTGCTGTATGCCCGGCAGCGGCGCTACGCCGACGCCGAGCCGCTCTTCACCCGGGCCGAACAGATCCGGGCGCAGGCCCTTGGGCCCGACCACCCCGCCCTCGCCCAGACCCTCAACGACCACGCGGTCGCCCTCCGCGAGCAAGGCCGCAAGGCCGAAGCGTCGGCACTCCTCACCCGGGCGCTGGCGATCTACGAGCAAGCGCTGGGCCCCGAACACCCGGTGGTCGCCGCCACCCTCAACAACCTCGCGGCGATCCACATGGACGACAACGAATCTGCCAAGGCCGTGCCGCTGCTGGAGCGCGCGCTGCAGATCGAAGAACAGGCCTACGGGCCAGATCACCCGGCCACGGCCGCCAGCCTCAACAATCTGGCCGGCGTGTATCGCCGGCTGGGCTCGCTGGACAAGGCCGAAGCCCTCTACCTGCGCACCCTGGCAATCGTCGAGAAGGTGTACGGCCCCGACCACCAGCGGGCCGGCACCACCCTGAACAACCTCTCGGTGCTTTATGGCGATCGGCACGATCCGGTCAAGGCCGAGCAGTTCAGCCGCCGCGCGCTGGCCGTCATCGAGAAGGCCGAGGGGCCGGAGAGCCCCGGCGTGGTGCCCGTCCTCGACAACCTGGCCGGCATTCTGGTCGAACAGCGGCGTCTCGAAGAGGCGGCAAGCCAGCTTGAGCGCGCCATCGCCATTGTCGACAAGGCCGCCGGCGGGCGCCCCCATCCCGACAGCGCCCCGCTGCTGGACCAGCTGGCCCGGCTTTACCGGGAGATGGGCCGCAGCGCCGACGCCGACGAAGCCGCCCACCGTGCCAGCGCGATCCGCAACCGGAA
>JAEUNU010000303.1 GCA_016789125.1 Zoogloea sp. | reverse complement strand
AGATGCAGCTTGCCGTCGTCGAAAAGCGACGGGGGCGTCAAAGCCCCCGTGTCGTCAAAGCACGCCCCACTCGTTACATCGTCCGGTTTCTGAAGAAAGACCTTAACTGAACGGCATTACGGCTCCAGCCGGGTTTTGTTTTCAATGGGGTCGATCGGATCGATCGAGGGGCAAGCTGATCCGGAAGCATGAGCCGCGGCCAGGCGCACTGCGCACGGCGACCCGGCCGCCATGGCTGGCAACGATGCGCAGAGCCGACGACAGCCCGAGACCCCGCCCCTGCCCCACTGGGCGGGTCGTGAAGAAGGGCTCGAAGACGCGCGCCCGGGTCGCCTCGTCCATGCCGCAGCCGTTGTCCTCGATCTCGATCACCAGCTCATCCCCATGCTCCCGTGCGCGCAGCACGATGCGGCCGGCCGAGCCACCAAGAGCCTGGGCGGCGTTGTGGAGCAGCGCCTCCAGGGCACTGCCGAGCAAGGCCGCGTTGGCAGGAATCACCGGCAGCGCAGCATAATCGCGCTGCAACACTTGGCCAGGCTGGCGGCTGCAGGCCGTCGCCGCGACCGCTGCGTCGAGCAGCGGCGCCATCGGAACCGGAGCGAGCACCAGCGGCCCCGGGCTGGCCAGCCCCTGCAACACCTGGACGATCTCGCCAACCCGTTGCAGGCCGCCGGAGCACTCGTCGAAGAGGCCCGGCAGGTCGGCGGCCAGGTAGTCGACGTCCGCAGCCCCTCGCAAGGCCTGCCAGGCATCGCCCTGCCCGCCGGCCTCGGCCAGCCGGCCGGCCTCTTCGGTCAGGGCAAGCAGGCGCTTGGCGTACTGGTGCAGGGTGCGCAGGTTGGCCGTGATGAAGCCAAGGGGGTTGTTTATTTCATGGGCGACCCCGGCGGCCAGCTGGCCGACCACAGCGAGGCGGTCTGCTTCGCGGAGGCGTTGCTGGGTTGCGAGCAGATCGCGATTGGCCGCGGTCAGGGCCGCGGTGCGCTCGGCGACGCGGGCCTCGAGACTCGAGTTGATGTTCTGCAGCTCCTTGTTGCGGTCGGCCACCAGGCCAAGCAGGCTGCGCACCGCGGCGATCAGCGCCGTGCTGCCCGGGTCGCGGCCCTGGGCCTGATCGGCGGCAAAGGCCTGCTCCGGCGCCAGACCGGCCGCCACGGCACGCAGCTGCCGCGCCATGCTCTGGTCGGTGTCCAGAATGTGGAAACTCAGCCAGCTGGTGACGAAGTTGTACAGCCCAGGCAGGACCGCCGTCGGGTCGCTGGTAAGGCGCATCGCCTCGACCTGGGAGACGAAATCCGCGTGGGCCTTGCGATGGGGCCCGATGTGGCGGGGGTCCAGCCCAGCCCGCTCCATCAGCGCCTCCTCCGTCGCGAAGTGGTGCGCGGCATAGCGGCTGAGCCCGTCGAGGGAATGGGCGAGCTCGTCCGGCCGGATCGGGGTCCCGCTGATGGCGCGGCCAGCCAGGGCATTGATGAAATCCACCAGCTTGTGATGCTGCCCATCGACATCATCGAAGCCTGTTTCGAAGTATTCCGCCCACACGAAGGGGCTGATCGCCGGTGCGCTCACGAACCACCCTCCGTGCTTGCGGACAGGCGCTGCTGCAGGGTCTCGATAAGGGCCTTCGTGCTCCGGGCGAGGGCCTCGACGGCCTCCTCCAGCCCGGCCGCATCCCGTTGCCCGCGCGCGGTGGCGCAGACCTCGGCGGCCAGCTCGAAGACCCGCAGGGCACCGATGTTGCCAGCCGAACCCTTGAGCGAGTGCGCGAGCTGCTCCAGATCCTTGAGCTGCCCTTCCGCCAGGCAGGCGCGCAGCTTGTCGACGACCTCGGCCTGGGAGCTCAGGAAGACCCCCAGGATGCGCAGGTAGATCGGCCACTTGCCCCGCACGATGGCGACGCCCCGGAGCGGATCGAAGCCGTCGATGCCGGCCAGCCGTGCGGCCCAGTCGATCTCCGCGCTGGCGACCGAAGGCGGCGCAGGGGCCGGCACCGGCGGCGCGGGCGGCTCGACCGGCACGTCGCTGACGAGCCACCGGAGGAGCACGCGCTGCAGCGCCTCGGGCGCCACCGGCTTGGTGATGAAGTCGTTCATGCCGGCGGCGAGGCAGGCGGCCTGGTCTTCCTCGAAGACGTTGGCGGTCATCGCCAGGATGGGAACGTCGGCGTGGCCGGGCAGGCCGCGGATCAGCCGGGTAGCCTCGAGGCCGTCCATCACCGGCATCTGCATGTCCATCAGGATGAGGTCGTAGTCGCCCCGGGCAGCGCGCTCGACGGCCTCCTTGCCGTTCGTCGCGAGGTCGATGCCGAGCCCGAGATCCGTCAGCATGTCCATGGCAACCTCCTGGTTGAGCGGATTGTCCTCGACGAGCAGCACCTGGGCGCCCGCCAGCTGGCCGGCCGCGGCGGTGATGTCGGTCGGTTCGTCGGGCTCTGCCGCCGGCAGCGCGACGCCGGGCCGCTTCTCGAGGCGGGCCGTGAACCAGAACACGCTGCCCCGCCCGGGCTCGCTGGCGGCGCCCGCCTCGCCCCCCATCAGGCGGGCGAGGTGGCGGGTCAGGGCCAGGCCCAGCCCGGTGCCGCCATACTTGCGGGTGGTCGAGGCGTCGGCCTGCTCGAAGGACTGGAACAGGCGCCCGAGCTGTTCGGGCGCAATGCCGATGCCGCTGTCGATCACCTCGAAGCGCACCAGCAGCGTGTCGCCGGCGTCCTCCTCGACACGCGCACACAGGAACACGGCGCCGTGCTCGGTGAACTTCACCGCGTTGCTGAGATAGTTGAGCAGGGCCTGGCGCAGCCGGGTCACGTCGCCCCTCAGCACTGGCGGCAGGTCGCCGGTGTCGCTGCGGAAACCCAGCTTGCGCGCGGCAATGCGGTCGTGGATCAGGGAGTGGGCCTGGTTGAACAGCTGCCCGGGGGAGAAGTCGACGGCATCCAGGTGCAGCTTGCCGGCCTCGATCTTGGAGATGTCGAG
>JAEUNU010000125.1 GCA_016789125.1 Zoogloea sp. | reverse complement strand
CTGCACCCACCACCAGCGACAGCATGTTGAACTGGCGCAGCGACCAGGTGAACTTGAAGTACGCCACGATGAACACCATCAGCAGCAGGAGCAGCTTGACTTCCCAGATCTCCCGCGACACATGCCGCGCGAAGGGCAGGTCGGAGGCCACGTCGATCAGCCGGTCCATCGTGCCGAGCAGCGCCAGCAGGCCGGCGATAACGTAGATCGTGGTGTTGGCGTAGAACGACACGTTCTGGGTTAGGTTGCCGATCAGCGCGACGTCCGAGATACGGTTGTCGCGGCGCAGCATCTGCCGGCCCCATTCAAGGCGGAACACATGGCTGGCCCCGAGCAGACCGCGGGTGCTGCCCAGCGGCCCGTGCTCGACGATCCAGCCGTAGCCAAACCAGCACACCAGAAACCAGGCCATGGCGATCCAGTCCGGCAGGCTGAACGCCGCCAGCCAGGCGCCGCTCACCGGCCGCCCTCGCCGGCCAGCAGGAAGTCACGGATCGGCGCGATCTGGGCCGCATCCATCAGGGTCGGGGCGTGGCCGACGCTCGGCACCTCGACCAGCCGGGCCCGGGGCCCGCGCTGCCCCATCTCGTCGGCCGTCTCGCGGGTCAGCAGATCGGATTCGGCCCCGCGCAGCAGCAGCGTCGGGCAAGCGATGGCATCGTAGATCGGCCACAGGCTCACGTCTTCCAGGGTCGGCGTCTTGCGGAAAGGGTCGCCGATGCCCGGGTCGTAGCGCATCGCCCAGCCGCCCTCGACCTCCTTGACCGAGCTCTCGGTCAGGTGGCGCCACTGGGCGTCGGACAGATGCCCGAAGGGCGCGCTGACCGCCCGGATGTAGGCCTCGGCCACCTCGAAACTCGGGAACACCGGCGCCGTCCCCACGTACTGGCCGATGCGCGCCAGCGAGGCCGCGGTGATCACCGGCCCCACGTCGTTGAGCACCAGCCGGCGGATCGGGTTGCCGGGCATGCTGGCGATGATCATGCCGATCAGCCCGCCCATCGAGGTACCCACCCAATGCACGGTGTCCACGTCGAGCCGGGCGATCAGGGTGATCATGTCGGCCACGTAGGTGGGCAGCTGGTAGTCGTCCTTGACCGGCAGCCAGCTGCTCAGGCCGCGCCCCACCACGTCCGGGCAGACCACCCGGTAGTGCGGCGCCAGCGTCCGGGCCAGGTCGTCGAAATCACGCCCGTTGCGGGTCAGGCCATGCACGCACACCAGAACGTCGGGATTATGGGCGTCGCCCCACTCGAGGTAGGACATGCGGTGCAGGCCGTGGGGTCCGGCGCACTGGACGCTGCGCCGGCGCGGGCCCGATGCCGGATCGTCGGAAGGGGGCAGGCTGGGGTGGGGGTTCTGGCTCATGGCGGGTCGGAGGCGTGAATGACGATGGCCAAGGATAGCATCGGCAGCGCGCGCCCCGCGCCTCAGCGGCCGTGCCAGTAGCGCGGGGCCACCTCGCGGGCCGCCTCGATACGGGGCCCGCCAGGGGCCAGATGGACGCTCACCGCGCCCGCCGTATCGGTGCGCCACATCTCCGCCCCGCTCGCTGCCCAGCGGGCCCAGACCTGGGCATTGGGATGGCGGAAACGGTTGAGATAGCCCACCGGGAAGATCACCCAGCGCGGCCGCGTCGCCTCGATGAAGGCGGCGGTGGATGAGCTGCGGCTGCCGTGGTGGGGCACCACCAGAACGTCGCTCGCCAGCTGCGCGGCCTGGCCCTGCAGCAGCGCAGCTTCCGACACCGCCTCGATGTCCGAGGTGAGCAGTACCCCCAGGCCGGCCGCATCGACCCGCAACACGCAGGCCACGTCGTTGGTCTTGCTGCCCGGGCTGTCGTCCGCGGTGCGGACGGGGTGCAGCATGGTGAAGCGCACCCCGTCCCACTCCCACGCCTGGCCCGCCATGCAGGGATGGTGACGGGCACCGGCGATCAGGCGGGCCGGGTGGTTCTCCGACAGGGACGAGCGGACTTCGGCCACCGGAATGCCCGTCAGCAGCGCCTCGGCGCCGCCAGAGTGGTCATTGTCCTGGTGGGTGACGACGAGGCTGTCGAGCCTCCCCACGCCCCCCGCGCGGAGGTAGGGCAGGAGGATGCGTTCGCCGCTGTTGGCGTCCGCCGAGAACGCCGGACCGGTGTCGTAGATCAGGTCATGGCTGGCAGTCTGCACATGCACGGCCAGCCCCTGCCCCACGTCGAGGACCGTCACCCGGGCCTCCCCCGGCGCAGGCCGGGCCGGCACCCACAAGAGCAGCGGCCACAGCATCGCCAGGCCGACCCAGCGCGCCGGCGTGCCCCGGGGCAGCAACGGCCAGAGGCAACCCAGGGTGGCCAGCACCGCCAGCCACGCTGGCGGCGCCGCCTGCTGCCAGCTTGCCCACGGCAGCTCGGCGAGCCAGTGGATGGCCAGCATCGTCAGCGCGAAGGCGCCGTGAGCCAGGTCGGCCAGCATCTGCAGCGGCAGGATCGCGAAGCCGATCGCCAGCGGCGTGACGACGAAGCTGACCAGCGGGATCGCGATGGCGTTAGCGAGGGGCGAGACCAGCGAGAACTGCTGGAACAACACCAGCAGCGCCGGCACCAACCCGAGGGTTACCGCCCACTGGGCCCGCAGGGCGCCCCGCAGCCGCCCGTCCGGCACCAGACGACCGCTGCTGACCAGAAAGAGCAGTGCAACGGCGCCAAACGACAGCCAGAAGCCAGCCGCCATCACCGCCCACGGGTCGAGCACCAGCACCACCGCCAGGGCCAGCGCCAGCACCCGGCCGGGCGCCGTCTCCCGCCGCAGCACCAGCGCGACGGCCACGCAGCCGAGCATGTAGAGGGTGCGCTGGGCCGGCACACCCCAGCCCGCCAGCAGGCAGTACAGAAGCGCGACGACGAAGCCCGCCACCACCCCGGCCTGCTGGGCCGGCCAGCGCAGCGCCAGGGCTGGACTGCGCCGCCACAGCCCACTCACCGCCGCGGCGAACAGGGCCGCGATCATGGTCACGTGCATGCCGCTGATCGCCACCAGATGGGAGATGCCCGTCCGCGCAAACACCCGCCAGAGCTCCGGCGGGATGGAGCGCTGGTCTCCCACCGCCAGCGCCACCAGCACGCCGGTATAGGCGCCCTCCGGCAGGGCCCGGCGGAAGCGCTCGCGCACGCCCTCACGCAGGCGCTCGACCCCGTACATCAGGCCCGGCACGAAGGCGTCGAGGCGCTGATTGTCGGTCGTCGGCCGCACGTAGCCGGTGGCCCGGATGCCCTGCTCCAGCAGCCAGCGCTCGTAGTCGAAACCGTGGGGGTTCACATTGCCATGGGGGCGCTTGAGACGGACCGTCAGGCGCCAGCGTTCGCCCGCATGAAGGGGCGGCAGGGTGTGCAGCTCCTCGTCGCGAAAACCCTTGTACCAGGCCAGGGAGATCTTCTGCGGCAGCGGCGCGGCGCTCTCCTCCACCTCGAAGACGAAGCGCAGGCCCCGCTCGAAATCCTGCGGCAGGCTGGCGACCACGCCGGTCAGCACCACGTCGCACCCCTCCCACTCGCCGGGCAGGGCTTCGGCGAGGCGAAGGTCTGCCCGCCAGGCCGCGTAGGCCCAGCCGGCGCCGGCCACGGCCGTGGCCAGCACCAGCAGCGCGAGGCCGCACATCAGCCCGCGCGACCGGACGCGCATCACGCCCCCGGCCAGCAGCCCGGCCACCACCAGCCCGGTCACCAGGCGCACCTCACCTTGAGTCGGCAGCCCAGCGCCTAGCTGGCACGCCAGGATGCCAACCGCAAATGCTAAGAAGATAAATCCCATAGCCGCGAATCTATCCTAAAACCGGCCTTAGTGCGCGCGAAGCCAAGAACCGGGCGGTCGGTTAGAATTGTGGCCGGAGACAGGGTGGCGGGCGACAGACACGACGGCGCACACCCAAACGACAATGCGACGACTGCTCAAGCGCTACCTGCCGGATCACCAGGCCCTGGCCGCCAACCGCTGGCTGGCGCCCTTTGGCGACACGCTGCTCCACCCCCGGTTGTGGCACCTCAACCGTCATTCGGCCGCCGGCGCGGTGGCGGTGGGGATGTTCTGCGGCCTGATCCCGGGCCCCTTCCAGATGCTCGGCGCAGCGCTGTGCTGCGTGCTGTTCAAGGTGAACCTGCCGCTGGCGCTGTTCGCGACGCTCTACACCAACCCCTTCACGATCGTTCCACTCTACCTGCTGGCCTTCACGATCGGCGAATGGATACTCGGTGGTGGCGGGCACTTCACCGCGCCACCCGAATGGTCCGGCAGCTGGAGCGGCGCCAGCCTGCTCGAATGGCTGGAGACCCTCGCCCAGTGGATGCTCGGCCTCGGCCGGCCGCTGGCGCTGGGGCTCATCACGCTCGCCTCGGCGCTGTCGGCCACGGCCTATCTGCTGGTGCGGCTGGCCTGGCGCCAGCATCTCGTGCGGGCCTGGCGGCGGCGAAGGGCGCGCTGCCCGTGAGGGAGATCGCCTATGTGCTGGCCCTGCTGCGCCGCCTGTTGCACCTGCACCGCCGCAAGGCCGCCCATCTGCCTAAGCGGCACAGCCAGCTTCCGCGCATCCTGCTGCGCATCTACTTCGCGGTCGGCGCGCTGCTCGCGCTGGTAGCGGTCGGGACCGCAGGTTTCTATCTGATCGGCAAGGAGCGGGCCAGCCTCTCCGATGCCTTCTACATGACGCTGATCACCGTCACTACGGTGGGCTACGGCGAGGTCGTCCAGATCCACAGCTTCGGCGAGCGGCTGTTTGCCGGCCTGGTCGCGCTGGCCGGCTTCGGGGCAGTCACCTTCCTGTTCACCAGCCTAACGGTGTTCTTTCTCGAAACCGATCTCGATTACACGCTGCGGAGGCGTCGCATGGAAAAGCAGGTTCGCAAGCTGCACAGCCATTTCATCATCTGCGGCTTCGGGCGGGTCGGCCGCAACGTGGCCAACGAGCTCACCACCACCCACCGGCACTTCGTCGCCATCGATTCGGACGAAGTGGCCCTGGAGGCCCAGCGGGAGCGCACGCCCGGCCTGGTTTACCTGGGTGGCGACGCCAGCGACGACGAGCTCCTGCTGTCGGCCGGCATCATGGACGCCCAGGGGGTGTTCGCGGTGACAGGGGACGACAGCCGCAACCTGATGATCGTGTTCACCGCCAAGCAGCTCAACCCCCGGGTGCGCATCGTGGCCCGCTGCCACGAGGTGCGCAATGCCGAGAAACTGCGCAAGGCCGGCGCCGACAGCGTGATCTCGCCCGACTTCACCGGCGGCATGCGGATCGCCTCGAGCATGATCCGCCCCCACGTGCTGTCCTTCCTCGACGAGATGCTGCGCTCCGAGCACAAGCTGCGGCTCGAGGAGGTGCTGGTGCCCGAGCGCTTCGAGCCCCGGGCCCTCGACACCCTGCGCCTGCGCAGCCCGAACTACGTGCTGCTGGCGGTAAGGCGCGGTGGCGACCTGGTGTTCAACCCGTCCGACGACTTCATGCTGGAACCCGGCCAGCACGTGATCGTGATGGCCTCGCCCCAGGGCCGCCAGGAGCTCGAAGGCACCTTGCTGCCGGACTGAACGCCAGAAGGCCCCCGGGCGGGGGCTGGATCCTCAGATCTTGAAGTGAGCGACTTCGTCCTGCAGTTGCTGGGCCAGACTCTTCAAGCGCTGGGCGGTGTCGGCGGTATCACGCACTGCGGCCGAGTTCTGCTCGGCCATCTGGGCGATATGTTCGACGTTACGGGCGATCTCGGTGCTTGCCGCACCCTGTTCGCGCAGCGCCGCCGAGATGTCGGTGACTGCATCCACCACCTGGCCGGCACCGGCGCGAATCTGCTCCATCGAGTCACCGGCCTGCCCGGCCAGCTCGACGCCGCCTTCGACCCGCGTGACACCGTCATTCATCGTCTCCACCGCCAGCCGTGTTCCCTTCTGGATCGCAGCCACCATGCCGGTGATCTCGTCGGTGGCCTTTGCCGTGCGCTCGGCCAGCTTGCGCACCTCGTCGGCCACCACCGCAAAACCTCGCCCGGTTTCGCCGGCCCGGGCCGCCTCGATGGCCGCATTGAGGGCCAGCAGATTGGTCTGATCGGCGATCTCCTTGATCGAATTGACGATGGCCGATATCTGTGTGGATTGATCGCCGAGCTGCTGGATCACCTCGGCCGAATCACGCACCGAACTGGCAATGCGCTTCATCTCTTCCACGGTGCGGGCGACCACCGCACCGCCTTCGGACGAAATACGTCCGGACGCCGACGAGATGCCTTCGGCCGAGGCCGCACTGCTGGCGATCTCGGAAATGCCGACGGTCATCTGTTCGATGGCAGCCGCCATGCCGGTGGCCGCCGTGCTCTGCTGCTCGGACCCGTCGGATACGCGCGACGCCGAACCCGCCAGCGCCACCGCGGCCCCTGCCACATCGTTGGCACCGTTCTGCACCTTTCCGATCACCACCGCCACCGCCTGGGCCATCTCGTTGAATTGGTCGGCCACCAGCCTCAGCTCATCCCGGGCCGAAAAGTTGATGCGCGAACGCAGGTCGCAGTTGGCAAACTCCTGGGCGCCGGTACGCAGCTCCTTGACCGACTGCAACACGGCCACGCAGAAGCCAACTGCGAGGTACAGCAGTAGCAGCAGTGCCACACCGGAGATGATCGCGTTGATGAAAAATGCCTTCTGGTGGGCGGCGATACGCTCCTTGAGGAGCGTATCGATCCACGGGATGAGTTCCCCGTAGGTCTTGGCGTAGGTCATGTCGATGGCCCGGGTCACGAGATCGAAATAGGCCTTCGGCGCCATCTCGAAGTCGCCCTTCAGGATGTGCTCCTGCAGAGCGTCGATGACCTGTGAGGCCACGGTGTTGAACTCCGTGCCGAGCTTGTCGAGGGAGCCGCGTAGCGCCGGATTGGCGGTGGCCGCCCGGTCCAGGTTCTCGTTGAAATCAGCCAGCGTCATGTTCAGCTCGCCCAACTGAGTGCTGATGTCGAACCGCCGCTGGTCGTCCAGGGACTTGGCGGCCAGCGCGCCGGTGCCCATTGCACGCAGCCGGCCGAGGCGCTCGGAGACGTCCGGCACCCGGCGGATCACGTTGTCGATCAGATAGTAGGTGTCGGCCGAGGGATCGAGGGTAAGGTTGCCGTCGTCTCCCAGGTCATGCAGCGTCAGCACGGCCTTGCGGATCATGGCGGTGTGGGCGAGCAGGTTTTCCCGCGGCTTCAGCTGCAGGCCACCCGACTCGAGCGCCGCCCAGTCCTTCTGCACCTCCTGCCAGCGCCGGAGCCCCGAGGGCACCGCGCCGCCGACGAATCCATCACCGACGCTCTTGATCGCAGCCGCGACCTCGCCGGTCTTCTTCTGCAACAGTGGGCGCATCTCCTCGTTGCCGTTGAGCAGGCCGGACGACAGGCCCCGATGCTGCTGGCTGGTCTGGATCACCTGGAGCAGCCGGGGGGCGATGCCTAGCGCATCAACCTCCTTCTCGGCGAAGTCGATGTCCTCGCGAAGGGTCATGG
>JAEUNU010000250.1 GCA_016789125.1 Zoogloea sp. | reverse complement strand
TCTGGAAGTCACCTAAAGTCACGTTTGCGTGAGTTTTTGTGGCGCTTCGCGGTAGCGCGCGCGCCCACATTGTTTATCCTGTCGCGGCGTGGGCTGCATGTGTTGTCGCAGACGCCTGACAGACTGGCACCTTCAGACCGGTCGTCTTCCCGGGGAAACAGCTTAGTCATGCAACTCGTCATCATCAGCGGCCTGTCCGGCTCCGGCAAGAGCGTCGCGCTCAATGTCATGGAGGATTGCGGGCATTACGTGGTCGACAACCTGCCGTCGGCCCTCCTGCCCCAGCTCGTCACCCACCTGCGCGGGGCCGGCTACCAGCGCATCGCGGTGGCCATCGACGTGCGTTCGGGCAGCGGCATCGCGGCGCTCCCGCGCCAGCTCGAAACCCTGCGCAGCATGGTGCGCGACGTGCGCTTCCTGTTCCTCGACGCCCGCGACGACACGCTCATCGCGCGCTTCTCCGAAACCCGCCGCAAGCACCCCCTGGGCGACGACAGCCTGACCCTCGGCGAGGCCATCGCCCGCGAGCGCGAGGCCCTCGCGCTGGTGGCCGAGCTCGGCCATCGCATCGACACCAGCGACCTGTCGGCCAACACCCTGCGCAACTGGGTGAAGAGCTTCATGAACCTCGAGGCGGGCAGCCAGATCACCCTGCTGTTCGAATCCTTCGGCTTCAAGTACGGCATCCCGGTGGATGCCGACCTCGTCTTCGACGTGCGCTGCCTGCCCAACCCCCACTACGACCCGGTGCTGCGGCCGCTCACCGGGCGCGACCAGCCGGTCATCGATTTTCTGGAGCGGGTGCCCGAGGTCGGCCGGATGGTCGGCGACATCTACGCCTTCGTCGCGTCCTGGCTGCCGTCTTACGTCAACGACAACCGCAGCTATCTCACGGTGGCCATCGGCTGCACCGGCGGCCAGCACCGCTCGGTGTACATCGCCGAACAGCTGGCCGAGCGGCTGCGCGATTCGGCCCGCATCCTGGTGCGGCACCGCTCCTTCAAGTGAGCCGCGGGCCGGCCCTGCGTGCCTGGCTGGCGGCCTGGGCGCGTCACCTGAGGGCCGGCGACCTGCTGGTGCTGGCGCTGGCTGTTGGGGTGTGCATCGCCTCGGCGCTGGGCCTGTGGCAGGGTGGGAGGCCGGACAAGGCCGTCATCCGGGCCGGCGGCAAGGTCTTTCTGGAGGTCGACCTCAGCGCGCCGCGCATCGTCGAGGTGCCGGGGCCGCTGGGCCGCACCCGCATCGAGATCCAGCCCGGCCGCGCCCGCGTGGCCGCGGACCCCGGGCCGCGCCAGTACTGCGTGCGCCAGGGCTGGCTGGCGACGGCCGGCGCGGTGGCCATCTGCGCGCCCAACCAGGTCAGCCTCGCGCTGGCGGGGCGTAACGCCGACTATGACTCCCTCAGCTACTGAGATCGAACTCCGCCCCACCGCCGACGATCACCGGATCGCGCGGCACGCGGCGGCGGCCATCGTGCTGACGGTGGCCGAGGCGGCCATCCCGCTGCCCCTGCCGGGGGTCAAGCCCGGCCTCGCCAACATCGTCACCCTCGTCGTGCTGGCCCGCTGGGGCTGGCGCGAGGCGGCCTGGGTGGCGCTGTTGCGGGTGATCGTGGGCAGCCTGGTGCTGGGGCAGTTCCTGGCGCCGGGCTTCTTCCTGAGCCTGGCCGGCGGGCTGGCCAGCCTGGTGGCGCTGGGCGTTTCCATGCATCTGCCGCGGCGTGTCTTCGGCCCGGTGAGCCATAGCGTGCTGGCGGCCTTTGCCCACTTTGCCGGTCAGCTGGTGGTGGCGCGCATCTGGCTGGTGCCCCACGACGGGGTGTTCTACCTGGTGCCGGTCTTCGCACTGGCGGCGACGGTCTTCGGGCTGGTCAATGGGCTGGTGGCGGCGCGGCTGCTGGAGGCGCGCGGGGGCTGAGGGCGATGGGTTCCTAGCGCCGCCGCTTCTTGGTGCCCGGCCACGCGGCCGGCTTGTCCGGCAGGCCGAGGGCGGCGCGGGAGAGGCGGTCGGCGTCCGGGTTGCGGTGGCGCGGCACCCATTCGAGGCGGGTGGAGGCAAAGTCGTCGAGCTGCCCGCGGATACTGGCGATCAGCACCTTCAGACGGGCCACCTGTGTCACCGCCTCGCCGCGCAGGTGGCGCACCGCGAAATCGCTGTCGCCCCGCAGCACCAGATGCCGTGCGCCGGCTTCCCGGGCCAGCTCCAGGGCCTTGCCGAGGGCCAGCAGCTCGGCTTCGTTGTTGCAGCCGTTGCCCGGCGCCTGGGCCGAGTAGTCGTGGCGCTGCCCGAGGGGCCCGAGCAGCACCGCGCCGAGGCCCAGCCGGCCCGGGTTTGGCTGGGCCGAGCCGTCGAACCACAGCTGCCATTCGGCCGGCGGGGGTGTGTCCGGAGGGCTTGCGGGGGCGCTCATGGTCGTGGTGTCGGCGCGTGTCGTGGTGGGTGGGGCCCATCGGCCGCGCGCCCGGGGGGGCTGCGGCGGCCTTGCCCGGCGCGGTGAGTCAGATCTTCAGCCGCCCGCCTTCGAGCGGCGGGCACCAGAAGTATGCCCCCGACACCGGCCGGGTGAAGCGGAACAGCGCGTCGACGATGCCGTCCTCCAGTCCCACCATGCGGCGCAGCTGGGCCTGGAAGGCCTCGGTGGTGTGGCCGAAGGCGACGAACATCAGGCCCGCGTCGGGGCCGGCGTTCCAGGGCATCGAGCGGCGTACCACGAAGGCTTCGGGGCTGAAGCTCTCCTGGGCGGTGCGCTTGACGTGGGCCGATGCGGGGGCGTCGTCGAGCTCTTCGTTGTCGCTGCGGCGGCGGCCGATGCAGTCGTCGCGCTCCTCGGGCTGCATGCGTTCGTAGCGGCCGAAGTCGTGCACCCAGCGCTGTACGGCGAC
>JAEUNU010000238.1 GCA_016789125.1 Zoogloea sp. | reverse complement strand
GCAATGGCCCGCGCCTCGGCGTGGAGAGCATTGCCCCAGTTGTTGGCGGCGTCATGCATGTCCGGCTTGATCGCCAGGGTCTGGGTGTAGCGCTCGGCGGCCGCGGCCCACAGGCGGCGGGCTTCGGTGAGATCGGTGGGGGCGACGGCCTGGGCTTCGGCGTGCAGAGCATTGCCCCAGTTGTAGGCGGCTTCATGCTTGTCCGGCTTGATCGCCAGGGCTTGGGCATAGCGCTCGGCGGTCGCGGCCCACAGGCGGCGGGCCTCGGCGAGGTCGGTGGGGGCGACAGCCCGGGCCTCGGCATTTAGGGTAATGCCCCAGTTGTTGGCGGCTTCATGTTTGTCCGGCTTGATCGCCAGTGCCTGGGCGTAGCGCTCGCCGGCCGCCGCCCACAGGCCGCGGGCTTCGGCGAGGTCGGTGGCGGCAATGGCCCGCGCCTCGGCGTGGAGAGCATTGCCCCAGTTGTTGGCGGCGTCATGCATGTCCGGCTTGATCGCCAGGGTCTGGGTGTAGCGCTCGGCGGTCGCGGCCCACAGGCGGCGGGCCGCGGGAAGGTCGCTTTCCGCGCACTTGGCAGCGTCTGCGGCGTTACGGTAACCCAGGTATATGAGGGCCGAGGCCGCAAAAGTTCGGTCTTCGTCGGAGGGGGTTGAGAGGCCTGCGTACCAGTCCAGCACGCGTTGATATTCCCCGGCCAGCAGCCAGGCGGTGACGTCCGCGTCGCGCTTCCATTCGGGCATCGCCGCGTTGGCCTTGGCGATCAGGCGCTTCAGCGTCTCTTCGTGCTGCCGGCCGGCGTCGCCGCCGGTGCTGAAGTCGATGTGGGTGGTGACCAGGGTCTCCACGTGGGAGAAGGGGTTGGCCAGCAGATCCGGGGGAAAGCAGCCGAGGCGCTGGGCGAGTTCGGTGAAGAAACGGTCAGCGTCCTGGGCGCCAATGTAGCAGGCCTCCTTACCGGCGCCGAGCAGCTTTCTTTCGAGGTCTGGCGAGGGGGCGTCGTCGTGGCCGACCCAGTACAGGCCGTAGTTGAATGTTTTCTGCTCGGCAAGCACGTCCAGCAGCGGGTCGGCCTCGCCGCTGTAACCGACCACGATCCAGGGGCGGTGGGTGCCGGTGTTGCGGACGATGTCGCGCAGTCGCCCGCGGTGCCGTTCAAGTTCTTCCTCGGTGTTCAGGGTGACGAAGCCAGTGTGCTGGCCGTTGAGGTAGAACAGGGAGTGAGGGGCAATGCGGGCTTCATCAAAATCGCTGGATGTGGCCAGATCGTAGATGGCCGGGAAGAGGCCGACCATGGCGCAGGCACGGACCAGCAATGGATCAAAATTGACGGTGAGGACGCGGTCGAGCTTGCCGGTTTTAAACAGCTGGGCGAGGGCGAGGTGGGCCCAATTGACGCGGGCTGCGTTGATGTGGGCGTCGAGTAGGTCGCGGCGGTGCCCTGGGACCAATTTGGCCATGACTTTGTTGTAGTTCCGGCGGTCGGCCTCGGGGACGCGCTTATAAGCGATGGGGAATTTTTGTTCCACCTCGCGGATGAGTTCGCCGGCCAGGGGGATGCCGGCGCTCTTCGAGCAGCCGGCGCCGATCAGGACGACGCATTCACCCCGCGCGTGGTGCAGGGCTTCGGCGATGTCTTCGATCTTGCGGGTCCAGGTGGGAGCGGTCATGGCGAGGGCATCCGGCTAAGGCGGTGGCGGGGGATGCCGGATGGTAAGTCAATTCGGGTCGGCGCTGGCGGGGCGTGTGCCCGGCGGAGGGGTGGCCTGGCGGATGGAGAGGCGCATGTTGGGTGTCGGGTTACGCTGCGCTAACCCGACCTACGCAGCTCATCGATCACGCAAGGTGCATCAGTAAAGGCTCGGTGATTCCGGAGAGCCCCTTCCGGCTCGGCGGGGGACGCCCAGGCTCAGATGCAAGTCCCTTGCACCGCAACCGGCCTTTGACTTTCTTGATGCTGGCGGGCCGTCACGCCTGTTCGCCGAGATTGCGCAGCAGGCGGGTATCGGTTTGCAGCGACTGGGGCTCGCCGAGCGTGATGCGGTCGAAGTCCGGGTGGCGGGGGTTGAGCAGGTAGTTGCGTTCCGCCGGGACCACCGCGCTGGGAACGTTCAGAACCGCCGTCTGCATGTCTTGCAGCCACGCCTGCCCGATGGCGTGCAGTACATCGCGGGCGCCGATGGTGCGCCAGTTGGCTGGCAGCTGCCCGGCATCGATGCGTGTTTCGGGCAGGCCCTGCGGCAGGCGCGCAGGAATCAGGACGTAGTGGGCGCGCAAGGGGTCGTCCTGCACCATGAGCTCGAGCAGGGCCAGGGATTGGGACTCGGCGGTATAGACCACCTCCCAGCCTTTGGGATTCCAGCGCCCGCCGTAGCGCCGCGCGCCTTCGCCGCTGAATGCCGTGCTGGCAAAGCGGGCGGTGGTGATCCGCCAGACGGTCTGCATCAGGCGAACACGCCGTGCTCGATGCGCCCGAGGGTGTCCAGCACGCTGTCGGCGCCGATATCGGTGTCCAGCAGTGACAGCGGGGTGACGCCGCCCAGGGAGGCATTGGGGCTCTGGAGCCAGTTCAGGGCGCTGTCGGCATCCTCGAAGACGGTCTCTGCGCGCTCCACCACGCGGGCAAAGCGCACGAGCTTGGCCGACTCTTCGGGGGACAGGGCGCCTTCGCGTTTACGCCTGGCCAGGGTGCGCTCTGGAATGGCCAGCGCATGGGCCAGATCACTCTGCGTGATGCGTGTGATGCGAACCACCGCATCGACACAGGCCGATGGCAGGCCCTGACGCACCAGGGGTATCCAGTCCATGACGACCCGAGGCCTGGCATGCAGGACGCCTTCGCCGCCGAGCAAGGTCACGGCCGAAGCAACAGAGGTATTCAGGCTGATGGTGCTCATGGGTAGCTCCTGGGATGGTGAAGCCATGTGGCAGCAGTATTGATCAAAAATGGCGGAGAAGTCCAGCCGGCTGCCGTTGTCTTCGTCTTGCCTCGACCGGGGACGGGAGGCGCAACCAATTCCACCAGACCAGACAGCAGGTCGGGTCTTCGTCAGCGAACGGCACGTGGGGGCGATGGCGTGCGGTGCCTTCCCGGCCCGCGAAAACCCCTCCCCGGCCCTCCCCTTGTCAGGGGAGGGAGGGCATGCGGCTTCCCTGGTGAAGGCTTCGAGTCTGCCAGCCGGCCCTACTCCGCCAGAAACAACATCAACAGCTCATTGAGAAAATGCCGGCCCCGGGTGGTGGGGCGGATGACGTCGCCGTCGGTCTCGATGAGGCCCTGCTGTCTGGCCTTGAGCAGGCCGGGTTCGGCGGCTTCGAAGGGGAGGCCGGTGCGCTCGGTGAACAGGTGGCGGGGGAAGCCCTGGTTGAGGCGCAGGGCGTTCATCATGAACTCGAAGGGGAGCTCGGCGGCGCCGAGGCTGCGGCGCTCCTGCACGAACTGGCCGCTGTGGTGGGCGGCGAGGTAGGCGGCAGGGTGCTTGGGGCGGGTTTCGCGGATGATGCCCTCATGGGACGACAGCTTGCCGTGGGCGCCGGCGCCGATGCCGAGGTAGTCGCCGAAGGCCCAGTAGTTGAGGTTGTGGCGGCACTCGCGGCCGGGTTTGGCGAAGGCGGAGGTTTCGTAGTGGCGGTAGCCGGCCTCGCCGAGGCGGGCTTCGATGCGGTCCTGCATGTCGGCGGAGGCGTCGGGGTCGGGCACCTCGGGCGGGTTGGCGGCGAAGGCGGTGTTGGGCTCGAGGGTGAGGTGGTAGCAGGACAGGTGGCCGGGGCCGAGGGCGAGGGCGGTGGCGAGGTCGGCTTCGGCCTGGGCCAGGGTCTGGCCGGGCAGGGCGTACATGAGGTCGAGGTTGACGGCCTCGAAGTGGGTGAGGGCGGCTTCGGCGGCGGCGATGGCGTCGGCGCGGCCGTGGATGCGCCCGAGGGCCTTGAGGTGGCGCTCGTCGAAGCTCTGGATGCCCACCGACAGGCGGTTGATGCCGGCCTGGCGGAAGGCCTTGAAGCGGCCGGCGTCGACGGTGCCGGGGTTGGCTTCGAGGGTGATCTCGGCCATGGGGTCGAGCTGCACGCGCATGCGGATGGCAGTGAGCAGTTCGTCGAGGCCGTCGGGGCTGATCAGGCTGGGGGTGCCGCCGCCGATGAAGATGCTGTGCACGCGGCGGCCCCAGATCTGCGGCAGGGCGCTTTCGAGGTCGGCGACGAGGGCGGCGAGGTAGGCGGCTTCGGGGATGCCTTCGTCACGCACGGCGTGGGAGTTGAAGTCGCAGTAGGGGCACTTCTGCACGCACCACGGGAAGTGCACGTAGAGGGCGAGGGGCGGCGAGGCGCTGAGCTGCGGGGCCCACCCGCCGCTGCCGGCGGGGGCGGCGGCGCGGGGGGCGATGGGGATGATGCGGGTTTCGGCCATGGGGCTGGGGTCAGGCCTGCTGCTCGGCGCGCAGGCGGTCGAGGAGCTGGCGCATGGCCTTGCCCCGGTGGGAGAGGACGTTCTTGAGCTCGCGGTCGATCTCGGCGGCGGTCTGGTCGAGGTCGGGGACGAGGAACAACGGGTCGTAGCCGAAGCCGCCCTGGCCGCGGGCGGCCTCGAGGATCTCGCCGTGCCATTCGCCGCAGGCGATGAGGGGCTGCGGGTCGTCGGCGTGGCGGACGAGGGCCAGGGCACAGTAGAAGCGGGCGCTGCGCCGGGTGTCGCCGGCCAGGCGTTCGAGGAGCAGGGCGTTGTTGCGGGCGTCGGACTTGGGTTCGCCGGCGAAGCGTGCGGACAGCACGCCGGGGGCGCCGCCGAGGACGTCGACGCACAGCCCGGAGTCGTCGGCGAGGGCCGGCAGGCCGGTGGCGCGGGCGGCGTGGCGGGCCTTGGCGATGGCGTTCTCGACAAAGCTGGGGTGGGGCTCTTCGGCTTCACTCACATTGAAGGCCGACTGGGGCAGCACCTCGATGCCCAGCGGGGCGAGGAGCGAGGAGAGTTCCTTGAGTTTGCCTGCGTTGCCGCTGGCGAGCACGAGCTTGTCCATGAGGGGGCTCCGGTGAGGGGTCAGGCGAGGCCGAGGGCCTGTTTCTGTTCGGCGACCAGGCGGGTGATGCCGGCGCCGGCGAGTTCGAGGAGGGCGTCGAGTTCGGCACGGGAGAATGGGCTGCCTTCGGCGGTGCCCTGGACTTCGACGAAGCCGCCGCTGCCGGTCATGACGACGTTCATGTCGGTCTCGCAGTCGGAGTCTTCGAGGTAGTCGAGGTCGAGCACCGGCACGCCCTTGTAGATGCCCACCGAGATGGCGGCGACGAAGTCGCGCATCGGGTTGGCGGGCAGCTTGCCGGCCTTGACGAGCCCGTCGAGGGCTTCGTGGACGGCCACGCAGGCGCCGGTGATGGAGGCGGTGCGGGTGCCGCCGTCGGCCTGCAGGACGTCGCAGTCGATGGTGATCTGGCGCTCGCCGAGGGCCTGCATGTCGACCACCGCGCGCAGGCTGCGGCCGATGAGGCGCTGGATCTCCTGGGTGCGGCCGCTCTGTTTGCCCTTGGCGGCTTCGCGGGGGCTGCGGGTGTGGGTGGCGCGGGGCAGCATGCCGTATTCGGCGGTCAGCCAGCCCTGGCCCTTGCCGCGCAGGAAGGGCGGCACGGATTCCTCGACGCTGGCGGTGCACAGCACGCGGGTCTCGCCGAACTCGATGAGCACCGAGCCTTCGGCGTGGCGGGTGAAGCCGCGGGTGATGCGGACGGGGCGCAGGTCGGCGGGCGTGCGGCCGCTGGGGCGGGTGAAGGAGGTGTGGGTGCTCATGCTTGCTCGCTGGAGTCGTCCGCCGGGGGCGGAGGGTGGGTTTCGGGCCGGCCGGCGGTGTCCGCCGGGGTGTTGCTGCCATTGTAGACGCTCGCCGCACTGCCGGTCTGCAGGCGGGGCGGCAGTGGCCTGGCTTCGGGCACCGCCAGCGCGGGCTGGCGGGCCCAGATCTTGCATTGAATCTTGCCCTGCCGCGCCGTCATGCTCCTCGGACTTATCCGCCCGAGATGAGGAATTTTTTACGGTATTACTCTATGAATCATGCAAGCATGGATGCCGTTGGCGTGGCGAAACTTTTGAGGGGGTTCCTTGCGATGCGCACCAGACTTGCCGTTTTCCATTTCGGTGCCGTGCTCCGGCTGTTGCAGGCGTGGCTGGTCGATACGACCCGGGAGAGCCGGGCGGCCCGGCTGTCGACGCTCGGGTTGCCGTCCGGCGGGCGGGGGAGCTCGTGGCAGGACGATTCGTCCCAGCGCATGCGCTGAGGGCGCCCCGCCGGGGCTTTGCACCGGTCTGGTGCGGGCCGCCGGCGGAGGGCTTACTTGAACTTGTGGATCGCGGCGTTGATCTCGCGGATGGCGCGCTCGATCTCGTCCTCGCTGAGGTCTTCCTGGTCGCGCTTGCTGCGCCCGAAGCCTTCCATCTGGGTGGTGTAGGCGTCGGCCGGCATGGTGCGGGTGGACACGGTGTCGGGGATGTCTTCCTGCTGATCGTCGTGCCAGGTCATGGCGATCAGGGTCATGTTGTCGCACTGGGCGCCGCCGAGGGTCTCGGCCTCGTTCATCAGCTTGGGCACGGCGTCCATCACGCGCCCGTCGGCGAGGGTGCCGACGATGGTGTCGGCATCCAGCGGGCCCCATACGCCGTCGGAGCAGATCGCCAGCACGTCGCCGTTGATCAGCGAGACGCCGCGAGAGAATTCGATCTGCGGCGGGTGGTTGCCGCCCAGGCAGCTGAAGATGCGGTTGCGCCCGGGGTGCACGGCGGCGGCCTCGGCGTCGAGCAGGCCCTGGTCGAGCATCAGCTGGACGCGGGAGTGGTCGCGGGTCTGGGCGGCGAGCTTGCCCTTGCGGATCATGTAGAGCCGGGAGTCGCCGGCGTGGGCCCAGTGGGCCACGCCCTCCTGCACCAGGCAGGCCACGATGGTGGTGCGCGGCACGTCGGAGAGCTGCTTGTCGAAGGCGTAGTCGAGGATCGCGTGGTGGGCGTTGCTCAGCACCCTTGAGAGGAACAGCACCGGGTCGGAGACCTTCGGGCGGGCTTCCTGCTGGAAGGACTGGGCGATGAACTGCACCGAGATCTGGGCCGCGACCTCGCCATAGAGGTGTCCGCCCATGCCGTCGGCAAGGACGAGCAGCAGCGCATCGCGCGTGTACGAGTAGGCGACGCGGTCCTGGTTGGTCCGGCGCTTGCCGACCCGGCTTTCCTGGAAAATGGTGAATCTCATGTGCGGCCTATCATTGTCTTGAGGCGGGAGCCCAGCCCTTCGAGCCAGGTTTTTTGCTGGGGCGGCGCTTCCCGGTGGCGCTGGGCGAGAACCTTCTGCAAGGCGAAACAGCTTTGTGGGCGCTTCAGCGGGTCGAGCTGAAGGCACCAGTCGATGGTGGCGAGGAAGTGGGGCGAGTACTGGCCGGCCCAGGCCCTGGTGGCCGGCACCACGGTGTCGTGCTTGACGCGCTCGTCGGAGCGCTGCGGCGACGAGCCCGCCAGGCAGGCGTACATGCTGGCCCCCACGCTGTAGATGTCGCTCCAGGGGCCGAGGGCGTCGCGGCTGTTGAACTGCTCGGGCGAGGCGAAGCCGGGGGTGTACATCGGCTTGAGGATGGGCGTGTCGGAGAGCAGGGTCTGGCGGGCGGCGCCGAAGTCGAGCAGTACCGGCGTGCCGTCGGCCCGCAGGTAGATGTTGGACGGCTTGATGTCGAGGTGCAGCAGCTTGTGGGCGTGTACCTCGCGCAGGCCGTTGAGCATGCGCGTGAACACGCCGCGGATGAAGCGCTCGCGCACGTTGCCCTTGTTTTTCTGGACGTAGTCGTGGAGCGTCCGGCCGCGCTCGAACTGCATCACCATGTAAACCGTGCCGTTGGCGCGGAAGAAGTTGAGCACGCGCACCACGTTGGGGTGCACCAGCTTGGCCAGCGCCCGGCCTTCTTCGAAGAAGCACTTCATGCCGTAGCGGAAGGCGCCCTGGTGGGCCTCGGTGACGTGCGGCGTGACTTCACCCTCGGCGCGCAGGGCCAGGGAGTTGGGCAGGTATTCCTTGATCGCGACCGGCGTGCCGTCCTGATCGTAGGCCAGATAGACAATGGAGAAGCCGCCCAGCGAGAGCTGCCGTTCGACGCGGTAGTGGTCGAGCAGAAAACCAGGGGGGAGGGCGCAGTTCTGTTGAGTGGCCATCGGGCAGGGCGCTACACTTCGTCTTTTGGTGGCGTTCGGGGTCGATAGTTTACCTGCGGATTGCCGCTCCACATCGGGAAAAACACATGATTCTCAGCATGACGGGCTACGCCGTCCAGACCCGCGACCTGGGCCGAGTGGCCCTGCACCTCGAACTGCGCAGCGTCAATTCCCGCTACCTCGATCTCGCCTTCCGCATCAACGACGATTTGCGCCAGGCCGAGCCGATCCTGCGTGAAGCGATCACCGGCAAGTTGAGCCGTGGCAAGGTTGAATGCCGTTTCAATCTGCAGACGAAGGATAGCGCACCTCGCGAGCTTGCGATGAACGCCGTGCTGCTCGGCCAGCTTAAAAATGCCCAGCTCGCCATCCAGGCCGAGCTGCCCCAGGCTGCTCCCCTCAGCGTGGCCGAGGTGCTGCGCTGGCCCGGCATGCTGGCCGACGACAGTCCGACCTTCGATGCGCTGCAGCCCGAGATCGTCCGGCTCGTCGCGGCGGCCCTCGACGAGCTCGTTGCCACCCGCCGCCGCGAGGGCGAGAAGCTCGCCGAGATGATCCGCGGCCGCATCGCCCACATGCGCGCCCTGGTGGCCAAGGTGCAACCCCGCGTGCCGGCGCTGGTGGCCGAATACCAGGAGAAGCTCGCCGCCCGCCTGCGCGACGCCGCCACCACCCTCGACGACGACCGCATCCGCCTCGAAGTCGGCCTGTTCGCCCAGCGCGTCGATGTGGCCGAGGAGCTCTCCCGCCTGTCCACCCACCTCGACGAGGTCGAGCGCATCCTCAAGACCGGTGGCGCCAGCGGCAAGCGCCTCGACTTCCTGATGCAGGAGCTCAACCGCGAGGCCAACACCCTCGGCTCCAAGGCGATGGCCGCCGACATGACCGCGATCGCCGTCGAGCTCAAGCTCGCCATCGAACAGATGCGCGAGCAAGTCCAGAACATCGAGTAAGGAAGCCCCATGCCCGGCACCCTCTTCATCGTCACGGCGCCTTCGGGGGCCGGCAAGACGACCCTCGTCAGCGGCCTCCTCGAGCGCGACCCCCTGGTCCGCCTGTCGGTTTCGTACACCACCCGCGCCCCGCGCACGGGCGAGGTGAATGGGCAGCACTACCACTTCATCGACGTGCCGGCCTTCCGCGCGCTGCGCGACCAGGGTGAATTTCTCGAGTGGGCCGAGGTCCATAACAATTACTACGGGACGTCGAAGCGCTGGCTCGAGGAGCAGACCCGCGCCGGCCGTGACATCCTCCTCGAGATCGACTGGCAGGGTGCCCAGCAGGTGCGCAAGGTGTTTCCGAAGGCGGTCGGGGTATTCATCCTGCCGCCCTCGGTCGAGGAGCTCGAGCGCCGCCTGCGCGGCCGTGGCACCGACAGCGAGGACGTGATCGCCCGCCGGGTGCTCGGCGCCCGTGGCGAGATGCGCCATGTGGCGGAGTTCGACTACGTTATAATCAATGAAAACCTGCCCGCCGCCATCGAAGATCTGGTGGCCGTGGTGAGGGCATCCCGGCTCCGCTACGCCAACCAGGAGGCGCGTCAGCCGGAGTTTTTCCATTACCTGGAACAGGATTGATATGGCCCGCGTTACCGTCGACGACTGTCTGAAAAGAATCCCCAACCGCTTCCAGCTCACCCTGGCCGCGACCTACCGTGCCCGTCAGCTGACGGCCGGCGCCACCCCCCAGGTCGAGCTCGACCGCCACGACAAGGACAAACCCACCGTGATCGCGCTGCGTGAGATCGCCGCCGGCAAGGTCGGGGCCGAAGTCCTCAACCGCGGTCAGGCTTGACCTGATCTGCCAGAGCGCAATGTCATGGACTCCGCCGCACCGGTTCCCATCAGTGGTGGCGGCGTTTTCCGACCCCCTGCATCCAGCGTCCTGCCCCTCGACTTCGGGCAACTGAGGTCGCTGGTCGCGGGCTATCTCCGGCCCGAAGACCTGGGCCGCATCGAAGCCGCCTATCACTTCGCCGCCGACGCCCACACCGGGCAGCTGCGCAAGAGCGGCGAACCCTACATTTCCCACCCGGTTGCCGTTGCCGAGATCCTCGCCGGCTGGCACCTGGACGCCCAGGCCCTGTGCGCC
>JAEUNU010000215.1 GCA_016789125.1 Zoogloea sp. | reverse complement strand
ACCTGATACGACTGCGCACCCAGATGCAGCTTGCCGTCGTCGAAAAGCGACGGGGGCGTCAAAGCCCCCGTGTCGTCAAAGCACGCCCCACTCGTTACATCGTCCGGTTTCTGAAGAAAGACCTTAACTGAACGGCATTAGCCCTCATGGGCCCTTTGCTTTGCCTTGTGTCCGGGCACCCCGCCCGGCTGCCCTCAGTCGAGGGCGAAGGCCACCGCGTCCGACATGTTGTCGGCGACCGAGAAGCCGCAGCCGATGTGGCCCTTCTCAGAGAGCATGCATTCGTCGCGCTTGACGCAGTGCTCGGGGCTGCCCTCTTCGAGCAGATAAGTGCCGTTGGTGCTGGAGTCCGCCAGATAGAACGAGCCGTTGCGCAGCTCGATGCGGGCGTGCTGCCGCGATACGCGGGGGTCCGAGACGACGATGTCGTTACCCGTCTCGCGCCCGAACAGCAGGGTCGGATGGGCGGCGTCGATCACCCAGTTCTGCCCCCTGAAACTCACCCGCATCTGCCTCGGGGCCTGCGCCTGAGCTTGGGCCTGCGCCTCCTGCGTGGCGTCCTGGCGCAACTCGACCGGAGCGGGCGGAGCTGCCTCGCTGGGCGCCGGGGCTGGAGGCTGGGGCGCCGGGCTGCTCGCCTCGTCGGCCTTGCCCAGCATCCGGCGCATCGACGGCGACAGGATCTGGGTCAGCTCGGTGGATACGGAGATGGTATCGGGGTTGCTGCCTTCGACAAGAGCTGCCGCCAGTTTTTCTGCCGCGCCCGCATCGCCGCCACCTTCCGACTCGAGCACCACGCCTGCCCGCAGCACCAGCTTGATACCGCTCATCGGCGGCAGCGCCCGCACCCGCTCGCGCATCTCCCGCGCGGCAAGGAGAGCCGAGTCGGCATCGGCGAAGGACGCCACAAGGGCATCCGCGCGTACGTCGAGCGCGCTCCCCGAGTATGCCTCGGCACAGCGGGACATGCGGTTCAGGCAGCGCTCGACCGCATAGCCAGCCTCCGCCTCGCCAAGCTTGACGGCCAGACGCAAGCCGCCGGCCACATCGGCATACAACAGACAGCGGTTCGAAGCGCGCTCATTCATCGTTACGGAATCCGTCGGAGCCTGACAGGCAGCTGCGCTTCGGCGCAGCGTGTGGGTTGGAAGAAAGGGACCGAAGCCGCCATCACGATCACGGCCTCCAGATCCCGATCGGGATGTCGGTGGAGCCCACGCCGGCCGGCAGCTCGGGCGCATCGAAGACGATGTCGCCCTCGCCCACCTCGGTGGAACGGGACACGTTACGGAAGTCGAACAGCTCGCTGTCTGCCAGGTGGGACGGCACCACGTTCTTGAGGGCCGTCGCGATCGACACGACGCGCCCCGGGAAGCGGCTGTCCCAGTCCCGCAGCATGGCCTTGATCTGCTTGCGCTGGGCGTTTTCCTGGCTGCCGCAGAGGTTGCACGGGATGATCGGGTATTCCATGCCCCGGGCAAAGCGCTCGATGTCCTTCTCGGAACAATAGGCCAGTGGGCGGATCACCACGTTCTGGCGGTCGTCACTGACCAGCTTGGGCGGCATGGCCTTCATCTTGCCGCCGAAAAACATGTTGAGGAACAGGGTCTCGATCATGTCGTCCCGGTGGTGGCCGAGGGCGATCTTGGTGGCGCCGAGTTCCTTGGCCGTGCGGTAGATGATGCCGCGGCGCAGGCGCGAGCACAGGGAGCAGGTTGTCTTGCCCTCGGGGATCTTGTCCTTGACGATCTTGTAGGTGTTCTCGGTGACGATGCGGTACTCGACCCCGATGGACTCGAAGTAGGCCGGCAGCACGTGGTCGGGGAAGCCCGGCTGCTTCTGGTCGAGGTTCATCGCGACGATGCGGAAGTCGATCGGCGCCTTCTCGCGCAGGGCCAGCAGCAGGCTCAGCAGGGTGAAGGAATCCTTGCCCCCCGACACGCAGACCATCACCACGTCGCCCTCCTCGATCATGCCGTAGTCGACGATGGCTTCCCCCACCTTGCGCATCAGGTGTTTCCGGAGGCGCATGAATGAATTGGAGAAACGGGACTCCGTTTCGGGAAGTTCTATCGCCAAAGGCGCGGGAGAGGCCACTACATGTTCCATCTTGTTCAAATATCCATTGATTATAAGCCGATGCAAAAACCTGTTACACCAGCATAAATGTTAAATACGTTATAAATGCGCCGTTCGCCCGCCGTCCACCGGAATGATCTGCCCCGTGATGTAGGGCGCATCCAGCAGCAGGAAGCACACCGTGCGGGCAATGTCGGACGGCGAGCCGATGCGTCCGAGCAGGGTGTGATCGACGATCGCCTGCCGCGCCTCGGACGAGAACTGGCCGTCTTCAGGCCACTCGATCGCCCCCGGCGAAACGCCGTTCACACGCACCTCCGGAGCCAGCTCCAGCGCCAGAGCCCGCGTCAATCCAAGCAATCCGGCCTTTGCCGCGCAGTACAGGGGGTAGCCCTCAAGGGGGCGCTCGGCGTGGATGTCGATGATGTTGACGACCGCTCCCCGGGCCGCCTTTAGGGCCGGCGCGGCAGCCTGAACGAGAAACAGAGGCGCCTTCAGGTTGGAGCCGATCAGGTCGCCCCAGGCCGCCTCATCGATCTCGCCGAGGGCCGTGGGGAAGAAGCTGGAAGCGTTGTTGACGAGGCCGTCGAGTTTCCCGAAATGGGCAATTACCTCCGCCACCAGGCCCGGTAGCCCCGCCGAATCGAGCAGATCGGCCTGAAACACCCGCACCGAGCCCGGACGCTGCCCATTGAGGGCCTCCGCCAGCTGGCTGGCCTCAATGGCCGAATGACGACAATGCAGCGCGATCTGCGCGCCCGCCCGGTGCAACTGACGAACGATCTCGGCCCCGACGCGCCGGGCGCCGCCGGTAACGAGGACCACGGGGGCCAACGGTTCTTGGTTCATGACTCGCTGGGGTATCTTGAGGGAGGCGTAATCATACGGTGCTGGAAGCACATCGGCCCAGATTTCGCGGTCGGCCGCAGCTCCGGATAATACATCAGCATCCCCCTCCGACGGACCCCGCCGGGAGGGGGTCGGCACCGGGTAAAATGCCCATTTTAACCAGCCGGTGCGAACCATGAAGCTGCCCCAGCCCTCCCCCGAAGCCCTTGCCCAGAGCGCACATCTCGTCGCCCGCCTGCGCAGCCTGATCGAAGCGCAGGGGGGCTGGATCTCCTTCGCCACCTACATGACCGAGGCCCTCTACACGCCGGGCCTCGGCTACTACAGCGGCGGCGCCCACAAGTTCGGCCCCGGCGGCGACTTCATCACCGCACCGGAGCTCACGCCCCTGTTCGGCCAGGCCCTGGCCAGCCAGGTGCAGCAGATCATGAGCCTGTCGGCGCCGCATGTGATCGAGGCCGGCGCCGGCACCGGCCTGCTGGCCGCCGACCTGCTCCTCGAGCTTGAGCTCCGCGGCGCCCTGCCCGACAGCTACGCCATCCTCGAAGTCTCCGGCGAACTGCGCGAGCGCCAGTTCGACACCCTGGCGGCCAAGGTGCCGCACCTGGCGTCCCGGGTGCAGTGGCTCGACGGCCTGCCCGAGCACTTCTCGGGTGCGCTGGTGGCCAACGAGGTGCTCGACGTGATGCCGGTGCACCTGATCGCCTGGCGGCCCGAAGGCATCTTCGAGCGCGGCGTCGCCCTCGGCGACGAGGGCCAGTTCGTGTGGGCCGACCAGCCGGCCACCGGCAAGGTCGCCGAAGCCGCTGCGGCCCTCGACCTGCCGCTGCCCGAAGAAGGCGAATACGTCAGCGAACTCAACCTCGCCGGCCGCGCCTGGGTGGCCGAATGGGCCGCGCGCCTCGACAAGGGCGCGATGCTGCTGGTGGACTACGGCTACCCGCGGGCCGAGTACTACCTCCCGAGCCGCAGCACCGGCACCCTGCTGTGCTACTTCCGACACCACGCCCACGGCGATCCCTTCATGTGGCCGGGGCTGAACGACATCACCGCCTTTGTCGACTTCACCGCCATCGCCGAGGCAGGCTTCGAGGCGGGCCTCGACGTGCTCGGCTACACTGACCAGGCCAACCTGCTGTTCAACTGCGGGGTGCTCGAGTGCCTGGCGCGTCGGGCGCCCGAGGAGAGTACCGACTACATTCGCGCCGCCAAGGCCCTGCAGCGCCTCACCGGCCCCCATGAGATGGGCGAACTGTTCAAGGTCATCGCCCTGGGCCGGGACATCTCCCAGCCGCTGATCGGCGTCCTGCGCGGCGACCGCCTGCACGCCCTGTAACAAGAAACAGGGCCCGGCGACCTTGCGGTCGGCGGGCCCTGGGCTTTTCTGTGCCCCCAGCTCGGGCGGCTCACTCCTGGAAGCGATACACCGCGCTCAGGAAGGCCTCCACGTCGGTCGGCGCCGCATGCACGGCGTGCTCCGGGAGTGGGATCTCCTGGAGC
>JAEUNU010000211.1 GCA_016789125.1 Zoogloea sp. | reverse complement strand
TGCCGCCCTGGGCCTGCTCGACGAGGCGCACGATGCCCGCCAGCAGCGTGTCGGCCCCAACGCCGCTGGCCCGGCAGCGCAGCACGCCGTCGCCATTCACCGTGGCCGCAAACACCTTGTCCCCCGGCGCCTTGGGCACCGCCACGCTCTCGCCGGTGAGCATCGCCTCGTCGGCCGACGAGGTGCCGGACAGCACCTCGCCATCGACCGGCACCGCATCGCCCGGGCGCAGCACGAAGGTCATCCCGGCCACCACCTGGGCGACAGGCAGCTCGACGAGCTGGCCGTCTCGCTCGACCCAGGCCGTCGGCGGCTGCAGGCGCAGCAGCGCCTCGATGGCCGCCGACGTGCGCGCCCGCGCCCGCGCCTCGAGCAGTTTGCCGAGCAGCACCAGGGTGATGATGCTGGCCGAGGCTTCAAAATAAACATGCAGATCGTGGCGCCCGGCGAGCACCACGAACAGACTGAAGAAATACGCCACGCTGGTGCCCAGGGCCACCAGGACGTCCATGTTGGCACCGCCGCCGAGCAGCGACGACCACGCCCCCTTGTAGAAACGCCGCCCGATCCAGAACTGCACCGGCGTCGCCAGCAGGCACTGGAGCCAGCGCGGCAGCCATTCGACGTGATGACCGGCCGCCTCGAAGCCTGCGCCCAGCATGCCCACCATCTGCGCCAGAAAGGGCAGGCTGAGCAGCGCAGAGATCCAGAACAGGCGCAGCTCGGCGTGGAACTCGGCGTCCTTGCGGGCCCGCTCGGCCTCGCGGTCGCGGCCGGCGATGGGCGTCGCGGTGAAGCCGGCCTTGGCGATCGCCGCGACGATGGCGGCCGGGTCGGCGAGCCCCGGCGTGTAATGCACCCTCGCCGTCTCGGCGGCAAAATTGACGCTGCCCTCGACGCCGGGCAGCCGGCCCACGACCTTCTCGATGCGCGCCGCGCAGGCCGCACAGCTCATGCCGGCAATGCCGAGCTCCAGCACCTGGGGCGCCACATCGAAACCGGCCTTGCGGACGGCCGCCAGCACATCGCCCGCGCTTGCGTCGGGTGTGGTGACGAGCCGCGCCTTGGCGGTGGCAAAGTTCACCTGGGCCGACACGCCGGGCAGGCGGTTGAGGACTTTCTCGAGGCGCACGGCGCAGGCCGCGCAGCTCATGCCCGACACCGGCAGATCGTAACGACGCCCGGCTTCAGTGCTCATGGGCCTGATCGCCGATCAGAAGTGGCACACCACGCCGTTCCACAGCGCGCTGCCAAGCGACGGCGTGGTGACCAGCCCAAACACGCCGAAGGCCAGCACCACCAGGCCGGCGCCGGTGCGCACCGCCTGGTTGCGGACCACGTCGCGCAGCCGCGTGAGCAGCATGCCGGCCAGCAGCAGGTTGGGCAGCGTGCCGAGCCCGAAGGCGAGCATCAGCGCCGCGCCACGCTCGGCCGAGCCGGTGACGAGGGCGGTGGCCAGCACGCTGTAAACCAGCCCGCAGGGCAGGAAGCCCCACAGCACGCCGAGGGGGAAGGCCTGGGCGACGCTCCGCGCCGGCAGGAAGCGCCGGGTGAGCGGCTGGATGCGGGCCCACAGGCGCTGGCCGAGGCGCTCGACCCCCGACAGGGCGCGGGTGAAGCCGGTGAGGTAGAGGCCCAGCGCCACCAGCATCAGGTTGGCCGCGATATAGAGGGCGAGCTGCACCGGCAGGACTTCGTTGAAGAGCATGCCGACGGTGCCGATGGCGCCCATCGCCGCACCCGCCGCCGTGTAGCTACCGATGCGCCCAAGGTTGTAGGCGAGGTGCAGCGGCCACTCCCGGCGGGCCGGGCTGCTCTGGCCGGGCAGGCGCACCTGCACCGTGAGCGCGCTGACGATGCCGCCGCACATCCCGACGCAATGCACGCCGCCGAGAAGGCCGATCAGGAAGACTGCGAAGTAGCCGGTTTCAGGCATGGGTTCGGACCAGTAAAAACAAAGGTGCTGTCACGGTAGGCTGTGGCGACGCAGCAGAGACTGGCGATGAACCCTGCAGGGGCGGCCTATAGGGGCGACTTCAGTCGCCCTCAGCCGGCAAAACCAGGGTGGATCCCCTGTTCGATCTCCGCGGGCGACTGAAGTCGCCCCTACATCGCCGATACATCGCACCAGGCCAGCACTCGCGATGCGCGGGCCGGGGGCCTGCCCCGGAAGGCACCACAGCCAAAAGTGACACATCAAAACAAAACGCCCCGCGGGAAACGCGGGGCGCGTGGAAGACCGCTTGAACTGCATTTTAG
>JAEUNU010000165.1 GCA_016789125.1 Zoogloea sp. | reverse complement strand
CCCCCCCCACCCCACGCCCCCCCCCCCCCCGGCCCCCCCCCCCGCCCGGGGCGCGGCCCCGGCGGCGGTCCCCCGCCCCCCGGGGCCCGCGGCCCCGCCCAACACGGGGGGGGGGGTGAACTTTAGCCCTCGTTGCGCTCTGCAGCAATGCAATTTCCATGGGGTGCGTGAGGCTTTTCCCGGGCGGTGGGCGTCCCGGCGGGCGATGGGGTAAAATGCGCAAAATTTTCACTAGTCTGGCCCCCCGATGAAGACCACGTTCCTGGATTTTGAACAGCCCATTGCCGAACTCGAGGCGAAGATCGAAGAGCTGCGCTTCGTGCAGGACGACTCGGCGGTGGATATCTCCGAAGAGATCGCCCGCCTGGAACAGAAGAACTACGGCCTCACCAAAGACATCTACGCCAAGCTGAGCCCGTGGCAGTGCGCGCTGGTGGCCCGCCACCCGCAGCGGCCCTACACGCTGGATTACGTCGAGCACATCTTCACCGACTTCGAAGAACTCCACGGCGACCGCAGCTTTGCCGACGACAAGGCGATCGTCGGCGGCCTGGCCCGCTTCAACGGCCAGCCCTGTATGGTGATCGGCCACCAGAAGGGCCGCGATACCAAAGAAAAGATCTTCCGCAACTTCGGCATGCCACGCCCCGAGGGCTACCGCAAGGCGCTGCGCCTCATGAAGCTGGCCGAGAAGTTCGGCCTGCCGGTGTTCACCTTCATCGACACGCCCGGTGCCTACCCGGGCATCGACGCCGAGGAGCGCGGCCAGTCCGAGGCCATTGGCCACAACCTCTTCGTGATGGCCGAGCTCAAGGTGCCCATCATCTGCACGGTGATCGGCGAAGGCGGCTCCGGTGGCGCGCTGGCCATCGCGGTCGGCGACCAGCTGATGATGCTGCAGTACTCCACCTACTCGGTGATCTCCCCCGAGGGCTGCGCCTCCATCCTCTGGAAGAGTGCCGAGCGGGCGCCCGATGCGGCCGAGACGATGGGCATCACCGCGTCCCGCCTCAAGTCGCTGGGCCTCATCGACAAGGTCATCAACGAGCCCGTCGGCGGTGCCCACCGGGACCACCGGGCGATGGCCCAGAGCCTCAAGCGCGCGCTGCAGGATGCCCTGCGCCAGGTGTCCGACCTGTCGCCTTCCGAGCTGCTCGAGCGGCGCTTCGAGCGCCTGATGAGCTACGGCAAGTACAAGGAAATTGCCGTCGACTGATCTCGCCGCGCGCGTCGCCAGCAGCTGGCGGCAGCTTCCACCGCCGGCCCGGCGCATCCGGGTCGGCCTGAGCGGCGGGCTGGATTCCACCGTTCTGCTCCATCTGCTGGCCAGCCTGCGCCAGACGCTTCCGCTTGAACTCACCGCCGCCCACGTGCAGCACGGCCTCGTCGCGGGCTCGGCGGCCTGGGCCGACGATTGCCGGCGGCTGTGCGACGGCCTGGGCCTGCCTCTGGTTGTGTGCGCGGTGCAGGTGGACCGTCACCACCCGGGTGGTCTAGAAGCCGCCGCGCGGGACGCCCGTCGGGCGGCGCTGGTGGCGCTGGGCGACGAAGTGCTGGCCCTGGCTCACCATCGGGACGATCAGGCCGAGACCGTGCTCTTTCGCGCGATCCGCGGGGCCGGCGTGCGGGGGGCGGGCGGCATGCGGCCCATTGCTGCCGTTGGCCCGGGACCACTCGTCTGGCGGCCCCTGCTCGATGTGCCGCGCTCTGCGCTCCTTGCCTACGCCCGTGCGCACGGCCTGGTGTGGGTCGATGATCCGAGCAACGCCGACAACGGCTTCTCCCGCAACTTCCTCCGCAACGAAGTGCTGCCGCTGGTGGAATCCCGATTTCCTGGTGCAGCGACCGGGCTTGCCCGGATGGGCCGCCTGTGCGGAGAGGCCGCCGAGATGCTGGGCGAGCTGGCCGCCCTCGACCTCGCCGCGCTGCGCCTGCCCGCGAGCCTGCGCCTGGGGCGGGAGGCCACGCTGCACCTGTCGTCGGCCCGCCTGCGTAATCTGCTTCGCTTCGTGCTGCTTGACGCCGGCGAGGCGATGCCCGACGAGGACCGGCTGCGGGAAATCGAGCGTCAGTTGCGCAGCCCGGGGGCGGTGGAAGGCCTGTGTCTGCCGGTGGGCGGGTCGGCCGTGTGCGTCTATCGCGAGGCCTGGTGGCTGGCGCCCGCCCGCCATGTGCCTGCGCCGGCCTCACTGGGCTGGGATGGGGAGCCGTGCGTCCCGTGGGCGGGCGGTGTAGTGGCTTGGCGCCAGACCCTGGGCGAGGGCCTGGCCACCGCGGCGCTCAAGGGCGGGGCGTGCGAGCTGCGCCGCCGCGCCGGGGGCGAGCGGATGCGCCTGCGCATCGGCGGGCCATCCCGTTCCCTCAAGAACCTGTTGCAGGAGGCCGGCGTGCCGCCCTGGCTGCGGGGCGAGCTGCCGATGTTGTGGGTGGATGGCCGGCTGGCGTGGATCGCCGGGGTCGGCGTGGCGGCGGAGTTTCGCTGTCGTGCGGGGGCGCCGGGGGTGATGCCCGAGTGGTCGGCGCTGCCCGGCTGAGCGCCGACGCTCTGCCGCTCAGTCCCTGGGCTGCGCCAGCAGCTGCGCGAGCTCGACGGCCGAGCGGACGCCCATCTTTTCGAACACGCGCGAGCGGTGGACCTCGACGGTGCGCATCGAGATGTTGAGCTCGTCGGCGATGACCTTGTTGAACTTGCCGGCCAGCACCAGGCGCATCACCTCGTGTTCTCGCGGGGTCAGCTGGGCGATGCGGGTGGCGACGGTGGCCTGGCTGGCCTCGCTGGCCTGACGGCGCGCGTCGGAGGCGAGGGCGCGGATCACCCGGTCGACCAGGGCGTTGTCGTCGACGGGTTTTTCGAGGAAGTCGAAGGCGCCTTTCTTGAGGGCGCCGACGGCCATCGGGACGTCGCCGTGGCCGGTTAGGAAGATCACCGGCAGGCTGTTGCCCCGTTCGCGCAGGGCCTCGAAGCACTCGAGCCCGCTCATCTCGCGCATCCGGATGTCGAGCACGATGCAGCCCCGCCATTCGGGCTGCCAGGCTTCGAGGAAGGCCTCGGCGGACTCCCAGGCGCGGCAGGCGACCTGGCGGGTGCGGAACAGCCAGGTGAGGGCGTCGCGGATGGCTTCGTCGTCGTCGACGATGTGGGCGAAGGCTTGGCTCATGGGTGGGTGATGGGAAGCGTGAAGCGGAAGATCGTACCACCTCCGGGATTGGGCTCGAAGCTGAGGCGGCCCCGGTGCAGCTCGGCGATGGAGCGGCAGATGTTGAGGCCCATGCCCATGCCTTCTTCCTTGGTGGTGAAGAAGGGGGCGAAGAGCTTCTCGGCGACCTCGGGCGGGATGCCCCGGCCGCGGTCGGCGACGCAGAAGACCAGCACGCCGTCCTCGGCCCGGGTGGCGAGGTGGAGGCGGCGCTCGCGCCGGGGCGTGTCGGCCATCGCGTCCATGCCGTTGCGGATGAGGTTGATCGCCACCTGCTCGATCATCACCGGGTCGGCCAGCACCGGCGGGAGGCCGTCGGCGAGCTCCACGTCGATGCCCACGCTGCGTCGGGCGGCGTCGGGCTCGACGAGGCCGACCGCCTCGCGGATCACGCTGTTGAGGTCGACGGTCTCGAACTTGGGTTCGCTGCGCCGCACGAAGGCGTGCACCCGCCGGATGATCTGGGCGGCGCGCTGGGCCTGCTTGCCGATCTTCTGGAGCACGCCGGTGAGCTCGTCGGGGGCGATGCTGCCGTGCTCCAGCATGTTGAGGCAGCCGGTGTTGTAGCTGGAGATGGCGGCCAGGGGCTGGTTGAGCTCATGGGCGAGGGTCGAGGCCATCTCGCCCATGGTGACGAGGCGGGCTGTGGCCTGCAGCCGCTCCTGCTGCTGGCGGGCGAGCTCCTGGGCGCGCTTCTGTTCGGTCACGTCCACCACTGAGCCCATCCAGCCGATGTGCCGGCCCCGGTCGTCGATCAGCGGGGCTTCGATCAGGAGGGCGTCGAAGCGCTCGCCGTTCTTGCGCATCAGCCGCACTTCCAGCCCCTGGGCCGGCGCCTTGCCGCCGAGGATCTGCTGGTGAACGCCGCTGGTGTGTTCGATGGCCTCGGGGGCCCAGTAGGGCATCGGCGGCTGCATGCCGACGAGCTCGTCGGCGCTCCAGCCGACCATCCGGCAGAAGGCCGGGTTCACGTAGGTGATGCGCCCGTTGAGGTCGCGGGCGCGCATGCCTGTCTTGAGGGAGTCTTCCATGGCCTTGCGGAAGGCGTGCTCGCTGCTCAGGGCCTGTTCGGCTGCCTGGCGGCGCTGCATGTGGCGGCGCAGCTGCCACAGGCTCCAGACGATGGCGGCGGCCAGCACGCCGAGGGAGCCCATCAGGAGCAGGGGAATCCAGCGCACCTCGCTCTTGTAGGCGGTGATGACGAGATTGAGGCCGTGGCCGGGCGGCTCGAAGGGGATCTCGTAGGCGAGGGTGGCCAGCGGCGAGACCTTGGACTTGGCGGCGATCTCGACGCCGAGGTTGTTGGTCACCGAGACCCGGTAGCGTTCGGAGAACCACCAGGGCACCTGGCGGGAGAGGAGGGCGTTGAGGGAATACACGCCGACCACCGTGCCCAGGTGACGTCCACCCTCGAAAACCGGCTGATGAACTTCAAACTGGGTCTGGTTTTCGAGCACGGCGTAGGCTTCACTGTAGACAGGCCGGCCGAGGGAGCGGGCGAGCCGGAAGGCCGTTGCAGAGGGGAAGGTGCCGGCCGTCTCGCCCACCATCTCATGGTTGGTGAAGGGCGGTGCGGCCCCCTTCACCTGGCCATCGGCATCGAGCCAGAGCACCCGGATGATGCCGCTCTCGGGGTCGAGGGCGCGCTTCAGGCGGGCCTCGGTGGTGGTCCCGGCAGTGCCGGCGAGGAGCTCGGGGCCGAGCTGGACGAGGAGGGCGTTGTTGCGTTCGAACTGGAACGAGAAGTTCTGCTCCATCCACAGCACGTCGGTGATGAGGGTGGCGCGCTGCTCCTCGGCGTCTTCGCGGTGGATCAGCCACAGCAGCGCAGCCATCGCGGCGATGAAGAGCGCCACGGCGGCGTAGGGCAGGCTCCAGTACCAGTTGGGCGGCGGTGTGGCGGACGGGGGGGGCAGGGCGGTGTGGGGCACGGGGCGAGTATCTCCTTGGCGTCGGCGGCATGGTGACAAAGAAGACCGGCGCTGGCCTGAGGGCTTTCCACAATTGAGCGCGTGCCTTGCCAGAAGCTACTTTTCGGGCATCTGCCGGCTTGGGTATTTCAGTCGGGGGAGCTCAGTCGGTCAAGTGCGTCGCACCCAAATATAAAGGAGACATCCGTGAAACTTCGTACCATTCTGTTCAGCCTCGCCGCTGTTGGCTTCTGCACCGGGGCCGCCGCCCAGGCGCCCATCGTGATCAAGTTCAGCCACGTGGTTGCCGCCGATACGCCCAAGGGCAAGGCGTCGGAGTTCTTCAAGAAGCGCGCCGAGGAGCTCAGCAAGGGCAAGGTGAAGGTGGAAGTCTATGCCAACAGCGCCCTCTACAAGGACAAGGAAGAGCTCGAGGCGCTGCAACTGGGTGCGGTGCAGATGCTGGCGCCGTCGCTGGCCAAGTTCGGCCCGCTCGGCGTGAAGGAGTTCGAGGTCTTCGACCTGCCCTACATCTTCGACGATTACACCGAGCTGCACCGGGTCACCCAGGGGCCGGTGGGCGCCGGCATCCTGAAGAAGCTGGAGCCGAAGGGCATCGTCGGCCTGGCGTACTGGGACAACGGCTTCAAGTCCTTCTCGGCCAACACGCCGATCCGCAGCCCGGCCGACCTGAAGGGCAAGAAGCTGCGCATCCAGTCGTCGAAGGTGCTTGAAGAGGAAATCCGCACCATCGGCGGCCTGCCCCAGGTGATGGCCTTCTCCGAGGTGTATCAGGCGCTCCAGACCGGCGTTGTGGACGGCACCGAGAACCCGCACTCCAACATGTACACCCAGAAGATGCACGAGGTGCAGAAGCACCTTACCGTGACCGACCACGGCTACCTGGGCTACGCGGTGATCGCCAACAAGAAGTTCTGGGACGGCCTGCCCGCCGACGTGCGCGGCAACCTGGAAACGGCGATGAAGGAAGCCACCACCTACGCCAACAAGATCGCCCAGGAAGAAAACGACAAGTCCCTCGAGGCGATCAAGAAGAGCGGCAAGACCCAGGTGTATGTGCCCACCAAGGACGAGAAGCTGGCCTTCAAGAAGGCGCTGGTGCCGGTCCACCAGAAGATGGAAGGGCGCATCGGCAAGGGCCTGATCGAATCGATCTACAAGGAAACCGGCTTCGACCCCGCGAAGCTGTAATTTCGGCCGCCTGACCTTCCTTTTTATGCAGGGCTGCCCCCGCCGCCGCGGGCGGCCCTGTCACGCCGCAAAGTTTTGCGAGGTGCAAGCATGAAATTACTCGATCACCTTGAGGAGTGGATCATCACGCTCCTGATGGGCGGTGCCACGGCGATCATCTTCGCCGCGGTCGTCCATCGCTACCTGGCCGGGCTCAGCATTCCCGGCCTCCAGGACTGGCTCCTGTCCCTCAACTTCAGCTGGGCCCAGGAACTCTGCATCATCATGTTCGTGTGGATGGCCAAGTTCGGCGCGGCCTACGGGGTGCGCACAGGCATCCACGTGGGTGTCGATGTGCTCATCAACCGCCTGTCGGACGGCATGCGTGGCCGCTTCATCATCTTCGGCCTGCTCGCCGGCGCGCTGTTCACCGGGATCGTCGCCACCCTGGGTGCCCACTTTGTCTGGGAGAACGGCGCCCATTATGCCTTTCTGACCTTCACCGGTGCCGAAATCGGCGATATTCCCGAGGGGCCCACCACGCCCGACCTCGAATGGCCGACCTGGATCGTCTATAGCGCCATTCCGCTGGGCTCCAGCCTGATGTGCTTCCGTTTCTTGCAGGTGGCCTGGAACTTCCTGCGCACGGGCGAGCTGCCCCACCACGACCATGGCCACGTCGATGGGCTCGAGGAAGAGCAGCTGCCGGTGGACGTGGATGTGTACGGCATGGACGACAACCTGCACATGCACGATCTCAAACACAAGCCCCTCGGCGAGTCGCGCGGGCCGGGCAAGGGAGGCCGTCAATGAACGCCGCAATCATCTTCGGCATCCTGCTCGTGCTGATGCTGACGGGCATGCCGATCTCCATCTCCCTCGGCCTCACGGTGCTGAGCTTCCTGTTCACCATGACCGAGGTGCCCCTCGAATCCGTGGCGCTCAAGCTGTTCACCGGCATCGAGAAGTTCGAGATCATGGCAATCCCCTTCTTCATCCTGGCCGGCAACTTCCTCACCCACGGCGGGGTGGCCAAACGGATGATCAACTTTGCCACCTCGATGGTCGGCCACTGGTATGGGGGCCTGGGCCTGGCCGGCGTGCTGGCCTGCGCGCTGTTCGCGGCGGTGTCGGGTTCGTCGCCGGCCACCGTGGTGGCGATCGGCTCGATCCTGCTGCCGGCGATGGTACGGGCGGGTTTCCCCAACAAGTTCGGCGCGGGCATCATCACCACCGCCGGTGCGCTGGGCATCCTGATTCCGCCATCCATCGTGATGGTGATGTACTCGGTGGCCACCAACACCTCGGTCGGCGCGCTGTTCATGGCGGGCGTGGTGCCGGGCCTGGCCCTGGCGGCAACCCTCGGCGGCGTCACCTGGTACCGGGCGCGGAAGTTCGACTACCCGCGCCAGCCCAAGGCTTCGGTCGGCGAGCGGGTGAAGGCCTTCCGCGAGTCGGTGTGGGGCCTCCTGCTGATCGTGGTGGTGATGGGGGGCATCTACACCGGCATCTTCACGCCCACTGAAGCAGCGGCGATGAGCGCGATGTACGCCTTCATCGTGGCGGTCTTTGTGTACAAGGACATGCCGCTCAAGGACGTGCCAAAGGTGCTGCTCAACTCGGCCAACATGTCGGCGATGCTGCTCTACATCATCACCAACGCGGTGCTGTTCTCCTTCATCATGACCAACGAGAACATCCCGCAGGCGCTGGCCGACTGGATGCTGGGCCACGGGCTGGGGGTGATCGCCTTCCTGCTGGCGGTGAACGTGCTGCTGCTCCTGGCCGGCAACTTCATGGAGCCGTCGAGCATCGTGCTGATCTTCGCGCCCATCCTGTTCCCGGTGGCGATGAAGCTGGGCATCGATCCGGTGCATTTCGGCATCATCATGGTGGTGAACATGGAGGTGGGCATGTGCCACCCGCCGGTCGGCCTCAACCTGTACGTGGCCTCCGGCATCACCAAGATGGGCATCACCGAGCTCACCGTGGCCGTCTGGCCGTGGCTGTTGTCGATGCTGGTGTTCCTCGGCCTGGTCACCTACTGGCCGGCCCTGTCCCTGTGGTTCCCGCGGATGCTGGGCGTGATGTAAGCCCGGCGTTGGCCGGCGCGCCCTGGCAGCGGGGCGTGCCGGCCTTTTGCTGCGCCGCAGCTTTGTGTTAAAAGATCGGGTTTCCCGTGGCCGCGCCCGGCCGCGGGCCCTGATTGCGAGGCCTGCGTTGTCCCAGCCGTTGCCCCCGACTTCCTCCGTGCCCGAGCACGATTGCTACCACTGCGGCCTGCCGATCCCCGACGACGTCGATCTGGCGGTGGACATCGAAGGCACGCCCCATCACATGTGCTGCACCGGCTGCCAGGCGGTGGCCCAGTCCATCGTCAGCAGCGGCCTCATCGATTACTACAAGCGCCGCGACGCGATGCCCGAGCAGGCCCGCGAGGCGATGCCCGACGAGCTGAAGGATCTCGGCCTCTTCGACCATCCGGACTTCCAGCAGGGCTTCGTCAAACCGATCGGCGAGCACGAGCGCGAAGCCGCGCTGATCCTCGAGGGCATCACCTGCTCGGCCTGCATCTGGCTCAACGAGCAGCACGTGGCCCATCAGCCCGGCGTCACGGCGGTCGACATCAACTACGCCACCCGGCGTGCCCGGGTGCGCTGGGACGAGCGCCGCATCAAGCTCTCCGACATCCTCGCGGCGATCCAGGCCATCGGCTACCGCGCCTACCCCTACGACGCCGCCCGCTCCGAGCAGATCTCCCAGCGTGAGCGCCGCAGTGCCCTGTGGCGCCTCTTCGTGGCCGGCTTCGGGATGATGCAGGTGATGATGTACGCCTTCCCGGCCTATATCGCCGGCGACGGCGAGATGACCGCCGACATCGAGGCGATGATGCGCTGGGCCAGCCTGATCCTCACCGTGCCGGTGGTGCTGTACTCCGCCGCGCCCTTCTTCAGTCACGCCTTCCGCGACGTGCGCCTGCGCCGGCTGGGTATGGATGTGCCGGTCGCCCTCGGCATCGGGGCCGCCTTCATCGCCAGCTGCTGGGCCACCTTTACCCGCCAGGGCGAGGTGTATTTCGACTCGGTGACGATGTTCGTGTTCTTCCTGCTGTGCGGCCGCTACGTCGAGATGCTGGCCCGCCAGAAGGCCGTGCGTGGCGTCGAGGAGCTCGGCAAGGCGCTGCCCGCCTTCGCCGAGCGCCTCGCCGGCTGGCCGGCAGGGGAGGGGGAGCGGGTGCCCGTTTCCCAGCTCCAGCCGGGCGACGTGATTCGCGTCAAGCCGGGCGAGACGGTGCCCGCCGACGGCATCGTGATCGACGGCGAGAGTGAGGCCAACGAGGCGCTCCTCACCGGCGAGAGCCGTCCGGTGCCCAAGCGGCCCGGGGCCGAGATCACCGGCGGGACCGTTAACGTCAGCAGCCCCTTGTGCCTGCGAGTCAGCCGCACCGGCGAGCACACTCGCCTGGCGGCGATCCGCCAGCTCATGGAACGCGCCTCCGCCGAGAAGCCGCGGGTCGTCCAGCAGGCCGACCGGGTCGCCGCCTACTTTATCGTCGCGCTGCTGGTGCTGGCCTGCGTCACCGCCGGCTGGTGGTACTGGCACGACCCCGACCGCGCCCTGTGGGTCTTCGTGTCGGTGCTGGTGGTCAGCTGCCCCTGCGCGCTGTCGCTGGCCACGCCGGTGGCGCTCACCGTGGCCACCGATGCGCTGGCCCGGATGGGTGTCCTGGTCACCCGCGGCCACGCCATCGAGGCGCTGGCCCGCGCCCGGCACTTCGTCTTCGACAAGACCGGCACGCTCACCTACGGCGAGATGCGCCTCGAGACGCTCCACTGCCTCGGCGACGCCAGCCCGGAGAGCGTGCTCGGCCTCGCCGCCGCCCTCGAGCAGGGCTCCGAGCACGCCATTGCTCGGGCCCTCCGCCTGCGGGCCACGGAGGAGGGCGTCGCCCTGCCGGCCTTCCGCGCCGTCACCGCGACAACCGGGCAGGGTGTCGCCGGTGAGCTCGACGGCCAGCCCTATCGCATCGGTCGCCCCGCGTTTGCTGCCGGGCTCGCCGGCACGCCCGTCCCCGACGTCCTGGTGCAGGCCGAACAGACTGGCGGGACGGTGATCGCACTGGCCTCGTCCGCCGGCTGGCTCGGTGGTTTCGTGCTCAGCGACGGCCTGCGGGAAGACTGCGAGGCCACCTTCGACGTCCTCCGGGCCCAGGGCCTCGAGCTCTCGATCTTCAGCGGCGACACGCCCTCCACGGTCGAGGCCATGGGCCGCCGCCTCGGTGTCGCCCACGCGCTGGGCGGCATGACCCCCGAGGGCAAGCACGCCGGCCTGCGCGAGCTGCAGAAGGGCGACGCGGTGATTGCGATGGTCGGCGACGGCGTCAACGATGCGCCGGTGCTGGCCCAGGCCCAGGTGTCCGTCGCGATGGGCGGTGGCACCGACCTCGCCCGCAACCAGGCCGACATCGTGCTGCTGAGCGCCCGGCTCGGCGCCCTCGCCGACGGCCTGGCGCTCTCCCGCCGTGCGCTGAAGATCATCCGGCAGAACCTGTGGTGGTCCTTCGTCTACAATTTCACCGCGGTGCCCCTGGCCATGTCAGGGCTTGTAACGCCCTGGATGGCCGGCATCGGCATGTCGGCCAGTTCCCTCTTCGTCGTACTCAACGCCCTGCGCCTGCAGCGCGGGGCCCAGCGCTGAGGTTGGTCATGGAAAGCCTGTATCTGCTGATTCCCCTGTCGATCGTGCTGGTCTTCGTGATCGCCGTCATTTTCTGGTGGTCTGTTCGCAACGGCCAGTTCGACGATCTCGAGGGGCCTGGCTACCGCGTCGTCAGCGACGACGACACCCCGCCCGCCGAGGCCCGCGGCAAGGCGCCCGATCCGGGGCCGCGCTGAGCCGTGTCGGGTGTTGCTTCCTGAGTTTCGACGTGAAACCGGTGTCGCACCGTTTGCCGCAGCTTGCTTTCTCCCTGCACCTTGCATGGTTTTGATTCAGGTCAAATCCTGCACCGGCGGTATCCGGCATAATCCGCTTCAAGTCAAGGACGTGATCACGAGCAACAACAAGCGCGTCCTCCGGGCCTCGGTGGCCCTAAGCTGAAGTCTCTCTGTTGGGGTTGGGGGTGCGCGATGCGCACCCTTTTTTTTGCCCTGAATTTTGCCTTGCAGCCGCGGTCCGATGCCGCGGCTTCCTCTCTCCCGGCGCTGTCCGCCGCGGCACTCTTACATTCCGTAATCGTCTCGTCGTTCCGAAAAACGCCGATTAGACGTATCAACCTGCTAAAATTCCAGGCTTTCGGTTTTTCGACCACCTCAGCCTTACTGGAGTCTAGTCTCATGGCCATTGAACGCACCCTTTCCATCATCAAGCCCGATGCCGTCGCCAAGAACGTGATCGGCCAGATCTACGCCCGCTTCGAAGGCGCCGGCCTCAAGGTCATCGCCGCCAAGATGGCCCACCTGTCCGAGCGCGAAGCCGGCGAGTTCTACGCCGTGCACAAGGAGCGCCCCTTCTTCAAGGATCTCGTCTCCTTCATGACCTCCGGCCCGGTGATGATCCAGTGCCTCGAGGGCGAAAACGCCATCGCCAAGAACCGCGAGCTGATGGGCGCCACCGACCCGAAGAAGGCCGACAAGGGCACCATCCGCGCCGATTTTGCCGAATCGATCGACGCCAACGCCGTGCATGGCTCCGACGCTCCGGAAACCGCTGCCGTGGAAAT
>JAEUNU010000142.1 GCA_016789125.1 Zoogloea sp. | reverse complement strand
AGGATCCGGCGCTGCTCAAGAAATACGACCTCTCCAAGCTGCGCGCACTCTACTGCGCCGGCGAACCGATGGACGAGACCTCCCACCAGTGGATGATGGACGAGCTGGGCATCCCGGTCATCGACCACTACTGGCAGACCGAAACCGGCTGGGCCATGCTGTCCCTGATGCCCGGCGTCGAGAAGCAGGACGTGCAGCTCGGCTCGCCGGGCTTCCCGGTGTATGGCTACGACGTGCGCCTGTTCCGCGACGATGGCTCCGAGTGCGGCCCCAACGAGAAGGGCATCGTCGGCGTCGTGCCGCCGCTGCCGCCGGGCTGCCTCTCCACCGTGTGGGGTGACGACAAGCGTTTCGTGTCCACCTACTTCACGCTGTTCCAGGAGCCGCTGGTGTACTCCAGCTTCGACTGGGGCATCAAGGACGACGCCGGCTACTACAAGATCCTCGGCCGCACCGACGACGTGATCAACGTCGCCGGCCACCGCCTGGGCACCCGCGAGATCGAGGAGGCTGTGCAGTCGCACCCGGCGATCGCCGAAGTCGCCGTGGTTGGCGTCGCCGACCAGCTCAAGGGCCAGATGCCGATGGCCTTCGCGGTGGTCAAGGACCCGGCCAGCGTGGACACCCCCGAGAAGGTCGTCGAGCTCGAGAAGGCCGTGATGAAGATTGTGGACGGCAGCCTCGGCGCCATCGCCCGCCCGGCCCGCGTGCACTTCATCTCCGGTCTGCCCAAGACCCGCTCCGGCAAGATGCTGCGCCGCTCCATCCAGGCCCTGGCCGAAGGCCGCGACCCGGGTGATCTGACCACCATCGAAGACCCGAGCACCCTCGAGCAGATCAAGGCGGCCCTGGTCGCCAAGTAAGCCGGCTGCGCGCCGCCCGTCAGAAGGCCGACCGCTCACCCGGTCGGCCTTTTTCGTGGGCGCTGTTGTGCCGACGCGAGCGATCAGGTCAATCCAATCAACACGCCCGCATTGCGCCAGCGCCCCCGGGCAGAACACCCCTTGCGCAGTCCTCAAGGCTCCAGCTTCAAAAGGCTCCAATGAAACCCCTGCTGCCCGCCGTATTGTCGGCACTGCTCCCATTCACGGCCGATGCAGCGCCGCGCATCGTCTGCCACACCCACTACAACGGCGAGAGCCAGGCACATGTGGTACGGCCGGTCGCCACACCCTACGGCACCGAGGGCATTACCCTGGGGGAGCGCTTCGTCCTCCGGGTGGTGTTCCAGGACCGGCCGGCCGACATCGCCGCAGTAAAGGTGCTCACCTCCGTCCTCCCCGACGAAGGGCCGCCTCAGCCGGTGCATCAGGCCACCTATCGCTGGCCCGTGGCGGCGAGGCCGCAGCCGGAAGGGCAGGGCTTCACCGGCCTGCAGCGGGTTTTCGAGCCCACCTACAACGGCCATCTGGAATACTGGTGCGAAGCCCTCGGGAGGGCCCGGCGATGAAGCGCCTGATCTGCCTCGCCGCCTGCCTCGCGCTCCTCGCCGGCAACGCCCGGGCCGGTGATGAAAGCGTCAGCCTGATCTTTGCCGGCGACGTGATGCTCGACGACGGACCCGGCCGCCTGATCGCCGCCGGCGGCGACCCGCTTGGCCCGGTGGCGCCCCTGCTCGCCGACGCCGATTACCGCATCGCCAACCTGGAGTGCTCGGTATCCACCCGCGGCGCCAGCCTGCCGGGCAAGCCCTACACCTTCCGTGCCGACCCCCGCGTGCTCGGCGTGCTGCGGGGGCGTTTCGACGCGGTGGCCGTGGCCAACAACCACTCGGGCGACTTCGGCCCCGAGGCCTTCCTGGATACCATCGACCACCTGCGCCAGGCCGGCATCCGCAGCTTCGGCGGCGGCCGCAACCTGCGCGAAGCCCACGCCCCCCTGTGGCTCCACAAGAACGGCCTCCGCATCGCCGTACTCGGCTACAACGAATACAAGCCTCGCAGCTTCGAAGCCGGCGCCAGCCGCCCTGGCGTGGCCTGGAGCGAGGACAGCGAGGTGCTCTCCGACATCCGCGCCGCCCGCAAGGCCGGCGCCCACATCGTGATTCCCTTCATGCACTGGGGCTGGGAGAACCGCCACACGCCCAGCCTGCGCCAGCGCATGCTCGCCCGCAGGATGATAGACGCCGGCGCCAGCCTGGTCGTCGGTGGCCACCCCCACGTGATCCAGGACGCCGAGCTGTATCGCGGCAAGCTCATTGTTTACAGCCTCGGCAACTTCGTGTTCGACGGTTTCGACCTGCCGGAGGAGCGCCAGGGCTGGCTGCTGCGGCTGGAAGTTGACCGGCGTGGCCTCAAGGCCTGGCAGACCCGCCTGGTGCAGATCGACACCGTCGGCACGCCGGTGCCGGTGAGCGGCGCCGGGACGCCCTGCGGCACACGGGGGAGCAGGGTGATCGAGACCTGCCGGAATCCCTGAGGGCTGCAGGCATCGAAAGCGCTGGTCATTTTGGCGGACGGTGCCGCCATCAACCCGTATGGTATATCCTGTGCCATCTTGCCGTATGCGCATGACACCCCAGGAGGAAACCAAGATGATTCAAAT
>JAEUNU010000102.1 GCA_016789125.1 Zoogloea sp. | reverse complement strand
CAGCCTGGATGCCGATTCCCTGCTGGTCGCCATGGAAGCCCTCGACAAGCTCCAGGCCCAGGGCCGCAAGGTGGGCGTGATCTCGCACGTGGCCGAGATGACCGAGCGCATCGGCACCCGCATCACGGTGCGGCGCAGCGGCGGCGGGCTGAGCCGGGTAGCGGTGGAGTAGGGCGCCGGCGGCCCGGCTGTGATTGGTTTTTCAGGCCGGGTGGACCATCATGAAAACCGGGTGCCCAATCGTGCTGCGGGCGGGAGAATGAGCCGATGATCCATACCGTGAGGCCGGGTGATTCCCTGTGGTCGATCGCCAGTACGCTCTGTCGCAATCCTTATCTGTGGCGTCAGATCGCGGACGATAACCACATCCGCGGAAGCACCATCCTGGTGGGGCAAAGCCTCGTCGTCAGTGATGCCCTCTGCAGCCGGCGAGCGGCCGGGGCGCTCTCCGGCATGGTGGCCTCCGGCGGGCAATCCACTGCCGGGGGCGCCAGGTTTGCCGGCCAGTCCTTGCCGCCCGATGCGGGCCAGCCGGCCTTGATCCCGACCCTGACCCATGTGTTCGTGCTGGCGGACGAGATCAACGTCTTCAACAGGAAGGTCGTCCGCCGGGTCCTGGTCAGCAGCAAGATGGCCGACGAAGTGGCTCGGCAGATCGGCCAGCCGCTCAAGCTGTTTCCGAACCCCGAAAGATTCGGCTTTCAGGCGACGGGGCCCGATGCCGTGCTGTCGATCGGGCGGCATGCGATGGGTATGAAGCCGAGCCCTTTCGTCTCGTCGTCGTCGCTGCCGTTCGGTGCCCGGCGCTTCACTGGCGAATCCTTCTGGATCGACGTGGCGAAGGCCCGGCAGGCCGGTGCCAGCCTCCACGAAACCGACGAGATCGTGGCCGACCTCAACCGGATCGCGAGCAAGATGAAGACGGAGGCGGACAAGCAGAAGATCGAGACGCTGAAGAAGCTGGTCAGCGCCGACCGCGAGGTCCTGATCAAGGGGCCGGTCCCGGCAACGGCGGTCAAGGGCCCCGTCGCGATGGGGGCGACGCGGGTTCTGCAGGGAGTTCAGGTGGTCGGCTTCACGCTTTCCGCCGTCGAGCTGGGCAGCGCGGCCAAAAGGAGCGTCGACCAGAAATCCCTGCGGCCCATCGGCGCCGAGACCCTGCGGCAGGCCGGAGGCTGGGCCGGAGCCTGGGCAGGCATCAAGCTGGGGGCCGCCGCGGGGGCGATGGTGGGCATCGAGACGGGGCCGGGGGCCGTCGTCACGGCCGGGGTTGGGTCGATCATCGGGGGCGCCGCCGGATACTTCGGGGCCGACTGGGTGTCTGATCACGTCGACCCGAACTGAATCTTGCAGGAGGCATCGATGCCGGACAGAGCATGGCTGGAGCAGCCGCCGCCGTGGGTCGTCTTTCCCGGGATGGCGCCGCTCGAGGCCGCCGCCGACCAGGGCGCGCAGGAGGCCTGGGTCGACCAGGTGTGGCGCCCGTTCTGGGCCTCGCTTGGCGCGGCGGAGCGCGACGCCTACCTCAGCCACTGGGGGGCCAGCGAGGCGTGGCGGGGGGCGATCCACTTTGTGTTTGAAACCCCCGAGGGCTTCGATGCCGCGGCGGATGCGGCCGAGAGCGCCCGCTGGCTGGCCGGACAGGCGGAGCCGGCCGCAAGGTCGCCGGGGGGAATCGCGGCCCTGTTGTCGAGATTGTTCGGGAAGCGCGGCTGAGCCGGCCGCGCCGCGGCTTCAGCCCAGCCAGCGCAGCAGGGTCGCGTAGAGCAGCTCGGGCACCACCGGCTTGGTTAGGAAGTCGTTCATGCCCGCCTCGAGGCAGTTGGCCTTGTCCTCGCTGAACACGTTGGCGGTCATCGCGATGATGGGCACCGCCTGGCACCCCGGCAGCTGGCGGATGTGGCGGGTGGCGGTGAGGCCGTCCATCTTGGGCATCTGCATGTCCATCAAGATCAGGTCGTAGCCCTGCTGGCCGGCCTTGTCGACGGCCTGAAGCCCGTTGTCGGCCTTGTCGACCTGCAGCCCGAAGCCGTCGAGCAGCTCTTCGGCCACCATCTGGCTGATCGGCTCGTCTTCCACCAGCAGCACGTGCTTGCCGCTGGCCACTTGGGCCAGCCGGGCCTCAGTGCTGGGCTGGCCGGCGGCCTCCGGCGTGGGGTCGGCGGCGGCGGCTTTCTCGAGCCGCGCGGTGAACCAGAAGGTGCTGCCCACGCCCAGGGAGCTGTCCACGCCCACCGAGCCGCCCATCAGCTCGGCCAGGCGCTGGGTGATCGCCAGCCCCAGGCCGGTGCCGCCGTAGGCGCGGGTGGTCGAGCCGTCGGCCTGCTCGAAGGCCTGGAAGATCTTGCCCACGGCCTCGGGGGCGATGCCGATGCCGGTGTCCCGCACCTCGAAGCGCAGCACCAGGTGGCTGCCCTCGTCGGCGTCGATGCGCGCCCCCAGGGTGACGCCGCCCTGCCCGGTGAACTTGATCGCGTTGCCCACGTAGTTGATCAGCGCCTGCTGCAGCCGCGTCCCGTCGCCGATCAGGCCCGGCAGGCCGGCGGGGATGTCGGTTTCGAGCCGGATGCCCTTGCTCGCCGCCCGCTCGGCCATGATCTCCACCACGTTGGACAGCAGCTGCGGCACCTGGATGGGCTCGCTGCTCAGGCTCAGCTTGCCGGCCTCGATCTTCGAGAGGTCGAGGATGGAGTCGATGATCTCGAGCAGATGCTTGCCGGCTGCCTCGATCTTGCCCAAGCGCCCGGCCTGCTCGGGTGTCACCCCGCCGCGTTGCATGAGGTAGGCCATGCCGGTGATGGCATTGAGCGGGGTGCGGATCTCGTGGCTCATGTTGGCCAGGAAGGTGCTCTTGGCCCGGTTGGCCGCCTCGGCCACGTTGCGGGCGTCTTCGAGCTGCTCGGTGCGCTCCCGCACGAGCTCCTCGAGGTGCAGGCGGTGGGTTTCGAGCTCCTGCTCCAGGGCCTTGGTGACCGTCACGTCTGTGACGAAGCCGTACCATACGATGCCTTGGGCCGCGTCCAGCTCGGGCATGGCGTCCACGTGCAGCCACTTGATCCGGCCGTCGGTGCCGCGGATGCGGTAATCCACCTGCCAACGCTCCATCGTTTCTGCCGAGCGTGCCAGCGACGTGAAGAGGATGTCGTGGTCTTCGGGCAGCTGCTTCTCGCGGATGCTGCCAGCGCTCGACTCGAGCGCCTCGGGGCTCACCCCGAAGATGTCCTGCGCCGCGGCGCTGGCGAAGGGGAAGGCGCCCGAGCCGTCGGGGCGCCGGTAATACTGGAAGACCATGCCCGGCACGTGGGCCAGGATCTTGCGCACCCGCTCGGTGGCCGCCAGCTGGGCCAGCAGCGCCTCCTGGTCGACGATCGACTGGAGCAGGCCGTTGAAGGCGTTGGCCAGCTTGCCGATCTCGTCGTCCCGCTCGACGGGCAGCGGCTCCCGCGGGCGCAGCCCCTGGCGCATCTCGTCCAGCCGCTCGGCCGAGCGCTCCAGCGGCTTGAGCTGCCGGCGCACCCACCACCAGGCAACGAGCCCCGCGAACAGGGTGAGCCCCACCGCCCAGGCCAGCAGCCGGTGCTGCATCTGGCGGACCACCAGAAAGGCCTCGCTGGTCGGCAGCACCGACTGCATCAGCCACCCCGTCGTGCCGATCTTCACCGACGACGACAGCTCCTCGACCCCCCGCGAACTGACCGCCACCCCCGAGCCTTCGTAGCCGTCGATGTAACGGTCGTAAACCGCATTGATCCCCGCCGCCGGCCCGTGCTGCATCACCCGGCGCTTGTCGGACGAGGCCACATAGACCCGCGACCGGATGTCGGTGACTATGAAATCACCCGTCCGGCCATATTTCGAGCTGCCCACCTGGTCCAGAAAATTGGGTTCGTGCAGGTTGGTGACACCCAGCACCGCACCCACGAAACGCCCGCCGGGGGTGCGGATCGCCTGGGCGATGGTGAATACCGGCGCTCCGGTGCGGCGGCCCCGCAGCGGTGAGGTGAGCACCGGCGCGTCGCCCTGCTTGAGCTGGGCAAAGAAGGGCAAATCCCCGTAGTGGACGCCCTCCCGGTCGTGGCGGCCGGGCACGCTGGCGGCGGCGACGCCATCGGCATCCAGCACGACCACGCCCCAGTTGAACATCGGCTCCAGCCCCGACTGGGATTCGAGCAGGGCCTGGGCCGCCCGGCCATCCACGTCACCGGCGTCGCCGAGGCGCCGGGCCAGCTGGCCCAGGATGGCACTCCGCTCGTTCACCGAGCGCTCGATCTCGGAGGCGATCAGCGAGACGGTGGAGTACTGCTGCGCCGAGATCGCCGCCTCCATGTCGGCCCGCAGATCCTTGCCGATTACCAGCGTGACGATCCAGATCGAGGCGACCGACGCGCACAAGGCCCCGGCGACAAGCCGTGTCCTCAACGATTGCCATGAAAGGCCGGTCATGGCCTGGCTTTCCTCATTTCTGTTCTCTCGCGTGTGGTGCGCGCGGTGCGCATCCGGGCCAGGCTTCCAGCGGGGGTTCCGCTGCAGATAAACCCATCTGTAAGTGGGGTCACAGCCTTTACGGTCGGGATGGGCGGAACATTTAGGAAAAATGGCGCCCATGCGGCCTGTGGTGGGCTGGAAAACCCCTGTTCGCCCGGGCGCGGGAGAGCTCGCCCATCGCCGATCGCCCCAGGTGTCGAAATTTTTGACAAAACTTCACTCTTTGGGCGCGGGTGACCCGGGCGTAGGGCGCCCATGCCCCGGTTTTCAGCGCCTTTCAGCGATTTTTCCGGTGACGGGCACCAAAATTGCTAAAAGTGAAGCAGGTTTGAGGTCAATCCTCGTGGATTTAGAAAAACATCAATTCCGGGGCCGTTTCCCGATGAGTTGCCAGGGTATTTCCACGATTTCCAATCCTGCAGGGAGCTCTTCATGAAACATATCCAGTCACTGGCCGGCGCCATTTTGCTGGCGTCCTCTTGTCTCTCGCATGCCGCGGTCGTGAATACGATCGATGCCGGCGCCTCGGTTTCCAATGCCATCTCGGCACTGGGGCAGTATTCCAACGCAGCGGTGAGCGAAAACGGCTTTACCTGGACATCGACCTACGTGAATTCGGTGTATGGCTGGTCCACCTCGCCTTACATCCTGGGCGCGAACGGGCAGTGGGACGGCAAGGCCTTCAACTACGCCGGCCTGAACTACGGCTACGATCCCAACGACCACAACCAGCACATGAAATTCACCTTCGATGCCCCCGTGTCGTCGGTGCTGGCGTTCTTGAACTACGCCCCCGGCTCCGGCAACCCGTACATGGCGATTTACGACAGCAACGACAACCTGCTCGACCAGCACTTCCTGTCGATCTCCACGCCCAATGCCAAGAACGGGGGGCAGAACTGGGGCTTCAGCCTGGATAGCAGCATCATCAAGTCCTTCGTTCTGGGGGATGCCTATATCGTGGCCTCCGGCCTCCGAACGGTTTCGGTACAAAGCCCGGTGGCGGCGACCCCCGTGCCCGAGCCCGGCACCCTGAGCTTGCTGGCCCTTGCCGGTTTCGGCTGCGGTGCTCTCCGGCGACGCAATTCGCACCAGCCGTAAAGTGCCGTTCCGCGGCACCGCGCCCGGGCGCGCTGAGCGGGTTGGCGAAACGGGCCCGGCCTTCGCTCAAACATGCGTTGGCGGGGGCTGCGCCTGCCTCTGGCGCGTCGGGATGCGCCCCACCACCACCGCGCCGATCACCCCCAGCGCGATCAGCGCGCCCTGCAGCCAGGGCCGGCCGGTGAAGTGCCAGGCGGACAGGCCGACCATCACCGCCATGCTGCCGATGGCGATCCGCTTGACCTTCAAGGGCAGTGAGCGGTTGGCCTCCCAGTCGCGCACCATCGGGCCGAGCAGCGGGTTGCTGACGATGCGCTGGTGCAGCCGCGGCGAGGCCTTGGCGAAGCAGGCGGCGGCCAGCAGCACGAAGGGCGTGGTGGGCAGGCCGGGCAGGATCACCCCGAGCAGGCCCAGCCCCAGGGCAATGCCGCCGGCCGCGACGAGCAGGGCCTTGTGCAGCGCGAGGCTGCGGGAGGTCCGCGGGATGCGGGGTTCCATCAGAGCAGCAGGAAGGCCAGCGCCGCGACGCTGGTGGGGGCGAGGGCGGCGACAAGCAGCTTGAGGGGGCTCACCGCCTGCTCCTCGAAGCCGACCTTGAGGATGGCGATGCCGGCCGGATTGGGGGCGTTGGCGATGATCGACAGCCCGCCGCCGGTGACCGCGCCGGCCACGATGGCGTATTTGAACTCGTCGGAGACGCCCTGCACCAGCGAGGCCAGGTAGGTGAGGGCGGCGTTGTCGGTGATGGCGGTGAGGCCGGTGGCGAGGAAGAACAGCGCGGTGGGCTCGATGCCGGTGAGCAGCGGCTGCAGCCACCACTGCTGCAGCCCGCCCAGCACCACCAGCCCGGCCAGGAAGAAGGCCACCAGCAGGCCTTCGCGCAGGATCAGCGGGCTCTGGTGGCGAGCGTAGGCGGTGGTGTAGCCGAGGAAGAACAAAAACAGGCCCATGAACACCACCGGGTGGTGGGCAAACACCACCACGCCGACCAGGAAGGCCATGTGGATCCCGGCGACGGTGAGTGGCATCGGCTCGCCGCCGGCCTCGCGTCCCCGGCCCTTGGCGGCGAGCTCGCGGCGGAACAACAGCGATAGCGCGCTGGCGTTGATCATCACCGCCAGCGCGGCCTTCCAGCCGAAGGTGGCGAACATGAAGGGGGTGTTCCACTGCCAGGGGCCGGCCACCATCAGCACCGGCGGGGCGGCGAAGTGGGTGAGGGTGCCGCCGATGGAGATGTTCACGAAGAGCATGCCGAGGGTGGCGTACTTGAGGCGGGTGGACAGGCCCTGGCTGAAGAAGCGGTCGCGCAGCATGAGTGCGGCGAGGGTCATGGCGGCGGGCTCGGTGATCACCGAGCCGAGCAGGGGCACCAGGCCCAGGCACAAAAAGAACACCGCCACCGGCCGGGCATTGGGCAGCAGCCCGGCGAGGCCGTCCACCAGCTGCATGACGCTGACCAGGATCGGCCGGCTGGCGGCGATGACCATGATCACGAAGACGAACAGCGGCTCGGTGAAGTTGCGCCCCTCGACGTAATCCACCGCGGCGGCCTGCCCGGTCAGCCAGAACAGCACGGCGAACAGCACGAAGGCCCAGAAGCCGAAGACCACCTCGACCTCGCCCAGCAGGTGCCACAGCCCGGCATGGCGCGGCTGGCTGTGGGCCAGGCGGGCGAACAGCCCGGTGGAGAAGGTGTGCAGTACGGCGAGGCCGAAGCAGACGGCGGCGACGAGCTCGGGGGCGGTGACGGTGGGCGGCATGGCGTGGTCGGGAGTGTCGGGGCAGCCCGTATTGTGCCAGCCCCGGCGCGGGGTTCAGGCCCGCAACATGCCGAACTCGCGGATGTGGGCGATGACCTTGTCGAGGCCTTCGCCGGTCTTGAGGTTGGTGAACACGAAGGGGCGCTCGCCGCGCTGGGCTTTGGCGTCGTGGGCCATCACCTCCAGGGAGGCGCCGACCATCGGGGCGAGGTCGATCTTGTTGATGACCAGCAGGTCGGACTTGGTGATGCCGGGGCCGCCCTTGCGGGGGATCTTCTCGCCGGCGGCCACGTCGATGACGTAGATCGTGAGGTCGGAGAGCTCGGGCGAGAAGGTGGCGGCGAGGTTGTCGCCGCCGGATTCGACGAGGATCAGCTCGACGCCCGGGAAGGCGCGCTGGAGGCGGTCGACGGCTTCGAGGTTGATCGAGGCGTCCTCGCGGATGGCGGTGTGCGGGCAGCCGCCGGTCTCGACGCCGATGATGCGCTCGGGGGCGAGGGCCGAGTGCATCACCAGAAACTTGGCGTCCTCGGCGGTGTAGATGTCGTTGGTGAC
>JAEUNU010000047.1 GCA_016789125.1 Zoogloea sp. | reverse complement strand
AATTCCAGGCGCCGGTCGCCGACCAGCGTCCGCGGGCGACTGAAGTCGCCCCTACGGGAGGTGGCCGGGCTCATCTGAACACCACGGTCTTGTTGCCGTGCACCAGCACCCGGTCTTCCAGGTGGTAGCGCAGGCCGCGGGCGAGGACGGCCTTCTCGATGTCCTTGCCGTAGCGCACCAGGTCGTCGGGGGCATCGGAGTGATCGACGCGGATGACGTCCTGCTCGATGATCGGGCCCTGGTCGAGCTCGCTGGTGACGTAGTGGCAGGTGGCGCCGATCAGCTTGACGCCGCGGGTATAAGCCTGGTGGTAGGGCTTGGCGCCGACGAAGCTGGGCAGGAAGCTGTGGTGGATGTTGATGATCTGGCCCGGGTAGTTCTCGCAGAGTTCGGGGGAGAGGATCTGCATGTAGCGGGCCAGCACCATCACGTCGCCGCCCACCTCGCGGAACAGGTCGGCGACCTTGGCGTAGGCGGCGGGCTTGTTGTCGGGGGTGACCGGCACGTGGTGGAAGGGGATGCCGTGCCATTCCACAAAGCCGCGGAAGGTCTCGTGGTTTGAGATCACGCAGGGGATCTCGATGTTGAGCTCGTCGGCCTGCCAGCGGGCGAGCAGGTCGTAGAGGCAGTGCTCCTGCTTGGAGACGAGGATCACCACGCGCTTCTTGCGGGCGGAGTCGGAGATGCGCCAATCCATGTCGAACTCGGCGGCGATGGGGGCGAACTTGTCGCGCAGGGCCTCGATGCCGAAGGGCAGGGAATCGGCGAGGATCTCCTGGCGCATGAAGAAGCGCTTGGCCTCGGCATCGGCGTGGTGGCTGGCTTCGGTGATCCAGCCCTGGTGGCGGGCCAGGAAGGCGCTGACCGCGGCGACGATGCCGACCCGGTCGGGGCAGGAGAGCGATAAGGTGTAGCGTCGGGTTGGGGGGCTCATTGGGGGTTCCTTGTGCTCGGCCTCTGGAGGGCCAGGTGTTCGTCCGGGGGCGGAAGCCTCAGCCCTTGGCGGTGCGCTTGGTCTTGTCGGGGTCGTCGAAGGGCAGGGTGTGGGTGGTGGCGGGGCATTCGAGCTTGGCGCCGCGCAGGGTGAGCTTGCGCCCGGCCACCGCGTAGGCGGGGTCGAGGCGGGCGATGGCCATCGAGCGCTCGGTGAGCCGCGAATACATGCCGCAGGTGACGAAGCCGACCTTCGTGTCGCCGTCGTAGAGCGCGTCGCCGCCTAGGGCCGCATCCTTGCTGGCCAGCTCCACGCCGAAGATCTTGAAGCGTTCCTGGCCCTTCAGCCGGTAGTGCTCGGCGGCGCCGCGGAAGTCGGTCTTGCCCGGCGACACGGTGAAATCCAGCCCCAGCTCCCAAAGGCTGTCGCCGATGGGCTGGCCTTCCATCGGGTACATGTCGGAGTTGTCGTAGGGGTAGAACAGCAGGTAGCTCTCGACCCGCAGCCAGTCGAGCGCGGTGAAGGAGCACGGCATGATGCCCATCTCCTTGCCCTCGGCGACGATGGTGTCCCAGATCGTGGGCGCGTCGGCCGCCTTGCAGAAGATCTCGTAGCCGCGCTCGCCGGTGTAGCCGGTGCGCGACAGCATCACCGGGCGGCCGAAGAGGGTGGTCTGCATGTGGTGGAAGTAGGGCAGGTCGCGGATGCCCGGCACGTGCTTCGCCAGGAAATCCACCGCCACCGGCCCCTGCAGCGACAGGTCGTGCAGGTCGTCGTCGAACAGCACCGCCACGTTGCGGCCCACCGCCGCGCGGGTGAGAATCTCGTGGCCGGCGCCGGAGCCATGCACCACCATGAAGGCATTGGGGCCGTTGCGGTAGATCACGCAGTCGTCGATGAACTTGCCGGCCTCGTTGAGCATGCAGGCATACACCGACTTGCCCGGGTAGAGCTTGCCCACGTTGCGGGTGGTGGCAAAGTTGATCAGCGCCTCGGCGTGGGGGCCGATGATATGCATCTTCTTGAGGCCCGACACATCCATCAGGCCGGCCTTGGTGCGGATCGCGGCGTGCTCGTCGGCGAGGTCGGTGGAATAGGTCCACGCGGTGCCCATGCCGTTCCAGTCTTCAAGGCTGGAACCGAGGGCGCGGTGGCGGTCGGCGAGGACCGAAAGTCTCCATGAACTCATCTGAAACTCCTTCTCTGCAAGGGTTGGGGCTTGAGTTCATTAGGCCAGCCGGGCGGGCGGCCGAAAATACTACTCTGGTACTACTTCGGGGATAGGGTCGGGGGGCCGGGGTGGGGCAGACTGCCGCTGCAGTGCATCAAGAGCCCGTCTTCGGTCACAATGGGGCCCCCGCGCCCGGCCATCGCAGCCTTGATATCGGGCGGCGTTAGGGCGCAGCATTGCATTTGCAGAAACTTAATTTACTTTCAAGCTTCACTATGGACACGATCAGGGGTTCTCAAACACAGGCCGGCACGGCCGCCGACCAGGGCGCCGCCCCGCTGACGGGCATCGAGCACGTGGCCACCTCACGCCTGCCCACCCGCCACGGCGAGTTCGTGATGCACGCCTACCGCCAGACCGCCGACGGCACCGAGCACGCGGTGCTGGTGCGTGGCGAGGTGGCCGGCCAGGAGGACGTGCTGGTGCGCCTCCACTCCGAGTGCCTGACCGGCGACGTGCTGGGCTCGCTGCGCTGCGACTGCGGGCCACAGCTCGAGATGTCCCTCGAGCGCATCGCCGCCGCCGGGCGCGGTGTGCTGGTGTACCTGCGCGGCCACGAGGGGCGGGGTATCGGCTTCAGCCACAAGGTGCGTGCTTACGCGCTGCAGGACGAAGGGCTGGACACCGTGGACGCCAACGTGGCCCTCGGCCTGCCGGTGGACGCGCGCAGCTTCGACTGCGCCGCCGAGATCCTCAAGCACCTGGGCGTGCGCTCGGTGCACCTCCTCAGCAACAACCCGCGCAAGAAGGACGAGCTGGTCAAGGCCGGCATGCCGGTGACCCGCGTCGTCCCGGTGGTGCCGCCGCATAACCACGAGAACGTGCGCTACCTC
>JAEUNU010000069.1 GCA_016789125.1 Zoogloea sp. | reverse complement strand
CCTGCTTCATTCAACCGCGGCGCCGGCATGTGAGCGGCGCGTGTGGCAAAAACCGCCACCGCCATCCAATACGTTACCCGATTGATTGCATGGCAGCGCCGACATCTAGGCATCGTGCGGCGCGGTTTTACAACGCCCTCTTCAGTCGCCCTCAGCCGGTGAAATCAAGGTAGGCCCCCTATTCGCCCCCCGCGGGCGACTGAAGTCGCCCCTACAAGCGCCCCACGGTTCCCACCATAAAATAGCCGCCCGGTACCCCACCACCCGCCATACCTCGCCCACCGAGCCGTCGGCCTGCTGTAGGTGCGAATTCATTCGCACGCGGAGGTGGAACGGAGGATCTGCCCTGGTTTGACCGGCGGCGGGCGGCTGAAGCCGCAGCTACCGTCCACCCTCCCCCTAATTGCACCACTGCTTCTCGCAGGGGACGCCATCGTGGTTCCCATCCATCTCGACGCCCGGGCAGTTCCTCAAAAAATACGTAGCCTCCTGGCAGGACGTCATCTGCGCGCAGTGGGTGCGCCCGTCGCAGTGATAAGAGCTCGGCGCCGGAGCGGGCCGGGCCTGGGGTAAAGCCGGCTGAACGGCCGCTGGAGCGTGGGCGATCACCGCCTGGGGCGCCGCCCCGCCGCCGGCATGCAGCGCTGCCAGCAAGGGCGGCGCAAACCTGTAACCCACAGCCCCCACGGCCACCACCCCCACCAGCAGCGCCAGCCGCCCCAGCCACGCGCCCGACCAGCCCGCCCCCGCGTGCCGCGGCGGCACCCGGCGGGCACCCTTGGCCGAGCGCTGCCCTGGCCGCCGCACCTGCAGCGCCTTCTTCTTGCCCTCGGCATTCAGCCCGATCTCGAAGGTCAGCCGCTCCCCCGGCCGGGGCGCGCCGCCCTGGCGCGGGAAGTCGGATGCATGCACGAAGATGTCCTGCCCCCCGCCGGAGAGCGGCTCGATGAAGCCGAAGCCCCGCTCCTTGTTCCAGCTCTTCAGCACCCCCTCGATCCGGATCTCCATACCCCGCCCATCCATCATGCAAGTCTAGATCGCCCGATTATCCCACGGTCTTACCCACGACCGGTATGCCGCCGAGCCCCCAGCCCGATGCCGCCTCCCGCCTGGCCCGCCGGAAATCCCACGGCGCCTGGGGCCGCGGGTCGGCCCACAGGCCGCGGCGGCGGTAGCGCGCCTCCAGCTCGATGAGCGCGTAGCCGGTGAAGTCGAACAGGCCCTGGTCCTTGCCGTAGGCCCGGTAGTGCCAGGCCATCCCCGCCGCCAGCTGGGCGAAGTTGGCGTCGCGGCCGTCCACCCTCAGCTTGCACAGCCAGCGGCCGTAGCGGTCGCGCTTGGGGCAGTCGGCGCGCACCTCCCGCCCGAACACCAGCCCGGCCAGGTGCTGGCGCGACGCATCGCCAAAGGGCTGGCGCTTCTCCGGCGCGTCGATGCCGGTGAGGCGCAGCTTGTGCTGGCGCTTGCGGGCGTCGAGCACCGTCACCGTGTCGCCGTCCGCCACCGCCACCACCCGCCCCTCGATCACCGCCGCCGACACCGGCACCGCCAGCAACACGCACACCCCCAACGCAACCCACTTCAAGACACCCACGGCCACAGCACCCACCACATAAACGGGCGCGGACCATAGCAGAAACCCCGCCCCCGCGCTCGGCCAACGCGCCCGCCCGCGCCCCGCGCCCCGAGGCCATGAGCATAAAAATCCGCGCACCGCACATGCGTTTCGGGAGATACTGCCACTGCAGCATGCATTTCACTTAGCACCACGCCACCCGCAGCCAGGAGACCCCCATGAGCCAGAACCTGATTTCCGCCAACTTCAGCGCCGAAACCATCGCCCGGATGGACGCCGCCCTCGCCACCCTCGAAGAGATCTTCGCGCCCTTCAGCGACATCACCGCCGACGTCCTCGAGGGCCTGCCGCGGATGGGCGAAAAATCCGAACCCTTCTGCCGGCAGACGGCCATCGTGCTCGACCAGAACCTCGCCGTCATCCCGCCGTCGGTGGACTTCGAGGGCCTCAAGGAAGACTTCGCCGACCTCGACGCCCTGCGCCCGCGGCTCCTGCGCCTGCGCGAGCTGTTGAACCAGATCGAGAACGTCAAGGACGCCCTCGGCTGCGACATCCTCGGCACCAGCCTCGAGGGCTACGGCCTCATGAAGATGTTCGGCAAGAGCGAAGGCCTCGAATCGCTGCGCCAGGCCATCAGCCTGCGCACCCGCGGCAGGAGCCGCAAGCCCGACAACGGCACCCCCGACACGCCCCAGGCCTGATCCGCTGCCCGCCAAACCCGCCGGCGCCCACGCCGGCTTTTTTACGCCTGCGGAGAGAACCATTACTCCCCGCCCGAGCAATGTTTCTACCTGAGCCGACAAACATTGCTGCAAAAAGCAGCACCGTTACTACCCGAGGGTAGAACCATTGCTCGTGGCGGGAGAAACATTGCTCCGCCACGGAGAAACATTACTCGGCCAGACAGTAAATTTACTCGCGCCGATAGTAAGGTTGCTGCTTTTTGCAGCAACGTTACTACCCCGGACCACTAATGTTTCTACCCACGGGAGTAATGTTGGTGGGGTGAGGTAGAAACATTGCTCGGTGGAGGAGTAAATCCCCCCGCCCCGCCATGGCGCTACCATCTGGTCGGACAACAAGGCACTTCCAAGATCTAGATCCCGTGGAGAGTGTGCTGCGGACCACGCCGCCGCTTGCCCCCATCCTCGAGCCGGGCGTCTTTGCCACGGTGCACGTGGCCGAGGGTAGCCCGGGCATCGAGTGGTTCGACGAGGCGTTCGGCGCCGACAACGTGTATGCCTGGGCCCAGGAGCAGGCCGGCGCGGTGAGCCACCAGATGTTCGGCGAATGGATGCACCGCAACGGCCTGTCCCTCAGCACCGCCGCCGAGGCGCTGGGGATCAGCCGGCGAATGGTCAGCTACTACCGCACCGCCCACAAGGCCATCCCCCGCGCGATCTGGCTGGCCTGCCTGGGCTGGGAGGCCACCCGGCCCCACGCCCGCAGCCTGCCCCGCCGCCTGCCGACAGCCCGGGAATACGCGGCGCTGCACCGCTGAGGGGGTGCCAGATGAGGGCAGATCCTTGTCTGGCCACCGCGTGCGAGCAAGCTCGCACCTACAACAGCTTCACGGTTCGTACCCAACAGCCGTCACTTAAATGCGGCACAGGCCTCTCCCAGGCGCGTCCATCGCCCCCCTCACTCATGCCTCAGCGCCTCGATCGGGTCCAGCCTGGCCGCCCGGCTCGCCGGCACATACCCGAAGATCACCCCGATCGCCGCCGAGAAGCCGAAGGACAGCAGGTTGATGCCCGGGTTGAAGAGGTAGGGCACGTGCATCAGCGCGGCGCCGCCGATGGAGGCGAGGGTGGCGAGGGCGATGCCGATGAGGCCGCCGAGGGACGACAGCACCACCGCCTCGATCAGGAACTGCAGCAGCACCTCCCGCTCCAGCGCGCCGATGGCGAGGCGGATGCCGATCTCGCGGGTGCGCTCGGTGACCGACACCAGCATGATGTTCATGATGCCGATGCCGCCCACCAGGAGGCTCACCGCGGCCACGGCGCCGAGCAGGCCGGTCATCACCTTGGTGGTGCCCGACAGGGTCTCGGCGATCTGGCGGGTGTCCATCACCGAGAAGTTGTCGTCGTCGCCGGGGGCGATGTGGCGGCGTTCGCGCATCAGCCAGGTGACCTGGTTCTTGGCCACGTCCATCGAGGCCTCGTCCTTCACCGAGATCATCAGGGTGGCCACGTCGGTGCTGCCGGTGAGGCGGCGCTGCAGGGTGCGCAGCGGCACCACCACGATGTCGTCCTGGTCGCTGCCCATCGTGGACTGGCCCTTGGACGCGAGCAGGCCGATCACCTCGCAGGAGAACTGCTTGACCCGCAGGGGCTGGCCGATGGGGTCGAGACCGCCGAAGAGCTCGCGGCGGATGGTCTCGCCGATCACGCACACCGCGGCGCCGGCGCGCTCTTCGGGGGCGCTGAAGACGCGGCCGGCGGCGAGCTGCCACTTGCCCGCAGTGAACCACTCGGCGGTGGTGCCGGTGACGCTGGACGACCAGTTGCGCGCCATCGCCACCAGGGTGACGGCCTTGTTGGCCACCGGCACCGCGGCGGCGAGGCCGCTCACCTGGCTGCGCAGGGCGTCGGCGTCGGCCACCTTGAAGCGCGGCGCGCCGGCCGAGTCGCGGCCGGGGCCGAGCATCTGGCCGGGGCGCACGATGAGCAGGTTGCTGCCCAGGCTGGCGATCTGGTCGGAGACCGCGCGGGTGGCGCCGTTGCCGAGGGTGACCATGGTGATCACCGCCGAGACGCCGATCACGATGCCGAGGATGGTGAGGAAGGAGCGCATCAGGTTGCGGCGGATCTCGCGCAGGGCGAGCTGCAGGGCGTTCCAGATCATGGCTGGCCTCCGGAGGCGCGGCGCTCGTCGCTGGCGATGAGGCCATCCACCAGGCGCACGGTGCGGCGGGCGTAGGCGGCCATGTCGGCCTCGTGGGTGACCATCAGCACTGTGATGCCCTGGTCGCGGTTGAGGGCGGCCAGCAGGTCCATGATCTCGCGGCTGCGGGCGGTGTCGAGGTTGCCGGTGGGCTCGTCGGCGAGGAGCAGCGAGGGCCCGGTGACCAGCGCCCGGGCGATCGCCACCCGCTGCTGCTGGCCGCCGGAGAGCTCGGCCGGGCCGTGGTGCTCCCAGCCGGTGAGGCCCACCGAGGCCAGCGCGGCGCGGGCCATGGCGTGGCGGGCGGCGGCGGGTTCGCCCCGGTAAAGCAGCGGCAGCTCCACGTTCTCCTGGGCCGAGGTGCGGGCGAGCAGGTTGAAGCCCTGGAAGATGAAGCCCAGCGCGTGCCGGCGTAAGAGCGCCCGCTGGTCACGGCTGAGGCCCTCGACGGCCAGGCCGCGGAAGCGGTAGCTGCCGCCGCTGGGGGTGTCGAGGCAGCCGAGGATGTTCATCAGCGACGACTTGCCCGAGCCGCTGGGGCCCATGATAGCCACGAAGTCGCCCTCCTCGATGGTCAGGTCGATGCCGCGCAGGGCCTGGAAGGCGGCGGCACCGCTGCCGAAGACGCGGGTGACGCCTGAGAGGGCGATGAGGGGTTCGGCGGGGCTCATGGCTTGGCCGCCACGGCTTCAACGATCACCTCGGCGCCGGGCGCGAGGGGGCTGCCGGCCTCCACTGGGCGGACTTCCGAGACCTGGCCGTTGCTGCCGATCACATTCACCCGCAGCGCCCGGGGCTGGCCGCCTTCCAGCACCCAGAGGGTCTGGCTGCCGTCCTTGGGGGCGGCCTCGGAGGCCACCTTGGGGCCAGCCGAGGGCGGGCGCAGGGTGAGGCTGGCCAGCAGGCTGCGCTTGGGCTGACTGCGGGCGGCCGGCGGGGCGAAGCGCAGCGCGGTGTTGGGCACCAGCAGCACGTCGGCGCGGCGGGCGGTGGTGATGTCGGCGGTTGCGGTCATGCCGGGGCGCAGCAGGAGCTCGTCGTTGCGCACCTCGAGGATGGTGAGGTAGGACACCACCTGGTCCTTGGTCTGGGAGCCCCAGCCGACCCGGGTGACCCTGGCCGGGAAGTTCTGGCCGGGCCAGGCATCCACATGGAAGCGGGCCTCCTGCCCCTCCTTCACCTTGCCCACGTCGGCCTCGTCCACGTCCACCTGCAGCTCCATGCGGCGCAGGTCTTCGGCCAGGGTGAACAGCACCGGGGCGGTCATCGCGGCGGCCACCGTCTGGCCGGGCTCGACCTTGCGGGTCAGCACCACACCGTCGATGGGCGAGTGGATGGTGGCCTTGGAAAGGCTGATCTCGTAGGTGGACAGGAGCGCTCGGGCCGAGGCCACGGCGGCCTCCGCGGCCTTCTGGTCGGCCACCGCCCGCAGCGCCGCGGCCTGGCCGGCGTCGAGCTCGGCCTTCGAGGGCACCTTGCCGCCGGAGAGCCGCGCCACCTCCTGCAGCCGGGCCAGGCTGGCGGCGGTCTCGGCCACCGTGGCCCGGGCCTGGCCGACCCGCGCCTCGGCGGCGGCGATCTCGGCCTTCGCCTGGCGCACCTGATCCCGCAGTTTTGAGGTGTCGAGGCGGGCCAGCACCTGGCCCTTCTTCACCCGGTCGTTCACATCCACAAAAACGGTCTCGATGATGCCCGACAGCTCGCTGCCCACATCCACCGAGTTGGTGGGCTGCAGGTTGCCGTTGGCCGACACGTTGATGACCAGCTCGCCCTTCTTCACGGGCTGGGTGAGGTAGCGCGGGCCGTCGTTGCCGTTGCCGCCAACAAGGGCCCAGACGAGCAGCCCGGCGAGGCCGAGGCCGGCCAGCGCGAGGGCGACACGGGCCCTGCCCCCGAGACGGCGCCGGCCGTCCTTGAGGATCAGCTCGCGGAGGGCTTCCGGTGAGGTGGGCTTGGGGCTGTTCATGGCGTGCTTTCGGGTGCTTGGGTTTCGGTGCTGTCGCCGGGCGCCCAGCCGCCGCCCAAGGCCTTGTAGAGCTGGACGAGGGCGGTGAGCCGGGCGGCTTCGGCGCTGGCCAGGTTGTCTTCGATGGTCAGCAGGCTGCGCTCGGTGCTGAGCACGGTCTGGAAGTCGATAAGGCCGGAGGTGTAGCGGTGGCGGGCATACAGGGCCGCATTGCGGGCGGCGTCGGCGGCGCCCGTCAGCGCCTGTTCGCGCAGGCGGGTTTCGGAGAGGGCCACCAGGGCGTTCTGCACGTCTTCGAGGGCGCCGAGCACGGCCTTGCGGTAGGCGGCGAGCTGCTGTTCGCGCAGGGCGTCCCGGGCTTCCACCTGGGCGCGCAGGCGGCCGGCGTCGAACACCGGACCGCTCACCGAGGCGGCCAGCGAGCGGGCCACCTGCCCGCCACCCGTGAAGGTGGACAGGCCCAGGGCCTGCAGGCCGATGCTGCCGCCGAGGCTGAAGGACGGGTAGCGTGCCGCCTCGGCCTGGCCGACCCGGG
>JAEUNU010000109.1 GCA_016789125.1 Zoogloea sp. | reverse complement strand
GCCCGGTCCGCATCGTCGGCGTCGGCTCCTGCCTCGGCGCCCCCATCTTCGGCCCCGCAGCCGGGCCGCGTGCCCTGCGCGCCCTCGGCCTCGACGCCCAGCTCCGCCAGCGCGGCGTGCGCGCCACCTGGCAGACCCTGTTCGAACCCTCGGCCCCCAAGCCGCCCCACCCGCCGATGCCCGAGCGTCTGGCTCTCGTCAGCAACCTGCTGCACGAGCTCGCCGACAGCGTCGCCGGCATCTGCGACGAAGGCGCGATCCCCCTCGTGCTGGGGGGCGACCACGCCATTGGCGCAGGCACCTGGCGCGGCGTCGCCCGCAGCCTGGCCCCCCGCGGCAAGCTCGGCCTGATCTGGATCGACGCCCACCTCGACGCCCACACCGAGCGCAGCACGCACACCGGCAACATCCACGGCATGCCCCTGTCGGCGCTGCTGGGGGTCGGCCACGAAGCCCTCACCGGCCTGCCCGGCCCGCACCTCGACCCAGCCCACGTGGCCATTGTCGGCGCCCGCTCGTGGGAGCCCGAGGAGCTGGAGCTGCTCCAGAAGCTGGGCGTCAAGATCTTCTTCATGCCCGAAGTGCAGGCCCGCGGCCTGCCCGCCGTGCTGTGCGAAGCCATGACGATCGCCCGCGAGGGCACCGCCGGCTTCGGCGTGTCGGTGGACCTCGACGCCATGGACTGCGCCGCGCTGCCCGCCACCACCTGCCTGGTGCCCGACGGCCTCGACCCGCAGGAGCTCGTCGACGCCCTCCACGGCCTGCGCAGCTGCGCCGACCTGATGGCCCTCGAGATCGTCGAATACGTTCCCGAGCGCGACCGCGACGGCAGCGGCGCCGGCTGGGTACGCGACCTCGCCGCCGCCGCCCTCGGCCCCACCACCGCCCAGCTGCGCCAGCGCGAAGACACCTTCGGCGCCCGCAACTACGCCCCGCTGCCGGTGGTGTTCACCCGCGGCGAGGGCGTCTGGCTGTGGGACGTCGAAGGCCGGCGCTACCTCGACATGATGAGCGCCTACTCGGCGGTCAGTTTCGGCCACAGCCACCCGCGCCTGGTGCGCGCCCTCAGCGACCAGGCCAGCCGGCTCGCCCTCACCTCGCGGGCCTACTCCAACGACCGCCTGCCGATGATGCTCGAGCGCCTGTCGGCGCTCATCGGCTACGACCGGGCGCTGCCGGTCAACACCGGCCTCGAAGCCGTCGAGACCGCCATCAAGGCCGCCCGCAAGTGGGCCTACAAGGTCAAGGGCGTGGCCGACGGCCAGGCCGGGATCATCGTCTGCGCCAACAACTTCCACGGCCGCTCCACCACCATCGTCGGCTTCTCATCGGAGGCCCAGTACCGGGACGGCTTCGGCCCCTTCGCGCCGGGCTTCTGCAGCATCCCCTACGGCGACGTGGCGGCGCTTGAGGCAGCCATCACGCCCAGCACCGCCGCCTTCCTGTTCGAGCCGATCCAGGGCGAAGGCGGCATCGTGATCCCGCCCGCCGGCTGGCTCGCCCGCTGCGCCGAAGTCTGCCGCCGCCATAATGTGCTGCTGATCGCCGACGAGGTGCAGACCGGCCTCGGCCGCACCGGCCGCCTGCTCGCCTGCGAACACGAGGGCGTGCGCCCCGACGGCGTGATCCTCGGCAAGGCCCTCGGCGGCGGCCTGCTGCCCGTCTCCGCCTTCCTGGCCGACGACGCGCTGATGCAGGTCTTCCGCCCGGGCGACCACGGCTCCACCTTCGGCGGCAACCCCCTCGCCTCCGCCGTCGCCGACGAAGCCCTGCGCCTCCTCGCCGACGAGCGCCTGGCCGAGCGCGCCGCCCGCCTCGGCGCCAGTTTTCTGGCCCGGCTGCAGGCCATCGATAGCCCGCTGATCCGCGAGGTGCGCGGCCGTGGGCTACTGATCGGCATGGAGCTCGACACCCGCCGCGTGAACGCCCGCACCGCCGCCGAATGGCTGCTCGCCCGCGGCCTGATGACCAAGGACACCCACGACAGCGTACTGCGCTTCGCCCCACCGCTGATCGTCGGCGAGCCCGAGCTCGAATGGGCCGCCGAAGTCATCGAAGACGCCCTGGCCGACCTGGCCACCCGCTTCCCCGGAGCCCCAGCATGAGCGAAAAACTCGACCGCCTCGTCCTCGAAGCCCGCCGCGCCGCCGACAAGCGCGCCGAGGGCTACCGCGAAAAAGCCCTCAAGATCTACCCCTGGATCTGCGGCCGCTGTGCCCGCGAGTTCACCCCCGCCAACCTGCGCGAACTCACCGTGCACCACCGCGACCACAACCACGACAACAACCCGCCCGACGGCAGCAACTGGGAGCTGCTGTGCCTCTACTGCCACGACAACGAGCACCAGCGCCAGCTCGAAGCCACCCAGGGCAACGTCACTGCCAAGCAACCCGGCAAGGCGGCGACGCACAACCCATTCGCGGCGCTGGCGGGCTTGATCAAGAAGGACTAGCAGGCTTCGGAACTCAAACTCAGCAGCCCCCGGGCTTATTGCTACTGCAGGCGAACGATCCTGCTCTTTATTCCACGAAAAACCTCATCGCATCAAAAAAGTCCCCGATTGGATGGCGCCGAGAACTATCCGACATACGCAGTTTTTTGCTATGTTAAACTCGGTTTTGGTTTGAAGCAGGCCAGATAGCCGAGCCCGGCCGCCCGAGCCCAGGACAAAAACATAGTGCCCGCCGCCTTCGGCGAGCCAGCAATGAGGACTTACGGTGAATAAACTCGCGACATCCGGCCTGGCGCTTGCGCTGGCTGGCACGCTGATCGGTTGCGCCCCCCGTTATGCGGATGTGCCGGCACCGACCCGTTTCGAAAACAGCGTGCAACAGAAACTTCAAGCAGCCCAGCACTGGCAGGTCATTGCCGATCACTTCGCCCGCAACATCGCCGAGGACCTGCGCAAGAGTGGCAACCATCGCGCCCTGTATGTGGCGACGCCTGGCGGCGAGCAGGCCTTCGTCGAAGGCTTCCGGGAGCTCCTGATCACCGCCCTGGTCGCACAAGGCCTGCCCGTCAGTACCGACGCCCGCGACGCACTTACCGTGGATGTGCGCTACTCGATTTACCGCTTCAACCCCCAGCGCGCCCAGAACACCTACTACTACGGCGAGGCGACCGCCCTCGGCGCAGGCCTGTGGGCACTGGGCGCCGTGGCCTCGGCAGACATTTCCCCATCGGCCAGCCTGACTGCGGGCCTCAAGGTGCTTGCCGCCGCAGCAGGTATAGATGGCTTCGCCTGGCTGCACCAGGAGGCACTGGGTAATGGGCGCTACGCATCCGGCCCGGTACCCCGCTCCGAAATCCTGCTGACGTCCTCGATCTCCGACCGATCGCGGATCATCAGCCGCCGTACCAATATCTACTACGCCACCGACGAAGATCGCGCTCTCTATTGGGACCAGGCAGGCCGTGGCAACACGATCAAGGTCCTCGACTGCGCCGAAGGGAGCAAGCCGTGCGTCCGCTGATGTATGCAGCCCTGGCGATTTCGAGCCTCTTCCTGAACGCCTGCGAAACCACCCCGAAGTCTGGTGGAGCCCCTGAACCCAGCTATGAACAGGCCCAGAACAACGCCTTCAATGCGGCCAACTACAGCGCCGTTGCTGAATTGCTGAAGCGCTACCCGGCTACATCGGCGAGCGCCAGCAATTTCAGCAACAACGGGGGCAATGCGCCGTTCATCGTCGCCACCCTGGTCAACATTGACCAACTGGAGCAGTCCTCCACGCTGGGCCGCCTGATCTCCGAGCAGGTCGCCTCACGCATGACCCAGATGGGCTACGGCGTGCTCGAACTGAAGGTGCGCAACGGCATCTACATGAAGCGCAATGAGGGCGAACTGCTGCTGACCCGGGAAATCAAGGAAGT
>JAEUNU010000011.1 GCA_016789125.1 Zoogloea sp. | reverse complement strand
GCTACTACCGGGCAATTCCCGAGTGGATCGCCGGTTTTGCCGCCCTGACCGGCGTTTCGGTCTGATTCCGCATCCGTACCTGCAGCAGAACACCCCAAACCGAGGAGAGACAAAAATGAAACTGAAGAACCTGTTCGCGATCACCGCCGCCACCCTGGCCGCCACCCCGGCCCTGGCCGACATCAACGTCGGCGTGGTGGCCTCCCTCACCGGCCCGGCCGCCGCCCTCGGCGCCGAGACGCGCAAGGCCGTGTCCCTGTTCCCGACCACCGTTGGCGGCGAGAAGGTGAACTTCATCCTGCTCGACGACACCACCGACCCGACCGCCGCCGTCAAGAACGTTCGCAAGCTGATCGGCGAAGACAAGGTGGACGCCATCCTCGGCCCCAATCTCATCAGCACCGCCACCGCCATGGCCGACGTGGCCAACGCCGAGAAGGTGCCGATGGTCTCCGTCGCGCCCCTCGATGTGTCCGGCGACAAGCGCGGCTTCGTGTTCCGCAGCGAGCCGGCGGCCGACCTGATGGTTCAGCGCGTGGTGGCCGACATGCTCGCCAACGGCGTCAAGACCGTCGGCTTCATCGGCTTCTCCGATTCCTGGGGCGAACTGCTCCACAAGGCGCTGACCAAGGCCGCCGAAGGCAAGCTCACCATCGTTGCGTCCGAGCGCTACGGCCGCGCCGACCCCAGCGTCCAGGCCCAGGTTCTCAAGGTCATGAGCAGCAAGCCCGACGCGGTGGTCGTCGGCGCTTCCGGCACCCCCGCCGCGATGCCCCAGATCACCCTGCGCGAGCGCGGCTTCAAGGGCCGCATCTACCAATCCCACGGCGTCACCAGCAAGGAATTCCTGCGGGTCGGCGGCAAGAACGTCGAAGGCGCCCTGATTCCGGTCGGTCCGGTGCTGGTTGCCGAGCAACTGCCCGACAGCCATCCCGCCAAGAAGAACGCCGTGGCCTTCGTGCACACCCTCGAAGCCAAGTACGGCCCGGATTCCCGCTCCACCTTCGCCGGCGCCACCTGGGATGCCTGGCTGCTGCTGCAGAACGCCATCGCCGGCGCCCAGAAGGGCAAGGCCAAGGCCGGCACGCCGGAGTACCGCGCGGCGCTCCGCGACGGCCTTGAGAAGACCAGCAAGCTGGTCGGCACCAACGGCGTCTACAGCATGGCGGCGGGCGACCACGCCGGCTACGACGCCAGCGCGATCGTGATGATCAAGGTCGAGAACAACCACTGGAAGCTGGTCAAGTAAGCGCCACCGGGCCAGGCACCGCCTGGCCCGGGCCTTTCTCCGCCTTGTCGTTTCCACCCGCCGGCCCTCACCTGGTGCGGCGGGTTTCCACGGGAGTCCGCGATGGATGCCGAAATCATTGCAATGCTCGGCCAGGACGGCGTCACCAACGGCGCCATCTATGCGCTGCTGGCGCTGGCGCTGGTGCTGGTGTTTGCCGTCACCCGGGTGATCTTCATTCCCCAGGGTGAGTTTCTCGCCTGGGGTGCCCTCACGATGGCGGCCCTCGAAAGTGGCCATTTCCCCGCCACGGTGTGGCTGCTGGTCGGCTGCGGCGTGCTGACGCTGGCCGTCGACGCCTTCTCGGCCACCGGCCGGCGCACCATCGGCCGCTCGGTGCTGTGGAACCTGGCCTACCCGCTGGCGCTGGCGGGGCTGCTGTGGGGCCTGCCGATCGCCGAGCTGCCCACCGCCGCGCGGGTGCTGATCGCCCTGGCGATCGTCGTGCCGATGGGGCCGATGCTCTACCGGGTGGCCTTCCAGCCGGTGGCCGAGGCGCCGGTGCTGGTGCTGCTGATCATCTCGGTGGCGGTGCACCTGGCGATGGTCGGCCTCGGGCTGCTCATCTTCGGGCCTGAAGGTTCGCGCACCCAGCCCTTCAGCGAGGCGCAGTTCGAGCTTGGTTCGCTGATGGTCGGTGGGCACACGCTGGTGGTGCTCGGTGCCTCGGTGGTGCTGATCGTCGCGCTCTACCTGTTCTTCGACCGCACGCTGTATGGCAAGGCCCTGCGCGCCACCGCCATCAACCGCAACGGCGCGCGCCTGATGGGCATCTCGCCGGCGCTGGCGGGGCGGCTGACCTTCTTCCTGGCGGCGGTCATCGGTGTGCTGTCGGGCCTGCTGGTGGCGCCGATCACCACGGTTTACTACGACAGCGGCTTCCTGATCGGTCTCAAGGGCTTTGTCGCCGCGATCATCGGCGGGCTGGCCAGCTATCCGCTGGCGGCGGGCGGGGCGATCCTGGTCGGGCTGCTCGAATCCTTCTCGTCCTTCTGGGCGAGCGCCTTCAAGGACGTCATCGTGTTCACGCTGATCATCCCGGTGCTGATGTGGCGCTCCCTCACTTCCCACCACGTGGAGGAAGAAGAATGAACGCAAATACCCAAACCCGTGCCGCGGCCGCTGCACCGTCGCGGCTCAGCCCCAAGCTGGTGCTTGGCGTGTTTATGGTGCTGCTGGCGGCGGCGCCGCTGGTGCTGCCGGAGTTCTATGTAACGCTGCTCAACTACGTGGGGCTGTCGGCGCTGGTAGCCCTGGGGCTGGTGCTGCTGACCGGCGTCGGCGGGCTCACCAGCTTCGGGCAGGCGGCCTTCGTTGGCCTCGGCGGCTACACCACGGCGTGGCTCACCACCGCCCAGGATCTGCCGGGCTGGCTGGCCTTCATCGGCAGCTCGCCGTGGTTCACCCTGCTTGCCGGGCTGGTGCTCACCGCCACGGTGGCGGTGATCCTCGGCTCGGTGACGCTCAAGCTGTCGGGCCACTTCCTGCCCCTGGGCACCATGGCCTGGGGCATCAGCCTGTATTTCCTGTTCGGCAACATGGAGTTCCTGGGCGGCCACGGCGGCCTGTCGGGGATCCCGCCGGTGAGCGTGTTCGGCTACACGCTGGCCGACAACGGTCAGTTCTACTACCTCGTCTGGGCCTTCGTGCTGGCGGCGCTGTTCACCACCCGAAACCTGCTCGATTCCCGCGAGGGGCGGGCGATCCGCGCCCTCAAGGGTGGCATGGTGATGGCCGAGTCGATGGGCGTCGACACCTCCCGGGCGCGCATGGTGATCTTCGTGATCGCCGCGCTGCACGCCTGCGCGGCGGGCTGGCTGTATGCCCACCTGCAGCGCTTCGTGAACCCCACGCCCTTCGGGCTGCACATCGGTATCGAGTACCTCTTCATGGCGGTGGTCGGCGGCGCCGGGCAGGTGTGGGGCGCGCTGGTCGGCGCCGGTGTCATCACCGTGCTCAAGCAGTGGCTGCAGGACATCCTGCCCAAGGTGTTCGGCAGCGCCGGCAACTTCGAGGTGATCATCTTCGGGGTGATGATGGTGATCGTGCTGCAGCGCGCCCGCGACGGCCTGTGGCCGCTCATCGCCGGCCTGGTGCCGGTGCGCGAGGCGCAGAAGACCATCGACCCGGCCGCCGCGCCGCTGCCCCGCAAAGCGCAGCCGCCGATGGGCGAGACCATCCTCGAGGCGAAGGATGTGACCCGCAAGTTCGGTGGCCTCGTCGCCAACAACAACATGAGCCTGCACGTGAAGGCCGGCGAGATCCTGGCGCTCATCGGCCCCAATGGCGCCGGCAAGAGCACCATGTTCAACCAGCTGTCGGGCGTCGACACGCCGACCTCGGGTGACGTGCTGTTCCGCGGCAGGTCGGTGGCCGGCCACAGCTCGCGGGAGATCGCCGGGCTGGGCATGAGCCGCACCTTCCAGCACGTGCGCCTGCTGCCCAAGATGACGGTGCTCGAGAACGTGGCCATCGGCGCCCACCGCCGGGGCAGCAAGGGCGTGCTGCCCGCCGCCTGGCGCCTCGACCGCGAGGAAGAGGCACGCCTGCTGCGCGAGGCGGCCGTGCAGGTCGAGCGCGTCGGCCTCAAGGACTTCATGTTCGCCGAGGCCGGCAGCCTGGCCCTGGGCCAGCAGCGCATCCTCGAGATCGCCCGCGCGCTGTGTTCCGATCCCTGCCTGCTGCTCCTCGACGAGCCGGCCGCCGGCCTGCGCCTCAAGGAGAAGCAGGCCCTCGCCGAGCTGCTGCGCCGCCTCAAGTCCGAGGGCATGGCGGTGCTGATCGTCGAGCACGACATGGACTTCGTGATGAGTCTGGTCGACCGGGTCGTCGTGATGGAATTCGGCGAGAAGATCGCCGAGGGCCTGCCGGCCGAGATCCAGAAGAACCCGGCCGTGCTCGAAGCCTACCTGGGAGGTGTGTGATGAGTGATCGCAACGTACTCGAGGTCAAGAACCTCTCGGTGGCCTACGGCAAGGTCGAGGCCGTGAGCGGCGTGAGCCTTGCCGTTGGCGAGGGCAAGATCGTCACCGTGATCGGCCCCAACGGCGCCGGCAAGACGACCACCCTGTCGGCGATCATGGGCCTCCTGCCGTCCCGCGGCGAGGTGGCTTTCGACGGCAGCATCGAGCAGGTGCCGGAGGTTGAGCGGATGGTCGTGCGCGGCATGAACCTGGTGCCCGAGAAGCGCGAGCTGTTCGGCTCGATGAGCATCGAGGACAACCTGCTGCTCGGCGCCTTCCAGCGCCACCGCAGCGGCAAGCGCGACCACGCCGAGACAATGGAAGAGGTGTACACCCTCTTCCCGCGCCTCAAGGAGCGTCGCCTGCAGCAGGCCGGCACCATGTCGGGTGGCGAGCGCCAGATGCTGGCGGTGGGCCGCGCGCTGATGGCCCGTCCCAAGCTGCTGATGCTCGACGAGCCCAGCCTCGGCCTCGCGCCGCTGATCGTGCGCGAGATCTTCCGCATCATCGCCGAACTCCGCCGCCGCGGCGTGTCGATCCTGCTCGTCGAGCAGAACGCCCGCGCCGCGCTGCAGGTGGCCGACTACGCCTACGTGCTCGAAAACGGCGGCATCAAGATGCACGGCGAGGCCAGCGCCCTGCGCGACGACCCCCGCGTGATCGAGAGCTATCTCGGCCTGGGCAGCAAGCACCAGGAACTGCTGTCCACCTGAACGACACTGGAGAAACCCATGGAAGCATTGCGCATCATCTCCGACGAGCACCAGGCGCTGGCCTCGATCCTGCACGCCATCCGCTTCATGCTGAAGGAAGTCGGCGCCGGCCGGCTGGCGCCGGACCTCAAGCTGTTCCAGGCCATGGTCCATTACCTCGACGCCTACGCCGAGCAGCGCCACCACCCCCGCGAAGACCCGCTCTTCATCCGCCTCGCCCGCCGCAGCCAGGACGCCGCCGATGCCCTGGCCCGGCTGGGTGAGCAGCACGCCGCGGCGCCGGCCCGGATCGCCGTGCTGCAGCAGGCCCTCGACCATTACGTGGCCGACCCGGCCCGCTTCGAGGCCTTCGAGAAAGCCTTCGAGGACTACGCCGAGTTCTACCGCAACCACATCATGCTCGAGGAGAGCGCGGTGCTGCCGCTGCTGCGCACCCACCTCGACGCCGCCGACTGGGCCGACGCCGAGGCCGAGTTCCAGGCCGACATGGCCTCCCGCGACCTGGCCGCGCAAGAGGATTTCGCCGGCCTGTTCTCGAAACTCGTGGCCTGCGCGCCGGCCCCCATCGGTTTCGGCCCGCGCCCCTTCACCGACTGAAGCATCGGCTAACCCGAAAGACAAATCCGGACAAAGGACACCACACCATGACGACTCAAGCGCCCGCCATCACCGAAGCCGCCACCAGCCGCTTCGTGCGCATCCACGAGGGCGACCTCGACCTGCAACTGCACTACAACGACTGCGGCGAAGGCGCCGAGACCGTGGTGATGCTCCACGGCTCCGGCCCCGGCGCCAGCGGCTGGGCCAACTTCAACCGCAACATCGAGCCCCTGGTGGCCGCCGGCTACCGGGTGATCCTGATGGACTGCCCGGGCTGGAGCAAGAGCGACCCGATCGTGTGCACCGGCTCCCGCTCCGAGCTCAATGCCCGCTGCCTCAAGGGCCTGCTCGACGCGCTCAAGCTCGACAAGGTGCACATCGTCGGTAACTCGATGGGTGGCCACAGCGCCGTCGCCTTCGCGCTGTTCAACCCCGGCCGCGTCGGCAAGCTGGTGCTGATGGGCGGCGGCACCGGCGGCCCGAGCCAGTTCGTGCCGATGCCCACCGAGGGTATCAAGCTGCTCCAGGCCCTCTACCGCGAGCCGACCATCGAGAACCTCAAGAAGATGATGGCGGTGTTCGTGTTCGACACCAGCAGCCTCACTGACGCCCTCTACCAGGCCCGCCTCGACAACATGATGGCGCGCAAGGACCACCTCGAAAACTTCGTCAAGAGCCTGGCCGCCAACCCGAAGCAGTTCCCCGACTACGGCCCGCGTCTGGGCGAGATCGCCGCGCCGACCCTGGTGATCTGGGGCCGTGACGACCGCTTCGTGCCGATGGACGTGGGCCTGCGCCTGATCTGGGGCATGCCCAACGCCGAGCTGCACATCTTCAACCGCTGCGGCCACTGGGCCCAGTGGGAGCATGCGGACAAGTTCAACCGGATGGTGGTGGATTTCCTGGCCCACTGAGCACGCCCCCGACGGCCCTGAACCTCACCCCGAAGCCCCGCCGCGCGAGCCCGCCGGCGGGGCTTTTTCATGCTAAGTTCGCGCATTGCCCAGCCCTGCCCGAAAGCCATGACCCCGCTTCGCCCGATCTCCCGAACCCTGTGCGCCGCGCTCATCGGCCTGGCGTGCGCCGGCTTTGCCCAGGCCCAGTCGTCGATGCCGCTCACCGAGCTCACCGCCGGCATGTATCGCATCGAGGCCGAGGTGGCTGCCACGCCCGACCACCGCATGCTTGGGCTGATGAAGCGCCGCAGCATGCCGGCCAACCACGGCATGTTGTTCATCTTCACCGAGCTCCAGCGCCACTGCATGTGGATGAAGAACACCCTGCTGCCGCTGTCGGTGGCGTTTCTGGACGAGCAGGGGCGGATCCTCAACATCGAGGACATGAAACCACAGACCGAGGACAACCACTGCGCAGCGCGGCCGGCGGCTTTTGCGCTGGAGATGAACCACGGCTGGTTCCGCCAGAAGGGCATTGGGCCCGGGGTGCGGATCGGTGGCGTGGAGGCCCTGGGGGGCAGGGCGCGATAACCGGCTTGTGTGCCGGCGCGCGCTGACGCGCCGGTAATGGGGCTGTAAGACGCTAAGGCTTCAGGCGGCGGCGGTTGCCTCGATCTCGACCCGCAGCCCTTCGAAGGCGAGCTGCTGGATGCCCAGCAGCGAGACGGCCGGCGGCTTCTCGGTGTCGAAATAGGCCGAGCGGATTTCGCGGATGCGGGTGCAGTCCTCGGGCTTCAGGTCGGTCACGTAGATGTTCACGCTCACCAGGTTCTGCATCGTGCAGCCCTGGGCCTCCAGTGCAATCTTGAGGTTGTCGAGGGTGCCGACCAGCTGGGCTTCCAGGTCGCCGGGGTGGCGTACCTTGCCATCGACGTCGCAGTCCACCTGGCCCGAGACAAAGATCAGCCGCTGATGGCCGCTGATCGAGAAAGTCTGGCTGAAGGCCTTGCCGGTGAAGAGTTGGGGCGGGTTGATCGCGTTGCGTTGCATGGTGTCTCCTGGGCTTATGTGATGTTGTTCCCCGAGTATGCCGGCCCCGGCCGCTTCTGGCCACTCTCGTGCCTGCCCGGTGAACGAAAAACGGCGCGATCCGCATCGCGCCGTCGTGCCGGGGCCAGGAGGGCTCAGGCCGTCAGTTCGAGCAGCTTGCCGAAGGCGGTGGCGAACTGGGCCAGGCCGTCCTGCTGCAGGCGCTCGCCCAGCACGTCGAGATCGAGGCCGAGGCCGGCCAGCGCGGCGATGTGGGCCGCTGCGGCATCGGCACCCTGGGCGACGGTGTTGCCGCTCACCTGGCCGTGGTCGATGAAGGCGGCGAGGGTGGCGTCGGGCAGGGTGTTGACGGTTTCGGGCCCGATCAGCGGCTCGACGTACATCAGGTCGGGGTAGGCCGCGTTCTTGGTGCCGGTGCTCGCCCACAGCATGCTCTGCGGGCGGCCGCCCCTGGCGGCGAGGGCTGCGAAGCCTTCACCGTGGAAGCGTGCCAGGTAGCGCTGGTAGGCCTGGCGGGCCAGCGCGACGCCGGCCTGGCCGCGCAGGGCGAGGGCCTCGGGGGTGCCGATCTCGTCGAGCTGTTTGTCGATCAGGCTGTCCCAGCGCGACAGGAAGACGCTTGCCACCGAGCGCACGCGGGTGATGTCGCCCCCGGCCGCGGCGAGCTTTTCGAGGCCGCGCTGGTAGGCGCCGGCCACCGCATCGACGTGGGCGAGGGAGAACATCAGCGTGACGTTGATGCTCACGCCCTCGGCTGTGAGGGTTTCGATGGCACCCACGCCGGCCGCCGTGGCGGGGATCTTGACCAGCAGGTTGTCGCGGGCCACTGCGGCGCGCAGGCGGCGGGCGGCGGCGACGGTGCCGGCCTCGTCGTCGGCCAGCGCCGGGGAGACTTCCAGGCTCACGTAGCCGGCGTCGCCGCGGCTCGCGTCGAACACCGGGCGGATGACGTCGCAGGCGCGCCGCACGTCCTCGATCACCAGGCCCTCGTAGCGCGCCTCGGCGCCGAGGGACGCGTCCATGGCCGCCAGCGCCGGGCGGTAGTCCTGCCCCTCGGCGATGGCCTTGTGGAAGATCGCCGGGTTGGTGGTGACCCCGGCGACGCCCAGCTCGATGAAGCGGGAGAGTTCGCCGGAGCTGATGAGGGCGCGGGACAGGTTGTCGAGCCAGATTTGCTGGCCGGCGGCACGGGCGGCTTGGATCGGATTCATGGGGTCGGGCCTTGCAGTGGAAGGGTGGCGGGTGAGGATTCGGGTGAGCCTGTGATTCTGGCCGAATATGCAGGCTGAAGAAAGTGACGGATTACCGCGGCGGCCAGTGGATCTCGAAGTGGCCGGGCTGCGTGCCGGGTTTCGCGGCGCCGCCGGCGATGGCCGGCAGGCGGCGCAGCAGCTCCGCATCGCCCGACAGCTGGCCGTCGAAGCGCGGTTGCTGGCCATAGGGCGCCTCGCCCTGGCCGCTGGCGACGATGGGGCCGGCGAGGGTCGCGAGCGTGAAGCGCAGGTTGCCTGCCTCGGCATTGATCTGCAGCCGGTAGTCGCCGAAGCTGCGGCCCGGAAACAGCGCGCTGCCGGCGCCGCGCCACAGCAGGCTGGCCTCGCCGCTGCAGCGGCCGTCGGCAGGGCAGTCCCAGCGCGGCGCGGCAATGCTCAGGTCGCCGTGCCAGCCGGCCCGGGCGGCCGGGTAGGGGATGGCCGCCAGCGCCGCGCCGGCCGGGGCGTGGAGCTTGAGGCCGCCGAGCTTGAGCCCGGCGGAGCCGAGCTCGACGTGGGCGAGGGGGCTGCCGCTGGTGGAGAGGTCCCAGCCGATGGCGAGGCGCGCCAGGGGGCCGGCGTCGAAGCGCCAGGCCAGCGGCAGCCAGGGGGTGAGGCTGCGCCCGCCGGCGTCACGGCTGGCCAGGACGCCGCGCCCCTGCCACAGGCTGCCCTCGGCCTGCTGGAGGATAAGGCTGCCGCCGCTGAAGTGGCTAAGCAGACCGCCGAGCAGCGCGGCCGGTGCCTTCGCGACGGCGAAGCCGAGGGCCAGCACGAGGAGGGCGAGGAGCTTGCGGGTCATCGTGATGGCTCAGTCGCTCTTCACCAGCACCGCGTCGATGCCGGCGGTGCCGCCCTGGCCCTGGATCTCGAGGCGCTGCACGCGCAGGCCCTGGTCGCGCTGGAGCACGGCGAGCCAGTCAACAAAGGCGTCGAGGCTGGCCTGGCCCTTGATCTGCAGCCCGTCGCCGGTGGCCTGCAGCGCGAGGCCCAGGCCGCGGCTCTTGGCGGAGGCCTGGGCCGCGTCGAGAAGCGCCGGGCCCGCGGCCCGCTGGGGGGCGGCCTGGCCGCGCAGGCGGGTGAGTTCGGTGGCGGCTTCCTGCACCTGCTCGAGCTGGGCTTCGGCGCGGGGCAGGCTGCGGGCCAGGCGGCCGCGTTGGCTGTGGCTCCAGTCGAGCAGGTTGACAACGAGGCCGACCAGCACGACGCCGGTGGCGATCAGCACCAGCCGCCGCTCCCGCGGGCTGATGGCGTGCCAGGCTTGGCCGAGGCGGGCGATGTGCCCGGCGGATGTGGCGGGGCTGGAGGGGGCGTTCATTGCAGGGTCTCCCGGCGGAGCAGCAGGTGGGTGGTGGCGCCGTCGCGGCGCAGGTCGGCGAGCAGGCCGCGGGCCGCCAGCAGGCCGACGACGGCCTCGGCGCGGGCCGCGGCGGGCCCGTTCAGGGTGAGATCGAGCTGGCCGTCCTCGAAGCGCAGCGCGGCCACGCCGCCGGCGGCGTCGGTGCCGAGGGCTTCGGCGGCCTGGGCCAGCAGGGCGAGGGCGTCGTCATCGCGGAGCAGGCCGTGGCGGGCGCGCTCAAGGTTGAGCTGCTGGCGCATCTGGGCCGCCGGGGCGACCACCGGGCTGTTGGGGAAGCTGCTGCGGTAGACGCGCTCGATGCGCTCCTCGATGCCGCTTTGCTGGTGTTTGAGCCACAACACTTCACCCACCCCGACCGCGAACCACAGGGCCAGCGCGCAGCCGCCGACCCAGGCGGCCGGGGCCAGTCGGGCCAGCCAGCCGCCGCCCTGCTCCCGGAAGGCGAATTCGCCATGCAGCAGGTTGGCGGCCTTGCCGCTGGCGCCCTGCCACCACAGGTAGGGCGAGGCCGGGCGGATGTCGAGGCCCGCTTCGGCCTGCAGCGCGGCGAGGTCGGGGGCCGGGCAGCCGGGGGCTAGATGCAGCGCGACGTGGCTGGGCGCGGTGTTGGCGGCGCGGGCGGTGGCGGCCTGGGCGGCCAGCAGCGGGACCAGGATGTCGGCATCCAGCGCGATGCCGGCCTCGCTGCTGCTGCGCAGGATCGCGCCACCCGCCGACAGGCTGAGCTGCCAGGCCTCGCCGCCGGCCGGGGCGGTCTGCACCTCGGCCAGCACCCGGCGCGGCGGGCGGCCGATGGCGGCGAGCTGGGCCGTGACCTGGCGCAGACGCTCGCGGGCGACCACCAGCACGCCGGTGAGCTCGCGCTCGCCGTCGCCGGCCGGGCGGCGGTGGCTGACGCTGAGATGCTGGGTGTCCGGGTCTTTCAGCAGCCGGTCTTCGAGGGCGTAGGCGAGGAGGCGCGGCAGGTCGCCGCGCTTGGCGCGGGGCAGCGGCACTTCGAGCCACAGGCACTGCGGGCCGCTGAGCAGCACTTCGCATTCGGCAGCGGCGGGCCAGTGGCGGGGCTCGGAGTGGCCCTCGGCGGCGGGCTGCCCGTCGGGGCCGAGGAGCACCCACGGGCAGTCCGGCCGGGCGGGCCATTGTTCGTCGATGGCGAGGAGGAGGCGGTGGCTCATAGCAGTTTCTGCCAAACGATGGTGGGCCAGTTCTGGCTGCGGTCGAGGAGCACTTCCATGCGCACCATGGCCACGCCGAAGCGGGCCCGGCCGGTGACGAGGAAGTGGCGGCTGGTGGTGGCCAGCCGGGAGATGTCGGGCGTGGCGTCGGGGCTGCGGGACTTGAGACGGGCCTCGAAGTCGGCCACGTCCTTGAACCAGGCGCGGCCGCGCTCGGCCACCAGCACCCGGGCGGTGTCTACGCCGAGGCCGGGGGCCGCGGCGACCAGCACCTCGGCCGGGGCGGTGTTGACGTTGATGCGGCTGCCGGCGGGCAGGGCCGCGACGAAGGGACTGAGGCGGGCGACCAGCGCGGGGCTGAAGCCGCGGATCTGGGTGAGCTCGGCGACCGCCGCCAGCGGGCTGTTGGCGGCCCGGCGGGGCGGTGTCTGGGCGCCGTACCAGCTGGATTCGGCGCCGCCGGGCAGGCGCGGCTCGTCGTCGGCGTCGAGCCAGTCGAGGAGCGCGGCGGTGAGGCTGATGGCTTCGGCGTCGCCCACGCCGACGACGGCCAGCAGGCGCTGGAACTGTTCGATCTCCAGGGCGTTTGGCCCGTCGGCCTGGACGAGGTTGTTGAGGTTCACGCGGCCCGACAGCTCGCGTATCTCGCCGGCCAGCTCGCCTTCTTCGACCGGCGTCGGCGGTACCTGCACGGCCCAGGCTTCGCCCAGGTGGTCGACGGTGCTGCCGCGTGCGTCCTCGGCCAGCACGTTGCGCGCCCAGTCGACGGCGCCGCGGGCCAGCTGGCGGGCCTGGGCCTGGTCGTGGCGGCCGGTGACCTGGTCCATCGCCACGCCCAGGTCGCCCACCGCGGCGGCGGCGAGGCCGGCGACCAGCGCCACCGTTAGGAGGGCGAGGATGACCGCGGCGCCGCGCTGGCGGGGCTTGGTGAGCAGAGTCGGGGCGGGGCGGCGCATCAGCGGAGGGCGATGAAGCGGGTGAGGGTGCCGTGGTCGGGGAGCTCGAGTTCGAGGATCACCGCGTCGGGCAGGGTGTGGCGGCGCTCGCCGGGGGGCCAGGCGTCGATCCGGTTGCCGCCGGTCAGGAAGCGCCAGCGCACGTTGCGCACGTTGGCAAGCAGGGGCTCGGCGACGGGCTCGCCGAAGGCGTCGCGGCCGCTCCAGCGCAGCCACTCGAGGCGCCCGTCGACCAGGCGGTAGCCGACCCGGCGCACGCCGCGGGCGTCGTCGAGGCGCAGCAGCTGCAGCTCGGCTCCGCCGCTGGCGGCGCGGGTGAGCAGCAGCGCCGGGCTGGCCTGCACGTTGGCGGTGGTGCTGGCGCTGGCGGCGGGGGCGACCAGCTGGAGCAGGTCGGCGTCGATGCGCTGCATGGTGCGGCCGATGCTGCGCCAGCGCTCGAAGCCGTCTTCGAGGCGCGTGCGGCTGGTGCTGACCTCGGCCAGGGCGCGGTAGGAGAGCACGCCGAGCACCGCGAAGATGACCAGCGCCACCATCAGCTCGATGAGGGTCAGGCCGCGCTGACGGGCGTTCATTGCAGCGGCCGGGCCACGTAGCCGGTGAGGCGGGCGATGGCGTGTTCGCCGGAGTCGGGGCCGAACACGCTCACGTCGATCCGCCGGAACAGGGGGTTGGGGGTGGTCTTGACCTCCTCGCGCCAGCGGTAGCTGCGGCCGGCCTGTTCGGCGCTGCCTTCGCTCACGCCGGGCGAGGGCCAGGCGGCGGTGGCGCGCAGCTCGGCCAGGCGGTTTTCGGCCACCCAGTCGCCCAGCATGCGCTCGCGCAGCTCTGCGGCGGACTGGGCGGTGACGCCGAGGGCACGGAAGGCGGCGGTGAGGGCGATGGCCAGGATGGCCAGCGCGACCAGGGTCTCGAGGAGGGTGAAGCCGCGCTGGCGGCGGGTGTTCATGGGGTGCCCTGGCCCGGCAGGCTGAGGATGACCTCGCCGTTGGCCTTGCCGGTGAAGCGGGCGTTGCCGCCGGGGGTGGCGACGCGCAGCTCGTATTCGGGGGCCTGGGTGCCGAACTGCAGGCGCGGGGCGGCGGTGCTTTCGGCCTGGCCGTCGAGGCGCAGGCCGGCCCAGGCGAGGCCGGCGGGCAGGGTGCGTTCGGTGAACACCGGCGGGTCGATGAGGGGGCGCCAGTTGTCGTCGGCGTCGAGGGCGGCGAAGCGGTAGCCGTCGGGCAGGAGTTCGATGGCGATCGGCCGGCCGCGCACGCTGGCCCGGTCGGCGCTGGCTTCGAGCACCAGGCGCAGGCGCTTGAGGGCCTGGTCGGCGTCGCGGCCGCGCAGGCTGTCGATGCCGAGGCTGATGCCGGTCGCCATCACGCCCATGATGACCAGCACCACCATGACTTCGATGAGGGTGAAGCCGGCCATGTGACGTGCAGGTGCGACTGTAGGTGCGACTTCAGTCGCACACGGAGACAGGCCGAAGGATCTACCCCGATCGACGAGAGCCTGTGCGAATGAATTCGCACCTATAGAAGCGTGTGCCACCAGTGGCATCGGGCCCTCACAGGCTCCAGGAGCCGATGTCGGCGTCGAAGCCTTCACCGCCGCTGATACCGTCGGCGCCGAAGCTCATCACGTCGACTTCGCCCTTGAGGCCGGGCATGACGTACTGGTAGGGCTTGCCCCAGGGGTCGACGGGCAGCTTGTCGAGGTAGGACTTCCAGTTGTCGGGTACCGGCGCGGCGGCGGGCTTGGTGACCAGGGCCTGGAGGCCCTGCTCGGCGCTGGGGTAGCGGCGGTTGTCGAGCTTGTAGAGCTTGAGGGCCTGCATGACGGCCGAGATGTCCTGGCGGGCGGCGACCACCCGGG
>JAEUNU010000284.1 GCA_016789125.1 Zoogloea sp. | reverse complement strand
TGCTGCTGCCGGTGGCCAGCCGGGTGTCCAGCGCGCCGTCGGCGCTGAGGCGCAGCACGGCGAGGTCTTCGGTGGCGTTGGAGCCATAGCCGGCGGCCACGATGCGGCCGTCGGGGGCGATGTCGACGGCGTACAGGATCTCGAAGGATGAGCGGCTGAGCACCAGGTTGCCGTCGCCGCTGAAGCTGGTGTCTGCGCTGCCGTCGGCCAGATAGCGGGCAACCAGCAGGTGGTTATCACCGCCGCCACCGACGACGACGATCCGGCCGTCGGGCTGGAGGGCGAGGTCCCAGAGCGACTCGTTGCCGCCGAGGTTGGTGGTGACCACGCCCGCGGTGCCGAAACCGCCGTCCGGCGTGCCGTCATCGTTGAGGCGGATGAGGGACAAGTCGTTGTTGCTGGCGCCACTGTAGCCGCCCACGACGATCTTGCCGCCGGCCTGCACGGCCACCTGGTGGGCGATGTCCCACGAGGTGCCGATGGCGGTGGTGAGCTTGCCGTCACCGCTGAAGCTGGTGTCCAGGCTGCCGTCGGTGTTGTAGCGGACGACGCCGAAATCCTGTTGGCTGCCAACGACGGCCGAACCGGCCTGGAGGATGCGGCCGGCCGCGTCCAGCGCCAGGCCGAAGCCTTCGTCGACCGAGCCCGCAAAATCTACAGTCTGCTTGCCGTCGCCGCTGAAGGAGGTGTCGAGGGTGCCATCGGCAAGGTAGCGCGCCACGGCGAAGTCTGTGGTGCCGGAGCCGGAGGCACCGCCAACGACGATCCGGCCGTCCGCCTGAACGACGACCCGGTAGGCCACATCGAGGCTGCCGCCGGCAAAGTCGGTGGTGACGATGCCGTCGCCACCGCCGAAGCTGGTGTCCAGGCTGCCGTCGGCGTTGTAGCGCAATACCGCAAAATCCTTGTCGTTGGTGGCGGTCTCTCCAACCACGATGATCTTGCCGTCCGCCTGCAGCGCAAGCCCGTGGGCCTTGTCATCCCCCGCGCTGATGGCGGTGGTGACGATGCCGTCGCCACCGCCGAAGCTGGTGTCCATGCTGCCGTCGGCGTTGTAGCGTACGAGCAGGAAATCCGCCGGGCTGCCCGTATGACCGGCGACGAGGATCTTGCCGTCGGGCTGGACGACAACAGCCTGGCCCCGCTCGGCGGCACCGGCGATGTCGAGGGTGGTGTAGAACTCGGCGGCGTCGAAGGTCGGCGCGTCGTTTGTCGACGCGATGGAGACGGCCCGCGTGGCGGTGTTGCTGGTGGCGGCGCCGTCGGTCACCGCAAAGCTCACCGTGCGGGTGGCGGTGCTCGGGCTCTCGGAGGTGTTGAGGTAGCCGACGCTGCGCAGGGCCGTCTGGTAGCTGGACACCGACGCGCTGCCGCTGAGGGTGAGCACGCCGGTCTGCCCGTTCCAGCTGCCGGTGATGCCGTTCTGATTGGTGAACAGCAGGGTGTCCTGGCCACGCGTGAAGCCGCCGGTGATGCTCACCGTGGCACCGGCCAGGTTGCCGCCGTCGGCATCGGTCACGCTGAGGCTGCCATCGACCACGGTGCTCGAATTCTCGACATAGGGGCGCACCGTCGCGGCGGTAGTGACGACCGGGGCGTCGTTGACCGCGGTGACCGTCAGGCTGGCCGTGTCGCTGGTGCTCGAGAATGCGGTGGCAGCGCCGGTGGAGGTGGCATCGGCCAGCTCGCCGTTGGCTCCGTTGCTGCGGTCCCAGGCGCGGAAGGTGATGGCGTCGGCGAGGCTGCCGTTCCAGTCGGCGGACGGCTGGAAGTACAGGCGCGTGCCGGCATCGGCCGACAGCAGGCGTGCCGACGCCTCCCTGACGCTGCCCATGGCCAGCCAGCTGCCGCCGTTGTTGGTCGAATACCACCAGCTGCCGCCGCTGGTGTTGGTGGCGGTGACGGCGATGCCGGTGAGCGCGCCGCTGTCGGCGTCGGTGACGTTATCCACCTGCCCGGCCGGCGTGGCGAAGTCGACCAGGCTGGACACCAGGGTGCCGACGGCCCCCGACGGCGCACCCGCATCTTCGTTGGTCGAGGTGAGTACCGGGCTCTTCGAGGCGTCCAGCGTGGGCGCCGTGTTGGCGGCGAAGCTGTAGGAGATCACCAGCACTGGGGGCGTGGTGCCCTCGCTGCTGTCGTAGGTGATGGTCGGCCCGCCCCCGTCCGGGCTGCCGATGATGAGGCCGTTGTTGGTCGTGGCGCCCGACACCCAGGAGCGCACGAGGGCGGTGAGATCCCAGCTGTGCAGCCCGGTAGCCGACGGGCTTAGGCTGGCGACGACGGTGGCGTTGAAGCTGCCGCCGGCGGTGGTCCAGGCGGTGCCCGGCTGGCGCTGCGTCCAGTTGGCGGCGCCGGCGGTGCCGTTGCCACTGCCTTCGACCCAGCTCTCGGTGAGCTGATAGACGTTGAGGTTGGTGGCAGGGCCGGTGATCCCGGTGGCCACCATCTGCAGCGTGGCGCTGGCGATGGTGGTCGTGGTGGGCAGGCTGCTCAAGTCGAACTGCAGCAGGGCCCGGACCTCACCGATGGAGCCGCCGGAGTAATCGACGACCAGGCTGCCGGACGCGCCGTAGTTGAGCGTGGGGCTTTTGCTGTCGACGTAGGTGTCTTGTGCTGCGGTGAGGCGGGTGTCGGTGTTCACCCTGCGATTGGCCGAGAACTCGGACGTTGCCCCGTAGCTGCCGCCGCCGAGGTCGACGGTGGCGGTGGCGCTCACCACGTAGCCGGCCGACACCGCGATGCCGCTGAAGGTGGCCGAAAAGTAGGCGTTGCCCGCCGCGTCGGTGGTCACCGAGGTGGCGCCGAGCCAGGTCTGGCCCTCGCCGTATCCGCTGGCGTCGCCGCCGGGCGACGAGTAGAACTCCAGCCGATAGGTCGTGCTGGCATTGCTGCGCAGGGTGCCGGTGACGGTGGTGTTGCCGCCGGTGGACACCACGCTGCCGATCTCGGGGTAGTTCTGCAGGTTGTTGGGGCCGGTGTCGCCGTCGCCCGTATCGTTGGCGGTGACGCCGTCGCCGCCCAGGTCGCTGGCGAGGTTGCTGTTGTTGTAGAAGGTGTTGCCGAGCAGCGTGAAGCTGACGCTGCTGGTGTCGGTGTACAAGCCCCCGACGGGGTTGTTCACGATGCGGTTGCCAGCGCCCGCGGCGGTGCCGCCGATGGTCACGCCGGTGGCACCGCCGCCCACCCAGATGCCGCCGCTGCTGTTGCCCAGCGAGAGGGTACCGCCCGCGTCGGTGCCGATGTAGTTGCCCTGAACCAGGGTGCCGGACACGTTGTAGGCGATCTCGATGCCGTTGCGGTTGTTACCGGAGATGATGTTGCGCTCGGCCGCCGTGACCCCGCCGATACGGTTGTTGCTACCGCCGAATACGTCCACCCCGTCGGACAAGTTGCCCCGGTCCAGGGTGCCGGTGGCGTCGGTGCCGATGTAGTTGCCGATGACCACGTTGTTGGAGCCCCACAGGCCGACACCGGCGTTGAGGTTGTTCGACAGCACGTTACGCGCCGCCGCGGTGGTGCCGCCAATGAGGTTGCCGGACGAGGCGACGTAGATGCCGAAGTTGTTCATGACCGCCACTGCGGTGGTGCCGTCGGCGTCCAGGCCGATCACGTTGCCGGCGATGAGGTTGTTGTCCGACCCCGCCTGGAGGTACAAGCCGTAACCGTCGTTGCGGTTGAAACTGTTGATCGCCAGACCGCGGATCGTGGAGCCGCCGCTGCCGGGTGCGAGCACCAGGCCATGGACGCCCGACCCGGTCTGGCTGCCGTCGATCTCGATCACCGGGCGCCCCACCACATAGTCGGGCTCGCTGGTGCCGTCGATGACCACCGCGTCGGTGATGGTGGGCAGGGATGTGGTCGGCGTGATGGTGTGGGTGCCACCTACCAGCGCCGCGGCGATGTTGAAGCTGATGCGGTCGGCCCCGCCGGGGCCGTTGGCCGTGTTGTTGGCAGCGGTGATGGCCTCGCGCAGGCTGATGAAGCCGTCCGCTCCCATGTTGGCCAGCAGGGTGGAGATCGATGTCGTGTCGCCATCGGCGGTGTCGCTGGCAGTGGTGACCGTCAGTGTCGCCTGCGTGCTCGACACTGCGGCGATGTTGCGCGCGAACTCCGAGGTGTCGGTGAAGGTGGCGTAGCCGGCCGCGCTGCGCGTGGCGGTGGCGCTGATGAAGCTGCCCACCGGCACCGTCGCCGTCAGCGCGGCGTTGATCGTCGCGTCGCCCGAGCCGTTGGTCATGACATTGGCGAAGCCGAGGAACGTCTGGCCCTCGCCGTGGCCGGTGCCGTCCTGCGCGGTGTTGGCAAAGAACTCGATGCGGTAGTAGCTGTTAGCCGTGGAATTGAGCGTGCCGGTGACGATGATCTGCCCGGTGCCGTCGGTGCGCGCGGTGGCCAGCACCGGGAGGTTCTGCAGGTTGTTGGCGCCGCTGTCGCCGTCGCCCGTGTCGTTGGCGGTGACGCCGTCGTTGTTCAGGTCGATGCCGTTCTCGCCGTTGCTCCAGATCCGGTTGCCGAGCACCCTTACCGAGGTGGCCGTGCTGGCGATTCGCACGCCGTCGCCGGTGTTGCCGGCGATCAGGTTGCCTTCGCCGGCGCCGGTGCCGCCGATCAGGTGGCCGCTGGAGTTCTGGACCGCGATGCCGGCACTGGTGTTGCCCAGCAGCGTGGTGCCGTCCAGCTCCAGGCCGATCAGATTGCCTCTGACGACGCTGCCGCCGCTGTTGGCGTCCAGCAGGATGCCGCGGTTGCCGTTGCCGCCGATGAGGTTGGCCTCGCCCGCGCCGGTGCCGCCGATGGTGGCGTTGGCCGCATCGATCCAGATGCCGACGTTGCCCATGCCCTCGGCCGCGCCGGCCGACGTGCCCGACGTGGTGTAGGCACCGATGTAGTTGCCCAGCAGCGTAAGGTTGCTGGCCGACGGATCGGCGTAGATGCCGACGACGCCGAAGTCGCGGATCACGAGGCCGCGCACCGTGCTGTTGGCCGAACCGGTGGTGAACTGAAGGCCGTTGGCGGCGAGGTCGTTGCCGTCGAGCACGATCGCGGGCCGATTGCCGTTGGCGGCGAAGCTGTCGTCGGTGGTCGCGTCGATGATCACCGCGTCGCGGACCGCGGTCATCGCGCTCGTCGGGGTGATCGTGTGCGTGCCGCTGCCGGCGATGCCGAAGACGATGCGGTCGGCCCCGCCCGGGCCGTTGGCCGTGTTGTTGGCCGCGGTGATCGCCTCGCGCAGGCTGATCTTGCCGTCGGAACCCTTGTTGGCCATCAGCGCCGCGATGCTGGTGGTGGTGCCGTCGTTGCTGCTGTCGAGCTCCGTGTCGACGACGAGGGTGTTGAAGGTGTCGTCGTCGGTGTTGGTCACCGACACGTCGCTGGCGTTACGGCCGTTGTAGTTGCTGTCGGCGCTGGACGCCGCCGCCGTGTTGACCGTGAAGGCCACGTTGCCGTCGACGAAGCTGTCGTTCACCCCGGTCACCGTGACCGTCTGGGCGACGTTCCAGTTCGCCGAAGTGAAGGTCAGGCTGGAGGCCGACAGCGTGCCCTCGGTGGTATCGGAGCTGGTGAGCCCGATCGTCACGTTGGCCGTCGGGGCGGTGTCGAGCACCACGCTGAACTGGGCCATCCCGCCCGCCTCGGTGACCGTGAGCCCGCTGATCGGCGTCACGGTGATGCCGGCCGACGGCCGGATCGCCACCGCGCCGATGACCCACTGGGCTGCCGACGTGAAGCTGCCGCTCATCACCACCGACGGCGCGCCGGGCTCCGAGGTTGAGCCGCCGGTGAGGCTTGTGTTCGCCTGAGACCAGTTCAGTGTCTGCCCGGGGCCGACCAAACCGCCAGGTGGCTGGCCAGCCCAGGACTGGACGTCGATGACCAGATCGCCGGCTGCGCTGTCGAGCACCGTGACCGAGCTGTTCGTGCTGTTGCCGGAGGCACTGTAGAAAGTGCGCACCGGGCTGCTCTGGTTCACGCCGTTATAGGTGGTCGCGCCGGCGGCAACAGGCGTGTGGCCCGAGAGGTTGACCACCACGTTGGCGGTACCAACCGTGGGGTTGAGCAGCCGCCAGATCTCCACCGGGACGGTGCCGGCGACGGAGCGCCCCACCAGCGTCAGGGCCGTGCCGCCATAGCTGACGCTGCTGGCAAACGTCCCCGTCGTACCGATGGAGATCTCGACGAACAGCGCCCGATCGGAACCGCTGGCCACGGTGTGCGACCAAGTGAGGACGTTCGTATTGAGGTTGTTGGTCGAACTCACCGGGCCGTTGGCGCTGATCGCCAGCACCGCCGCCCAGTCCTGCTGCACCTGCAGCCCCGGCGCTATGGCCGCTTCGATGGTTCCGCTGCTGTACTCCAGATCCCAGTCGCCCCCCAGCCTGGCGGCGCCGGTCGGGTCGTCGGAGGCGGCCACGTCGGCGCCGGTCAGGGCCGCAAGGGCGTCGACCAGGCTCTCGCCGGTGGGCGTCGAGGCCACGTCGCAACCGTAGATCAGCAGATCGGCATCGGCGCTCAGGGCGTCGCCCCAGGCGGAGATCTCGCCCGCCCGCAGCACCAGCGACGCCGCATCGAGCTGGCCGGCGCCCAGCTCGGCCACGCCGTCGGCGCCGTGGCCGATGAGGTGGATCGCCGCCACATCGGAGCGCCCGGCAAGGCTGTCGCCGATCACCGCGATGCCGTCCTCGTCGGCGCCGATGACGACCACCTCGATGGGCCGCCCGGCCTGCTGCTGGGCCGCCAGATCGTCGAGCAGGCGCTGGATCTCGGGGAGCCGGGCGTCGATGAAGACCAGCTCGGTAGCGACGCCCTGCAGCGCCTCGCCGCCATCCACCTGCACCTCGGCTGCCGTCAGCACCGCGGCGGCCAGCCCGGCCGGGCCGGGATCGGCCGAATACATGATGCGCGGCTCGAAGGTCTCGATCAGCGCGCGGCGGCGGCGGGTGTCCATGGGCGCCTCAGCGGCGGTGCTTGTCTTTGAAGGCCGGCAGATTGGTGTCCATGCGCATGCCGTCGGGCAGGCGCGTATCAGCCGGGCCGGTGGCGACAGAAGCCGGCGCCTCGCCGAAGGTGATCCGGCAACGCAGGCCGGCGGGCAGCCGCAAATCAGCGTTGGGCAGAGTGAGGCGAACCCGGAAGGTGTTGCTGGCCGCATCCACGACGCGGTCGACCAGTGCCACGCTGGCCGCCACTGGCGCCGCGTTGGGCAGGTCGGGCTTGACGCTGGCCAGCTCGCCGACGCGGATGCTGCCGAAGCGGGCGGCAGGCACGATCACCTCGACCCGCAGCATGTCGATGCGGGCGAGCTTGAAGACCGGCTTTTCCTCGACCCGCTCGCCGGCCGACAGATAGCGCTCCACCACCACGCCCTCGAAGGGCGCGCGCAGGGTGCGCAGGCCCACCTGGGCCTCGGCCACCCCGACTTCACGGCTCCACACCCGCAGCTGGTCGCGGGTCTGCATGAGCTTCTGCTCGGCCACCTGGAAGTCGGCGCGGGCCTGGTCGAGAGCCTGCTGGGCAAGGAAGTTGCGGGCGACGAGGTCTTCGGCGCGGGTGAGCTTCTGGCGCGCCAGATCGCGGTTGGCCTGGGCCGCCCGCAGGTCGGCCTCGGAGGCGGCTCGGCTCCGCGCCACCTCGGCGGAGGCGCGCTCGACGTCGCTGCGCAGCAGCGCCAGGGGCTGGCCCTTCCTGACCATGTCGCCACGCTCCGCGCGGATGCTCTCGAGCACACCGATCACCGGGCTGCCCAGATCGGCCACCTTGTCGGGCTCGATCAGGCAACCCAGCGACTGCCCCGCAGCCGGCGCCGCGGCCGCTGCAGGCACGGCCGCCGCCGCGGTGCAGGCAAAGCCCCAGACCAGCAAGGTCAGCACATATCCGAAACTGTTCATCATTCTCCCGGACCGCCAAAGGACAGCCCTTGTTCCCATTCCCGATCGGATTCCAGCAGGGCCCGCCGCGCACGCCGCTCACGCCCCTCCTGGCGCCGCTGGCTCCAGGCGAGGAGCAACGCCAGGAGGCGGGGCTGGAGCTGCAGGCGCCCGGTGTCGTCAGCCCTGCAGCGGTACGCCAGGGCGGCAAGCAGCGGCACGCCGGCCGCTCTCGGCGTCTCGAGGCTGATCCAGCGTTCCACGCTGCCCGGGTCACCCTGGCGGGCACAACGCCCTTCCAGCTGGCGGTCTATCCGGCGCGACACATTGAACTGGCAGCACATCACGTGTAACCCCCCCGCCCCCGCGACGCCTGCCGCGAGGGGAATATCGGTCCCCCGCCCGGCCATGTTGGTGGCCACCGTAACCTGCCCCGGCTCACCGGCCTGAGCGACGATGGCGGCCTCATCGGCGTCGAAACGGGCATTCAGCACGCGATGGGCGACCCCAGCCGCAGCGAGCCGCGCGGACAGCGCTTCCGACTCGGCTACCGAGGACGTCCCCACCAGCACCGGCCGGCCATGACCAACGAATTCCGCCACCCTTCGGGCGACGGCGTCCCACAATGCGGTTCCCGATCCGTATATACGGCCTGGCAGGGCTTTCCTTGAGGGTGGCATGCGTGACGGAATGCATACGACGTCCAAACCGTAGACCTCGCGCAGCTCGCCGCGAGCCTCCCGGAGGGTCCCGCTCATGCCGCCGAGGCGGTGGTAACGGGGGAAAAAGCGCTGAAAGGTGATCTGGGCCAGGGTCTCGGTGGCCGGCGAGGCCCGGCAGCCCTCCTTCAGCTCGACGAGGCCGTGCAGGCCGCGGGACCACACCCGCCCGGGCGCCGCGCGGCCGGTAAGCTCGTCGATGATTTCGATCCTGCCGTCCCGCACCAGGTAATGGACGTCACGGCGATAGGCGTGCAGGGCCGCCAGCGCCATGCTCACCGCCTCTTCCCGCAGGCGGGGCGAACGCCAGCGCCCGCCCAGCGCCCCGGCCCGCTGCATGAGCAAGTCGCTGCCGGCCGGGGTGAGCTGGACCCGCATCGCGGGCGCATCGACCTTGAAGTGCTCGCCGGCCTCGAGCCCGCCGGCCAGCTGCCAGGCCTGCCAGAAGAAGGCCCGGGCGGCGCTGTTGCGGACCTGCCGGGAGAGAATCAGGGGCATCATCGCCTCATCGATGAGCAGGCTGTCGGCCTCATCGATCACCGCCATGCACAGGCCACGCAACAGCGGCCGGCCGGCATCGCCGCCGCGCAGGGCCGCGGCGCGGCGCGACAGGTCGCCGCGCACGAAGCCCCGTCGCTGGCCGTCCCGCAGGTAGTCGAAGACCAGCTCGCGGGCGGTCACGTAGCAGATTGGCTGGGCATAGGCCGCCCGGCGGGTCACCTCGTCGTGGGGCCCGATCACGAAGCCGGCGCGCAGCCCGAGGGCCGCATACATCGGCGCCAGCTTGCGGGCGTCACGCTCCACCAGGTAATCGTTGGCGGTCAGCACGTGCACCGGCATCCCGGCCAGCGCACCGACCGCCGCCGCCAGCGCCGCCGAGAGCGTCTTGCCTTCTCCGGTGGCCATCTCGGCGAGGCGGCAGTCCAGCATCACCAGCGCCGCCCTGATCTGGCCGTCGTAGGCCGCGAGGCCCAGCGTGCGCCGGGCGGCCTCGACGGCGGCGGCCAGCGCCTCGGTGACATGCTCGGCCGACAGGCCATCGCGCCCGACCCGTGCCTGGACGGCCCGCACCCGGGCGATGAAGGCCACTTCGGAGAGCTCACGCCACCCCGGGCCGGCCCGCCGGACCGCCTGCAGCTGGCTCCGGTAGGGCGCCCTGCTCCAAGGCCAGCGTGTCGGCGGCGGCGACTGGCGCTCTGGGTAGGCGCCCCACACAAGGCCCGGCAGCGGCACGCGCAGGTCGGGGGGCGGGCTCATGGAAAGGCTTGCCGGGGCGTCGCCGGGCTCATGCCGCCGGGTTGAAGTGGCGCAGGAAGAGCTGCTTCAGCTGGCGCCCCCATTGCACCGCGAGGGGCTGCCAGCCGTGGTCAAAGCGCGCCCAACCCCGGCCCCCGGCCCGCTCGGGTGGCAGGCCATCGACGCTCAGGTCGATGACGAACACCGGTGCCGGCGTGCGCAGGTGCTCCGTATCGGTCGGGTCCACCGGCAGGCGCCCGCCGGCGAAATCTCCTAGTGCGGCGCTGGGCAGCCTCTCGGTGGCCGCCGGCACGGCCCGCAGCAGGCTTGCGGGGAAGGCCGCGCCGGGCTGTTCGGCGAGGCGCACGGAAACGCTGCGGGTATCCTCGCGCACCAGCGCCGCCACGTCCTGCTCGATGGCCACCCGCAGGCGGCCAGGCTCCCCGGTGAGGATGTGGCCGAGCAGCGTGCCCCGGCGCACAAAGACGCCCTGCATGTCGGCCTGGTTCGGCATCACCAGCTGCCCGCCAACCCCCGCCCGCAGCTCGAGGGCGGCCTGCAGCTCAAGGGCGCGGGTCAGCTGGGTGCGGACACGCTCCATCTCCTCCTCGACGTTGCGCAGCTTCACCGGATCGCGCAGCATCGCTTGGAACAGGTCGGCATCCAGCGCCGCGAGCCGATGCCGGTAGCGCTCGGCCTCGGCCTGCAGGCGCGGGTCCTCGAGCCGGGCGAGCACCTGGCCGGCCTCGACCCGGTCGCCGTGACGGGCCTCGATGGCCACCAGGAAGCCATCGGTGCCGGTGCGCAGCTGGGCCTGTTCGGGCACCCACACGACACCCTGGGCGAGGCTCGAGAACGGCAGCGGCACCACACCGAGCAGCACGACCAGCCCGGCACACAGCACCCCGGCCGCCCGCAGGGCGCGGCGGCGCTGGGCATCGGGCAATGCCAGCCGCAGCAGGCGCCGCCAGAAGACCACGACCGGCATCACCAGCAACGTGCCGAGCATCGCCACCCCGGCCAACAGGCCAAGCACCATCGACCAGCTGCCGATCCATCCCACGATGGCCACCGACAGCACGACCCGGTACAGCCACGACGCCGGCGCATAGAGAAGCAGCCAGGGCCGCTCGCCCCGGCCGGGCTCGGGGGACGGCACGTCCGCAAGGCCGAGCAGCCGCCCGAGCAGCAGATAACGCCAGAACGCGGTGCTGCGGGTGGCCAGGTTGGGCAGGTCGAAGGCGTCGCAGAGCATGTAGTAGGCGTCGAAGCGCAGCAGCGGGTTGCCGTTGAAGAGCAGCGTCGACACCCCGCCGATCACCGCCGCGACGAGGCTCACGTCGCGCACCAGGCCCGGCTCGACCAGGGCCCAGGCGATCAGGGCCACCCCGGCACTGGCCAGCTCGGTGACGATGCCGGCGGCACTCACGGTCAGGCGCTGGGACGCATGGCGGAAGGCCGACGCCGCCGACGCATCGACGAAGGGCGCCGGCGTGAGCAGCAGCAGGCTCACCCCGACCTGGTGCACCTCGCCACCGTAGCGGCGCACCGCCAGCCCGTGGGCCAGCTCGTGGACGGTCTTGATGAGCGGATAGATCAGCCAAGCGATCAGCAGGAAGCGCGGCGTCGCCATCCAGGTGCGCACCTCGGTCTCGAGCTGGTCGAAGTGCATCGCTGCCACCAGGCCGCCCCCCCCGATCAGCACCGCGAGGAACAGCAGCATCCAGCCTGACACCAGCCAGGCCAGCCACGGATCGAAGCGCGCCAGCAGCGCGCTCGGGTCGCCGAGCTGAAGGCGGAAGGCCAGGGGGTTTACGCCAAGCCGGCGCTGCCGCCGCGACGCCTGCTGCTCCCGCTGGAAGATCGCGGCCACGTCCGGGGTGAGTTCGCACTGGATCAAACCGCGCTGGTTCAGTTGCACCAGCAGGCGGACGATCTCGTCCTGGGTCAGGGCATGTTCGGGCGCCTCGGCGAGCAGCGCCTCGCTGAGCGCCTCGACGCTGTGGCGGCCGTCGCAACGCCCGACAAAGGCGTAGGCCGCGGCGTTCATCCGGTGGAAACGGCCGCTCAGGG
>JAEUNU010000282.1 GCA_016789125.1 Zoogloea sp. | reverse complement strand
GCGCTGCTGGCGATGATCGTCGAGCCCGCCCCCGCGTCCCCCTGGGCCCTGCCGGACTTCCCCCACCTGCAGCGCGACGGCGAGCGCCTGCAGGGTGTGCTGGCGACGGCGGCAAGCCAGCGCACCCCTGGCGTCAACGCCTTGCTCTACGGCCCGCCGGGCACCGGCAAGACGGAGTTCGCCCAGGCCGTCGCCCACGCTGCGGGCCTCTGCACCTATCGGGTCAGGACCGCCGACGACGACGGCGATGGCCTGTCCCGCAAGGGGCGCCTGGGCGCCTATCAGCTGCTGCAGCGCCTGCTGCGCGGCCGCAGCGACTGCCTGGTGATCTTCGACGAGGTCGAGGACGCCTTCGGCAACGGCGGCCAGGACGTGCTGCGCGCGCTCTTCGGCGGACGCCCCGCGTCGTCCCACGGGGAGAAGGGCTGGATGAACCGGGTGCTCGAGGAGAACCCGATCCCCGCCGTGTGGATCACCAACGACGCCGAAGGCATGGACCCGGCCTTCCTGCGCCGCTTCCTGCTGCCGGTGGCCTTCACGACGCCGCCGCGGGCGGTGCGCCGCCGGATGGTGGCCCGCCACCTGGGCGACACCGCGCTGCCGGGGGCGTTTCTCGACGAGCTGGCCGCCGACGATCTGCTGGCCCCGGCCCAGTTCGGTGCCGCCCGCCGCCTGCTCGACCTGCAGCCGGGCAGCGACCCGGTCGAGGCGGTCCGCGGCGGCCTGTCGGCCACCCGGCGCCTGTTGCACGGCAGCGGCGCCCCGCAGCGGCGCCAGTCCGCCACGCCCTTCGACCCGGCCTTCCTCAACCTGGCCGGCGGCATCGCCCCCGGGCGCCTGGCCGAGGCGCTGCGGCGCAACGGGCACGGCCGGCTGTGCTTCTACGGCCCGCCGGGCACCGGCAAGACCGAGTTCGCCCATGTGCTGGCCGACGCGCTGGACCGGGAGCTGGTGGTCAAGACCACCTCCGACCTCGTCTCGAAATACGTCGGCGAGACCGAGCGCAACCTGGCCGCGCTGTTCACCAGCCTCGACGCGGAGCGCTCGGTGCTCTTCCTCGACGAGGTGGACAGCCTGCTGCGCGACCGCCGCGAGGCGCGCCATAGCTGGGAGACCACCCAGGTCAACGAGCTCTTGCAGCAGATCGAGCGCTTCCCGGGGATCTTCATCGCCGCCACCAACCTGATGGACAGCCTCGACGGCGCCGCGCTGCGCCGCTTCGACTTCAAGCTGCACTTCCGCCCCCTGGCGCCCGCCCAGCGGCTGGCGCTGTTTGCCCGCGAGGCGCTGGGGAGCGTGGAGGCCGCCCCCGCCATCCCGCCACTGCTGGTGCAGAAGCTGCACAGCCTGGATCGGCTGACGCCGGGCGACTTTGCCAACGTGGTGCGGCAGCGCACGCTGCTCGGCGAGGCGCTGGCGCCGGAGGATTTCCTGCGCCGGCTGATCGCCGAATGCCGCTGGAAGGAGGGGGTGGCGCGAAGCCCGGCTGCGGCATGATCGCCGAGATCCGCGGCCACAATCGGAACCCCGGCGTAAAGAAAACAAGGCCCCTCGCCGTAGAAGTGCTTGCATAGGGGAAGACCTGAACGATGTCACGCGGTCTTCCGATGGCCTGTTTCAGAAAGGTGCAGGACTTCCCATGGACCTCTCCCGCCAGCCTGGCAACGGCAGTTCGAGCCCCCGAGGGTGCACAATGCCTGGCGCGAGGCGGCCAATCCCGGCTCTGGTGCGGACGTTTGGGGCGCGAACCCGTCGGGTGAGCCTTGTCGACAGCATGGCAGCGGGTGTCGTACAGCCATCGATGTCGCGCCCGACATGCTTGGTGTCACGTCCAGGGCGACTAACGCTGGGCGGGCTGCGCCGCTCCAGCCCTCGCGACCCCATCGGCGGGCACGAAGCTTATCTCCTGATTGCGGAATCCCCATGAGCGCATCGACTGCGGAACAGGCGTTCTCCTCACTCTTTTGCCCTGAGCCGGTTCAGGCAGGGAACGGAGAGGCCGCGGAAGAAAAGAAGCCATGGAAGGTCCTGCTGGTCGATGACGAAGCGGACATCCACGCCGTGCTGCATCTTGCGCTCGATGGAATGGCTTTCGAGGGCCATCCGGTTCAGTTGCTGGATGCAAACTCATCCAGGGAGGCAAGGGCCCTGCTCGAGGCGCACCCCGACGTAGCCGTCGTGCTGCTCGATGTCGTGATGGAATCCAATGATGCCGGCCTCTCACTGGTGAGGCATGTGCGTCACGAACTGCGTAACCGGCTGGTCCAGATCCTGCTGATCACCGGACAGCCAGGTTACGCCCCGCCGCATGATGTGGTGGTCGATTACGAGATCAATGGCTTCCGGCTGAAGTCCGAGCTGAGCACCGAAAAGATCTTCGTGTCGGTCTATACGGCCATCCGGACCCATGCGGCGATGCGTGCGGTGCTTGAACAGCAACGCCTGCGGGACGAAGCCGAGCGTCTGGCGCAGCACGACCGCAAATTGAAGGCCTTCATCGTCGAGTCGACCGCGGATGCCGTCATCAGCCTTAGCCTCGACGACCGCATAAGCAGCTGGAATCACTCTGCGACGCGCATCCTTGGCTACAGCGCCGAAGAGATGCTCGGCCACCCCCTGTACCGGATCATCCCGGCCGAACGCCAGGCCGAGAGCCGCAGCGTGGTCGAATCCGTATTTACGGGGGCGGCGATCAGTCCGTTCGAACTGCAGTTCAGGAGGCAGGACGGGCGACTTATCGATGCCTTCGTCACCCTGTCGCCCATCCGCGAGCTCGACGACAGCATCGTCGGCATATCGATGATCGCGCGCGACATCACCGAACGCAAACAGATCGAGGCCAGGCTGCGGCTGGCCGCCAATGTGTTCGCCCATGCCCGCGAAGCCATCGTCATCACCGACCTGAACGGCATCATCGTCGACGTGAACGACAGCTTCACCCGGATCACCGGTTATACGCCCGATGAGGCGCTGGGCCAGAACCCGCGGATACTGAAATCCGGCCTGCAGCCCCCGGCCATCTACAGCGCACTGTGGCGCGAGTTGCTCGACAAGGGCCACTGGCACGGTGAGCTCTGGAACCGCCGCAAGAGCGGCGAAATCTACGCCTCTGCCGTCGATATCAGCACGGTCTGCGACGAACTGGGTAGGAAGACGAATTACGTGGCGCTCAGTTCTGACGTGACGACGACCAAACGCCACGAAGAGCAGCTTGAACGCATGGCCCATTACGATGCCCTGACCGGCCTGCCGAACCGCTCCCTGCTGGCAGATCGCCTCAAGCACAGCATGGCGGCAATGCGCCGAAGCGGGAACCTGCTTGGCGTCGTGTACCTCGACCTCGACGGCTTCAAGGCCGTCAATGACCAGCACGGCCACGAGATGGGAGACCTGCTGCTGCTCAAGGTGGCGACGCGCATGAAGAGCGTCCTGCGCGATTGCGACACCCTGTCACGCTTCGGCGGAGACGAGTTCGTCGCGGTGTTCCCCGAACTGGCCTGCGTGGAAGACTGCCTGCCGCTGCTCAAGCGCCTGCTCGGAGCGGTGTCCCTGCCGGTGCAGACCGACATCGCCACGCTGCAAGTATCGGCCAGCCTCGGGGTGACCTTCTACCCACAGGCGGACAATGTCGAAGCAGACCAGCTCATCCGCCAGGCCGACCAGGCGATGTACCAGGCAAAACTCGCCGGAAAGAACCGTTACCACGCCTTCGATGCGGAGCAGGACGCGACCATCCGGTTTCACCACGAAAGCCAGGAGCGCATCCGCCTTGCGCTGAGCCAGCGCGAATTCGTCCTGTACTACCAACCGAAGGTGAACATGCAGACAGGCGCGGTGATTGGCGCCGAAGCCCTGATCCGCTGGCAGCATCCGGAAAAGGGGGTGCTGCCGCCCTCCGCCTTCCTGCCGGTGATCGAGGACCACATGCTCGCGATCGACATCGGCGAGTGGGTCATCGATGCGGCGCTGACACAGATCGAGAACTGGCGTCTCGAGGGGCTCGAGTTGCCCGTAAGCGTCAATGTCGGCGCGCGGCAGTTGCAGGACGTGGCATTCGTCGAGCGGCTGCAGACGCTGATCGACCGCCATCCGGCCATCCGGGGGGGCGACCTGTCCCTGGAAGTGCTCGAAACCAGCGCCCTCGAGCAGATCTCCCGCGTCTCGGAAACCATACAAGCGTGCCAGAACATGGGCGTCGCTTTCGCGCTGGATGACTTCGGCACCGGATACTCCTCGCTGACCTACCTGAAACACCTTCCGGTCTCGACGCTGAAGGTCGACCAGAGCTTTGTGCGAGACATGCTGAACGACCCCGATGATCTGGCGATTCTGGAGGGGGTGCTGGGCCTCGCTCGTGCCTTCGACAAGGATGTCATCGCCGAAGGCGTCGAAACCGAAGCCCACGGCAGCTACCTCCTGCAACTCGGCTGCAAGCTGGCGCAAGGCTACGGCATTGCGCGCCCCATGCCGGCGGGTGAGATGAAAGGGTGGCGCGCCAGCTGGAGAACCTGCAACGCCTGGGCCGGGTCGTCGGCCACCGCAAACGGCGACCTGTCCCGGCTCCACCTCGAGATCAAGCACCGCGCCTGGATCGCCCACGTGGAGAAGTATCTGCGCGGAGAGCATCACATTCCCCCCTCCCAGGACCACACCCGGTGCGCGGTCGGGCGATGGTTGCTCAAGGACGGCCTGTCTGCCAGGGTTTCCGGGGAATTTCACCGTCTGCATCGGCAGACCCACGAACTCGCGGCCGAACTGCTGGCCCTGCATGAATCGGGGCTCAGAAACGAAGCGCTGGCACGGATCGGAGAACTGCACGCACTGCGGGATGCCTTGCTCGACAACCTGCCGGCCCCCGCCGCGGCAACACGCTGAGCAGCGCCTGCGGCTTACGGCACCTCGATGTGGAAATGCACGCCCTCGCCCACCGTGCTTTCGCAACGGATCGAACCGCCCATGCGATGGGTGACGAGGTTGTACACCAGGTGCATCCCGAGCCCCATGCCGCCCTGCAGGTCGGTGGTGAAGAACGGGTCGAAAATCCGCGCCAGCGCCTCCGCCTCGATCCCGCTGCCATCGTCGCGAAAATCGATGCACAGGCGCTTCCTGGCGTCCCGGGCGATCTGAATGCCGATCACGCCCCGCTCTCGCTCTTTGAAGCCGTGCTGCAATGAATTGGTGATGAGGTTGATGAAGATGCTGGCCCAGTCGGCCGGCACACCGTCGATCTCGAGGGCCGGGTCGCAATCGATCTGCAGTTGCACGCGCCGGGGGTCGAGCCGCTCGCCCAGGCTGCGCACCACCGCCTCGAGTGTCGCCCGCAGGCGGAAACGATGGGTCGGCAAGGGCTTGCCCTCCACCGCGACCTGCCTGAAGGTGGCCACCAGGCTGCCGATGCGCTCGAGGTTCTGCTGGATCAGCGCCGTCTCGGCGGCCACCGAATCGAGGTAGCGGGTCAGCTCGGACTGCGTCATCGTGCGCGCCGCGAAGTGTTCGGCCAGGGCCCGGGACTGATCCTTGAGCGCACTCGATGCCATCAGGCTGACCCCCAGCGGCGTATTGATTTCATGCGCCACGCCCGCGACAAGGATGCCCAGCGAGGCCATTTTTTCCGCCTCCAGCAGGCGGCGGCGGTTGCGGGCGTTGGCCACCGCCATGCCGCAGATGCCGGTGACGGCCAGCGCCATGTTGAGGTAGCGCTGGCGATACGCGGGGAAAGCCAGGCGGTCGATGGCGATCAGCCCCAGGACCTCCGCACCGTGGCTGATCCGGAGCAGGAAGCCCTGGCCGTCCGGCGTCCATCCATGGTCGCCCGCCAGATCACGCATGGCCTCGAGCATGGCGGCCGGAATGTCCGGGCCCGGCAGGCAGACGTTGTTCTCCAGGCGCAGGTAATACAGGGCGCTCGGCGCGAAGAGCATCTGGAACAGCTCCCCGATGGTGCCGATGGTGTCCGCTTCGGACTGGGTCTTGGCCAGCCGGGTCAGCAGGTCCATCGCCGCGACGTAGTCGGCCAGCTCGGCGCCGTGCTGGCGGGCCTGCTCCCGGGCGCTGCGCTGCGCCTGCTCGAGGCGCCAGGTCAGGACCAGCCGGCACAGCAGCAGGCGGGTGTGGTCCAGCCCCACCGCCACCGAACGGGCGGGCAAGTTGACCGCCGCCTGCAGTTCGGCCAGCCGGCCAGCCGCCTGCGGGTCGAGGCCGGTGTCGAGCAGCACCAGCGACCTCGCGAAATCGGCAAAGAACGCGCCGGCCTGCTGCGGCTCAAAGCCCAGCGCCTGCAGGTGCTGCGGCCACTCGGCCAGCCAGCTGGGCGTGAGCAGGTAAGCGCCGGCGCCGATCGCCTCATCGACGACTCGCGGCTCGGCGACCAGGTGAAAGCACTGCGCCTGGGGCACCAGGCGCACCGGTGGAAAACCGGCGGGCGGCTCGCCCAGGCTGCCGAGGCACGCCCTCCCCAGCACCAGCAGGCCGCTACAGTCCTCGGGGACCAGGGCGCGCAGCTCGGCCCAGCTCAAGGGCGGGCGACCGCAGCGCGCCGGGAACTCGAGCGCGACGACATCCGGCCAGCCCTCGGCCTCGATCGCCGCCCGGACCTCGGCGATGAAGTTGTGGCAGACGAAGACGCACAGGGTCGTTGCAGCAGACATGATTCAGGTGGCCCGTCGGCCACTTCCAGGGCGGCGGGGAGCGGCGGTCAAGGATTGTCCTTCTGCCACGCCTCGATCCAGTCGAGGGGGTAACGCCCCCAGCGCCGGGCCGCCGCGCTGATCGCCAGCAGCACCTCGTCGGGCACCAGGTAGGGCACTTCGCCGTGGTTCTCGCCGAGCAGGAAACCGCCCCCTCGCCCAGCCTTGGCGATCGCCCGCCGGACCGCGAACTCGGCCTGCTCCGGGCTCCATCGGCGCATCTCGATGCCGTTGAGGTTGCCGAGCAGGGTGACCCGTCCGTGGGCCGCCGCCTTCAGCTCGGCGAGGTCTTCGAGGGCGCTGACACCGACGATCGCGGAGCCCGTGTCGGCGATGTCGCCCAGGATCGGCATCGCCCGCCCGGAGGCCATGTGGGTGGCCGTCGGGCCCTGGATGCGGGGCAGCACGCGCCGGGCGACATCCATCCCCGTGCTCAGATAAAGCTCGCGCGGGATGCTGGTGGTCGATGAGACCGGGTCGAAATAGCAGATCGCCGTGGCCCCGGCGGCCAGCTGCGCGTTGGCCCATGCGACGGTGAATTCGATGTTGACCTGCATCAGGCGCTCGAAGCGGGCGGGCTGATCAAGGATCAGGTCGAGATAACGGTCGAAGCCCATCTGCATCACCGGCAGCGAGAAGGGCGAGATGGCCACCCCGACGATGGGCACCGTGTCGCCCACCCGCGCCTTGAGGCCGCGGATGGTGTCGAGCACGCGGCCCAGGCCAGCAGCCCCGGCAATCGCCGGAGCCTGCAGGCTGTCGATCTGCGCCGGGCTCCGGATGATCGGGCCGGCACACAGGGGCGGGCCATCATCCACGAACAAGGTGCTCCCGCCCCAGGCCTCGACCTCGATGGCGGCGTAATAGAAGGCGTACAGGCAGTCGGTGCGATATTTGCGGTGCAGGCGCAGCTGGCCTTCGATGACGTTGTCGGCGCACGAGAAATAGGCCTCGATCGACAGCCCCAGCTCCCGGGCGCCGTGCTCGGTCAGGAGCAGGAACAGCGGGACGCGGTCGGGCTCGCCATGCCCGAGCGCCACCAGCGTGCGCTGCATCGGGGTCATGCTCATCCGTCCATCTCCTGCATCCAGCCGCCGACCAGCGCAACGGCTTCGGCGGCGTTGCGCCCCATGGCGTCGGCGCCCACCTCGCGCCACAGCTTCTCGTCGAACAGGAAAGGCGCGCCACCGACGATCACCCTCACTCCAGCGCCCGCCTCCTTGAGGCGCCGGCAGACCTCCGCCACCTTGAGCGCGGAGGGCAGCATCAGCACCGAGATCATCAGCACCCGGATCCTGTCGGCCAGCACGCGCTCGACCAGCTCGTCCACATCCAAGCGCCCGTAATCGAACAGCTCGAAACCACTCGCGCGCATGTGGGAATAGACGATGCGCTTGCCCATCATGTGGAAATCGCTGAGGGTGACGATCGCCGAGCGGGGCTGGTGCTTGCGGTCGGGGTCGCTCGGCGGCAGGACGGCTTCGACCAGCGCCTCACAGATGCGCCCGCTCATATATACCTGTGAGAGGGCTACCTCGCCGGATTCCCAGGCCCGCCCGATCTCCTCGAGCGCCGGCACGACGATCTGGTCGATCACCTGGATCGGCGTCATGACCGTCAGCGCCTGGCTGACGGCGTTCTCCGCCCCCACGCGGTCCAGGGATTCCAGCAAGGCCCGGAAGGCCCTGACCTGATCATTCATCTCGTGCCCCTCCTTCCATCGCATGCGCATCGGGCTGACGGACCGGCAGGCAGACCCGGAAGCAGGCCCCCCGGCCGAGCTCGCTCTCCACCTCGATACGGCCGTGGTGCTTCTCGACGATGCCGTAGGAGATCGACAGCCCCAGGCCGCTCCCCTTGCCGACCGCCCGGGTGGTGAAGAACGGATCGAAGATGTGGGACAGATTCTCCGGCGCGATGCCCTCGCCGTCGTCGGCGATCTCGACCCACACCTCGTCACCCGTGCAGGCGGTGCGGACGGTGACCACGCCGTGCTCGCGGATGGCATGCGCGGCGTTGACCAGCAGGTTCATGAAGACCTGGTTCAGGTTCGACATCACGCATTCGACTGCAGGCAGATCGGCGTACTCCTTGCGCACCTCGCATTTGTACTTCAGCTCGTTCCAGACCACGCACAGGGTGCTCTCCAGGCCCTGGTTGATGTCGTCCAGGCGCCAGGTCTCGGCGGCATCGGTGCGGGAGAAATCCTTGAGCGCCTGGATGATCCGCCGGACCCGGTCCAGCCCGTCCTGGGACTCGCGGAACAGCTGCCGCAGGTCTTCCTTGAGGTATTCCAGTTCGAAGGCGGCCTTCAGCGCCGCGGCCTTCGCAAAAAGGCCGGCACAGCGCGGGTCGGCGTCGGCCTCGACGGCCTCATAGGCGTCGATGATCGCCAGCAGGCTCTCGGCATAATGCTTCAAGGTCCCCAGATTGGAATTGACGAAGCCGATCGGGTTGTTCATCTCGTGGGCCACCCCGCCCGCCAGCAGGCCGATGGAGGCCAGCTTCTCGGACTGCAGCAGCTTGTTCTGGGCGTCTTCAAGCTTCCTGTTGAGCACGATCAGGTCGCGCATCCGCGCATCGGCCATCGCCTGGGCGCGCTGGTGCTCGGCAATCTCCACCTTCAACTGGGCATTGGCGCCGCGCAATTCATCCGCCAGCTTCTCGACCAGGCGCTTCTGCTCCAGCATCCGCAGGGCCTGGTAAGTGCGCAGCTCGGCATACACGCAGGTGAACAGCTTGTCGGCGCTGAGATCGGACTTGAGCCGATAATCATCGATCTCGTAGTTCATGATGATCTCGCGCTGGGGCGCATAGCCCGGCTGGCCGGTGAGCAAAACGATGCGCACCGTGCGGTTGCGCTCTTCTTGCCGGATGTGCCGCACCAGCGCCAGGCCGGCGTCGCTGGTCTCCATCACCACGTCGAGCAGGATCAGCGCGATTTCCTTGTTGCGGGCGAGCACCTCCTCGGCCTCGGCCGCGGAGTAGGCATCAAGCAACTGCAGCGGAACGCCTTCCACGAGCATGTCCTGCAGCGAAAGCCGCAGCGCCGCATGGATATCCGCATCGTCGTCCACCAGCAGCACCTGCCAGCACGGCACCGCAGCCACGTCTTCGGCGGGCGCGGGTTCCGGGGCGAACAAGGCCGAGAAATCGCTTTCAATCTCCATGATGTCGTTCAGGGCATGTCACAGCGTGGCGGTGCCGACCGATCCGGAGGCGGCAATTCGTGTGGCGTTCGCAGGCCATTTCGGGGCGACCATTCGCGCGGATCAACGCGTCGGCGTCAGACTCATCCAAAACCCTTGCACTCTTGTGGATAACGGCCCCGGGCACCAGACCTTGAAGACCGGCTAGGGCCCGCCCGACAGCTCCGCCCAGGCCGCCATCGACGCCTCGACCATCGCCGGCGCGAAGGGGTCGTGGCCAACGCCCTCGACCCACCGGCAGGCCCCGGTCGGCAGCCGGGCGGCGAGCAGCCGGGTGGCCGCGGGCGGGCAGACGTCGTCGGCGAGGCCCTGCACCACCCGCAGTGGCAGCCGGGCGGCCGCAAGCTGGTCGACCGCCACCAGCACCGCGTCGGGCGGCAGGAAGCAGCCCTGCGTGAAGTAATGCAGCTGCAGCCGGTAGCGGCGGAACAGCGCGTCGACTTCGGGCGGGGCGCCCGCCGGCACGCCGGCCAGGGCGCATTCCCAGCGCTGCCAGGCCTGCACCCAGGGCCCGGCCTGCGGTGCCTCGAGGTGGGCGAAGGCGTCGGCCAGCCACGGCAGCATCGCCCCCTCCGCCTCGGGCGCGCCGAGTTCCGCCCACAGCCGCCAGGCTTCCGGGTGGCGCTGCCGGGCGCCGCCGAAGAACCAGGCCAGATCCGCCGCCCGGGCGAGGAATGGGTTGCGCAGCAGCAGGCCGCCCACCTGCGCCGGCCGCCGCGCGGCATGCAGGATGCCCAGCGTGGCGCCCCACGAGCCGCCGGCCACGAAACAGCGCCCGACGCCCAGCGCGGCGAGGATCAGGTCGATGTCGGCCAGCAGCCCGGCAGTGGTGTTGGCCACCGTGCGGCCCACCGGCTCGCTGCGCCCGGCGCCCCGCTGGTCGGGCACGATGACGCGGAAGCGCACCGGGTCGAACAGCCCGGCCAGCCGCGGCGAGCCCCCCGAGCCCGGGCCGCCGTGGAGGACCAGCACCGGCACCCCGTCCGGCCGGCCGTATTCGGCCACGAACAGGCGGTGGCCGCCGTCCACCGGCAGCCAGTGGGTGCGGAAAGCCTCGGCAGGAGGGAAGAGCGTCGTCATCGGCCGATTGTAACGGCGCGCCCCGTGCGGTCCACGCGACAGCTTGGCGAGCCGCCGCCTGCGCGTGGGAGGCGGCTCGCCCCAGCCCCGCCAGGCTGCCCTCCAGGCCACGCCGGCCAAGCACATACCGCATCGCCCACCGGCATCCCATGAAAATCATGAGCGGCCTTTAATGCTTATCCAGACGAGCCGCGCAAAACCCGGTGCGATAGTGGCAACCAGCCCGTCGCGACCGTGCCGGGCACCCGGCGGCAGCCCCGCCACATCCAACACCTGAAGGAGACATCAAATGAAATGGGAAACCCCGACCGCCTGTGACTTCCGCTTCGGCTTCGAAATCACCATGTACATCGCCGCCCGCTAAGCGCCTGCGCCCAACCACCCGCGACACCCCCCGCGGGTGGCTGCTGCCCATCGAACACCATGAAACTCATCATTCTCGGCGCCGCAGCCGGCGGCGGCTTCCCCCAGTGGAACTGCAACTGCCGCAACTGCGCCGGCGTGCGCAGCGGCAGCGTGCGTGCCCGGCCGCGCACCCAGTCGTCGATCTGCGTGGCCGCCGACAGCAGCGCCGGCTGGGCCCTGCTCAACGCCTCGCCCGACATCCTGCAGCAGATCAAGGCGACGCCCGAACTGCAACCCGGCCGCCGCCTGCGCGACACCGGCATCGGCGGCATCCTGCTGGTGGACGGCCAGATCGACCACGCCACCGGCCTCTTCATGCTGCGCGAGCAGAAGACGCCGATGCCCCTGTGGTGCGCCGACCCGGTGCATGAAGACCTCACCACCGGCAACCCGGTGCTCAATGTGCTCGGCCACTACTGCGGCGTCGACCGCCGCCCGGTGCCACTCGATGGCGCGCCCTTCGCGATGCCGGGCGTGCCGGGCATCGAATTCTCGGCCCTGCCGCTGTCGAGCAAGGCCGCGCCCTACTCGCCACACCGGGAGGCTTCGGTGGACGGCGACAACATCGGTGTCACCATCACCGACCAGGCCAGCGGCCGCAAGCTGTTCTACGCCCCGGGCCTCGGTGCCCGCACGCCGGAGGTCTTCGCCCGCATGGCGGAGGCCGACTGCGTGATGGTGGACGGCACCTTCTGGACCGACGACGAGATGATCGCCGCCGGCCTGTCCACCAAGACCGCCCGCGACATCGGCCACCTGCCCCAGTCCGGCGCCGGCGGCATGCTGGACTGGCTGGGCGAGCTGCCCGGCCACATCCGCAAGATCCTCATCCACATCAACAACACCAACCCCATCCTCGACGAAGACTCCCCCGAGCGTGCCGAACTCACCCGGCGCGGCATCGAGGTGGCCGAGGACGGCTGGCGCATCGACCTCTGACGGGAGCCCCCCATGATCCGTGCCGACATCCTTGCCGAATCCATAGCCGCCGACGACGGCCGCCCGGCCTGGAGCCGTGAAGAGTTCGAGGCCCAGCTGCGCGAGAACGGCAAGTCGTACCACATCCACCACCCGTTCAACGTCATGCTCAACACCGGCCACGCCACGCCCGAGCAGATCCGCGGCTGGGTGGCCAACCGCTACTACTACCAGATCGCGATCCCGGTGAAGGACGCCGCGATCATGGCCAACTGCCCCGACCGCGAGGTGCGCCGCGGCTGGGTGCAGCGCATCCTCGACCACGACGGTTTCGAGTACGGCCTGCCGAATGGCGAGAGATACCTCGACGCCGGCGGCATCGAGGCCTGGATTCGCCTCGGCGAAGCCGTCGGTCTGACCCGCGCCGAGATCACCGACCTGCGCCACGTGCTGCCCGGCGTACGCTTTGCGGTGGACGCCTACGTCAATTTCGCCCGCCGCGCGCCTTGGCAGGAGGCCGTCTGCTCGTCCCTCACCGAGCTGTTCGCCCCGGCCATCCACCGCCAGCGCCTCGCCACCTGGCCCGGGCATTACCCGTGGATCGAGCCCGAGGGCCTGCAGTATTTCCGCAACCGCACCAGCCAGGCCCCGCGGGACGTGGAGCAGGGCCTGCAGGTCACCCTGGACCACTTCCGCACCCGCCCGATGCAGGAGCGCGCGGTGCAGATCCTCAAGTTCAAGCTCGACATCCTGTGGGCGATGAACGACGTGATGGGCCAGCACTACGGCACCCAGGGTGTCACCGGCAACGTCACCGACCGGCAGGCCGCCTGATGGACGGCACGCCCCGCCTCGGCCACGGCTTCCGCTTCCAGTGGGAGCCGGCGCAAAGCTGCCACGTGCTGCTCTACCCGGAAGGGATGATCAGGCTCAACCGCAGCGCCGGCGAGATCCTGGCCCGCTGCGACGGCAGCCGCGACATCGCCGCCATCGTCGCCGAACTCGAGCAGGCCTTTGCCAGCCCCGGCCTGCGCCCCGAGGTCGAAGCCTTCGTGGCGATGGCCGTCGGCAAACGCTGGCTGCGCCTCGACGGCCCCACGCCATGACCGCCCCCGCCACGCCCATCGGCCCGCCCATGTGGCTGCTGGCCGAAGTCACCTACCGCTGCCCGCTGCACTGCGTGTTCTGCTACAACCCGGT
>JAEUNU010000248.1 GCA_016789125.1 Zoogloea sp. | reverse complement strand
CCCCCCCGGGGGCTCTGCCGGGTGGGGCCGGGGGGGGCTTGGCGGCCCCGGGGTGTTTGGTACTGGGGGGGGGGGGGGGGGGGCCGGGGGCCGGCCGGGGGGGGGGGGGGGGGTGGCCTCGGTGGCCGGGGCTGGCGCGATGGCTTTGGCGGCGGACTCGCGGCGGGCGTCGATGGCGGCGATCTCGGCCTGGAGCTCGGGCGCGGCGACCTCGGTGTTCCTGGGGGCAGCCTGGGCCTTCTGCTGGCGGGCTTTTTCCATGGCGGCTTCGATCAGGGCGCGCTTGGCGTCGTCGCCGCCGGGCTTGGCGGGGGCAGCGGCAGCGCCGGTGGCGGCGGGGGCGGCGTCGCCGGCGACCTTCTCACGGGTGGCGGCGGCCTTGGCGGCGAGCTTCTCGGCTTTTTCCTGCTTCTCGCGTTCCTGGCGGAAATTCTTGAATTCGAAGCGGTCGCGGGCGGTGTCGGCCGCGTCCTTGTCACGCTCGCGGGCCCAGATCTCGCTCTTGGAGAAGCGGAAGTAGTCGACCAGCGGGATGTGGGACGGGCACACGAAGCTGCAGCAGCCACATTCGATGCAGTCGAAGATGTGGTATTCCTGGGCCTTGCCGAAGTTCTTCGAGCGGGAGTGCCAGTACATCTCGAAGGGGGCGAGGTCGGCCGGGCAGGCCTTGGCACACTCGCCGCAGCGGATGCACGGCATCTCGGGCGGCGGCGGCGGGAAGAGGGCCGGGCTGCCGACCAGAATGCAGTTGGTGGCCTTGACCACCGGCACGTCGAAGGCCGGCATGCGCACGCCCATCATCGGGCCACCCATGATGTAGCGGTCGGTGTCGGCGCGCGGGCCGGCGAGGCGTACGAGGTGGTCCATCGGGGTGCCGATGAGGACTTCGTAGTTGCGTGGCTGGGCCACGTTGCCGGCCACGGTGACGATGCGCGAGACGAGCGGGCGGCCGAGCTCGAGGGCTTCAAAGATGCTGTAGGCGGTGCCTACGTTGAAGCACTGCACGCCGAAGTCGGTGGAACGGCGGCCGTGGGGCACCTCGATGCCGGTGAGCACGCGGATCAGCTGCTTGGCACCGCCGGCCGGGTAGCGGGTGGGGATGGCGACGGCCTCGATGCCGGTCTCGCCGCTGGCGGCGATGGCGGCCTTTACGGCGGCGATGGCTTCGGGCTTGTTGTCCTCGATGCCGATCAGCACTTCTTCGGCGTGGAGCATGTGGCGCATGGCGACGATGCCCTTGAGCATGTCGGCGGCGCGCTCGCGCATCAGCAGGTCGTCGCAGGTGATGAAGGGCTCGCATTCGGCGCCGTTGATCACCAGGGTTTTCAGCTGGCCCTCTTTGCCGGGCTTGAGCTTGGCGTAGCTGGGGAAGACGGCACCGCCGAGGCCGACCACGCCGGCATCGCGCAGGAAGTCGCGGAGCTCGTCGGGCGGGGTGCTTCGGTAGTTGACCCTGTCGAGCTCGCCCCAGCGGTCTTCGCCGTCGGGCTCGATGATCACCGACAGGGTGCTGAGGCCGGAGGTGTGGGGCATCAGGGCCGGCGCCACGTCCCGGACGATGCCGGAGGTGGAGGCGTGCACCGCCGACGAGAGGCTGCCGTCGGCACCGCCGATGCGCTGGCCCTTGAGCACCCGGTCGCCCGGGTGGACCAGCGGGCGCGGGTGCCCGCCGACGGCCTGGTGGAGCGGGATGACGAGACGATCGGGCAGGGGCACCGGGGCGATCGGCGCGGTGGTCGACTGGGCCTTGTTGGTCTGCGGCTTGACGCCGCCATGGAACTTGAAGAGTTTGCGCAGCATGTCAGGCGGCCGCCTTGATTTCGATGACCGGGTAACGCCATTTCCAGGTGTCGACGGTTTCGGCGATGGGCTCCATGCTGATGCAGTCGACGGGGCAGGGGGCGAGGCAGAGTTCGCAGCCGGTGCAGTCGGCGGCGACGATGGTGTGCATCTGCTTGGCGGCGCCGACGATGGCATCGACCGGGCAGGCCTGGATGCACAGGGTGCAGCCGATGCAGGTCTGCTCGTCGATGATGGCCACCGACTTGGGCTTCTCGACGCCGTGCTCCTCAGACAAGGGCTTGAACTCGCGGCCGAGGAGGTCGGCGAGCTTGCGGATGCCTTCTTCGCCGCCCGGCGGGCCCTGGTTGATCTCGGCCTCGCCGCCGGCGATGGCGGTGGCGTAGGGACGGCAGCCGGGGAAGCCGCACTGGCCGCACTGGGTTTGCGGCAGGATGGCGTCGATCTGGTCGACCAACGGGTCGCCTTCGACCTTGAACTTGATCGAAGCGAAGCCGAGCAGTGCGCCGAGGACGACGGCGATGCTGGCCATGACGAGGAGGGCGGTGAGCATGGTGGCGGGCTCAGTACTTGTCGAGGCCGGCGAAGCCCATGAAGGCCAGGCTCATGATGCCGGCGGTGACCATGGCGATGGCGGTGCCGCGGAAAGCCACCGGCACGTCGGCGCCGTCGAGGCGTTCGCGGATGCCGGCAAAGAGCACCAGGGCGAGGGAGAAACCGACCGAGCTGCCGAAGCCGAAGAGCAGGGATTCGAGCAGGTCGTGGTGCAGCGCGACGTTGAGGAGCGGTACGCCGAGCACCGCGCAGTTGGTGGTGATCAGCGGCAGGTAGATGCCGAGCACCTGGTGCAGCACCGGGCTGGTCTTCTGGATGACGAGCTCGGTGACCTGGACGATGGCGGCGATGATGACGATGAAGGCCAGCGTGCGCAGGTATTCGACCCCGGCCGGCATCAGCACGTAGTGGTCGATGAGATAGCTGGTGCCGCAGCCGAGGGTGAGCACGAAGGTGGTGGCGGCGCCCATGCCGACGGCGGTCTCCAGCTTCTTGGAGACGCCCATGAAGGGGCACAGGCCGAGGATTCGGACCAGAACGACGTTGTTCACGAGAACCGCGCCGATAATCACGAAAAGGTAGCTGGTCATGGCTGCCGGAGGTGGGGGCTGCAGAAAGGCGGATTATCCTGCGCCGGCAGCCTGGGGCTCAAGCCCGCCGGCAACAGGGTCTTTGGTGGGGCAGAGCCCATCAGCGGGCGTCCCGGGTCTCGAGGACGGCTTCACGCACCAGCGCCGGCCCCCGGTAGATGAGGCCGCTGTAGAGCTGAACCAGCGTGGCGCCGGCGTCGAGCTTGGCGCGGGCCTGGCGGCCGTCGAAGACGCCGCCGGCGGCGATGATGGGCAACTCGTTTTGCAGGGCCTTGGCGAGGGCCGCGACCACCGCAGTGGAGGCTTCGAACAGCGGCGCGCCGGACAGGCCGCCCTGCTGGTCGCCATATTTGATGCCCTGGACCTTGTCGCGGGCCAGCGTGGTGTTGGTGGCGATCACGCCGTCGATGCGGTGGCGACGCAGGGCGTCGGCGATGTTGGTGATCTGGGCGTCGTCGAGATCGGGGGCGATCTTGAGCGTGATCGGCACGTAGCGCCCGTGCTTGTCGGCGAGCTGGGCCTGGCGGGCCTTGAGCTGGCCGAGGAGGGCGTCGAGCTCGGATTCGCCCTGCAGCTGGCGCAGGTTCTTGGTGTTGGGCGACGAGATGTTGACGGTGATGTAGCTCGCCAGCGGGTAGGCCTTGTCGAGGCAGATCAGGTAGTCGTCGGCGGCACGCTCGATGGGCGTGTCGGCATTCTTGCCGATGTTGATGCCGAGGATGCCCCGGTATTTGGCCTGCTGGACGTTGCCGATCAGGGCGTCGATGCCGTGGTTGTTGAAACCCATCCGGTTGATGATGCCCTTGACCTCCGGCAGCCGGAACATGCGCGGCTTGGGGTTTCCCGGCTGCGGGCGCGGGGTGATCGTGCCGATCTCGATGAAGCCGAACCCCAGGCGGGCCAGGCCGTCGATGGCTTCGCCGTTCTTGTCGAGGCCGGCGGCGAGACCGATGCGGTTGGGGAACTGCAGCCCCATCACCTCGACCGGTGTGGCGGCGATCGGCTTGGCGGCGGGCAGCAGGCGGCCAGCGAGGTGCAGGCCGGTGAGCGTGGTTTCGTGGGCGGTCTCCGCGTCGAGGGAGAACAGCACCGGGCGGGCGATTTCGTAGAGCATCCGCCATTCTACCGCAGTGCGGCAAACTCTTGTTTCTGCGATCAATCCAGCGCGAAACGGAGCTGCAGACCGAGGTAGCCGCTGTAGCCCGGGAGGTTGGGCACGGCGATCAGGTTGGCGCCCACGCGCCCGAGCTGCGCGCTGGCGGTGGGCAGGACCAGCACCGGCGACGGGTAGCCGGTGGCGACGAGCCCGAAGGCGCCAAAGCGGAACGGGCCGGCAGCGAGAGGCATCCAGCGTCCGCCGACGTAGAAGGTGTTGCGGTCGTAGCTGTTGCGGAAGTAACCGGCCGTGGCGACCCACGGGGTGCCGTCGAACTCGCGCTCGAAGCCCACGCCGGGGTTGGCCTCGCGCCAGTTGCGGCGGTCGGGCTGGAAGTGGTGGGAGAGGCCGGAGAGGGTCAGCCAGTCGCGGTGGGGATTGGTGCTGAGCTCGTCGAGGGTGGGCATTGCCCGGGCGCCGAGGGCGAACAGAGCGAGGGGGGCGAGCATGAGCGCCCGGGAGATGGGGTGCATGGAGGGTGTTTCAGTCGGGCGTTGCGGGGTCTGCGTCGTTGAGCGGCTGCCAGACGCCGCCGACGTGCCCCTCGATGGGGCGGAAGCGGGCCTTGTAGGCCATCTTGCGGCTGTCGCGGATCCAGTAGCCCAGGTAAAGGTAAGGCAGCCCGAGCTCGCGGCAGACCTCGATCTGCCACAGGATGCCGAAGGTGCCGAGGCTGCCGCCGGGGATGTCGGGGTCGTAGAAAGTGTAGACGCTGGAGAGGCCGTCGGTGAGGCAGTCGACGACGCTGACCATGCGCAGGGCGCCGTTTTCGCGGAACTCGATCAGGCGGCTGTCGATGTGGCTCTGCAGCAGGAAATGGGCGTATTGATCGCGGTTGTCCTCGTCCATGCCGCCGCCGGCGTGGCGGCTGGCCTGGTAGCGCTGGTAGAGGGTGTAGTGCTCCTCGATGAACTCGAGGCGGACCTCCCGCGGGGTGAGGTGGCCGTGGGCGGCCCAGGCGCGGCGCTGGCTGCGGTTCGGGCGGAAATCGGCAACCGGGATGCGCACCGGCACGCAGGCGCGGCAGCCGTCGCAGTAAGGGCGGTAAGTGAAGATGCCGCTGCGCCGGAAGCCGTTGCGGACGAGCTCGCTGTAGATGGGGGTGTCGATCAGGTGGCTGGGCGTGGCGACCTGGGAGCGCGCCTGACGCTCGGGCAGGTAGGAGCAAGCGTAGGGCGCGGTGGCGTAGAACTGCAGCAGGGAGTAGGGATAGTCCTTGAGCATCGTCGGCTACGTCCAGGGGGCTTGGGCTCCGTCCTCCGGCCAGCGGGCCGGCGGGCGGTCTTCACGGGTCAGCTCGCCCAGCATGCGGGCGAAGGCTTCGCGGGGGATTTCCCGGCCACCGAGGGAGCTCAGGTGCTGGGTCGTCATCTGACAATCTAGCACGCGAAAATCGTGCTGCAGGAGAAAGCGCGTCAGGTGGGCGAAGGCGATCTTGGAAGCGTCGGTGCGCCGGCTGAACATGGATTCACCGTAGAAGGCCCGCCCGATGGCGATGCCGTAGAGCCCTCCGGCGAGTTCGCCGTCGATCCAGGTCTCGACGCAGTGGGCGTAGCCCAGCTCGTGCATGCGCAGGTAGGCGGCCTGGATGGCAGGGGTGATCCAGGTGCCGCCGCCCGGCTCGCGGGGTTCGGCGCAGGCCCGGATGACCGCGGCAAAGTCGTGGTCGAGGCGCACCTCGTAGGCACTGTTGCGGAGGGTCTTGCGCAGCGAGCGGGTGATTCGTACCTGGTCGGGAAAGACCACCATGCGCGGATCAGGGCTCCACCACAGGATGGGCTCGCCGTCGTTGAACCACGGAAAGATGCCGCGCCGGTAGGCGGCGAGCAGCCATTCGGGTGTGAGTGCGCCGCCTGCGGCGAGTAGCCCGTTCGGCCGCCGGGTGGCGCGGGATGTGGGGGGGAAGGCCGGGCTGTGCGCTTCGTCGAGCCAGGGGATCATGTCGCGGCCTCGCTCGGCGGTCGGTGCTGACGACGGATGCTGCTGCCAGGAGGCTGCCGGGGCTGGCCGATCAGTTGGTCTGGGTCGGGCGAACGCCGGCGCCAGGCAGGACACGACGGGCACCGTCGTAGCGGGCGGCCCAGTAGCTGATGCGCATGTCTTCGACGCGAACCACACCACCGGACGACGGGGCGTGCACGAACTGGTAGTTGCCCAGGTAGATGCCGACGTGGGAGAAGGCGCGGCGCATGGTGTTGAAGAAAACGAGGTCGCCGGGCTTGAGTTCGTTGATCTTGACCTGCTCGCCCATCTGGGACATCTCGGCTGCGGTGCGCGGCATGCCGAAACCGAGCGCATCGGAGAATACCTTGCCGACGAAGCCGCTGCAGTCGAAGCCGGTTATCGGGCTGGTGCCGCCAAAGCGGTAGGGAACGCCGAGGAAGTTCAGGCTGCGGTCGACGAGGGAGCGGATGGAATCACCGTAACGCTCGAACATGGACGCAGTGGGCGTGTCTTCGGGGGCTACGGGTGAGGGCTCCGACGCGAGGACCGCGCCGGACAACGCGGTCGCCACAAAAAAGCCGACGATGGTCTTTTTGAGAGGCATCAGAACAGTCTACCCAACGCATACATGCGTGTAAAGTTTGTCGACAGATACCGGTGGTGCATTGCAGCATGTGCACTCCGCCACAGTATTACCCGGCTGGCATCGGTAGCATCTGCCCTGCACTGGACGCGGGCAGCAACGTTCGGGAGGCCGCGCGGGAAGGGTGTCGAACCGGTCGACATGCTTCCAGAAAAGGGCCCTTCGGCTTTCCGCTGCGAAGCACCCGCGCCAGTCGCACCAATTCTGCCTTGTCTCGCAACGCAACGGCACGTGGCCGTGCGTCGTCGAGGCTTTCAAGCCCGCTGCCGGCGTCAGCCCAGCAGGTTCAGGATGCCATCGAGCCCGCAATGGTTGAGGGCGTAGGTGGCTTTCTTGCGCACCACCGGCTTGGCATGGTACGCAATGCCGATGCCGGCTTCCTGGAGCATGGGCAGGTCGTTGGCGCCGTCGCCGGCCGCGACCACCGTTTCGGGGGCGAAGCCGTGGTGCTTGCGCACCAGTTGTAGGGTGTGGCGCTTTGCTTCGCCATCCACGATGTCACCGCGAACCTTGCCGGTGAGCTTGCCGCCCCGAAGCTCGAGCTCGTTGGCCACCGCGTAGTCGAAGCCGAGCTGCCTCTGCAGGCGGTCGGTGAAATACGTGAAGCCGCCGGATACCAGAACCGTGATGATCCCGGCCTTCTTGAGCCCGGCGATGAGGGCTTCGGCGCCCGGGTTGAACTGCAGGCGCTCTTCGAACACGCGGCGCAGGGCGTCTTCGGGAAGGCCTTCGAGCAGCGCCACGCGGCGGGTGAGGGACTCGCGAAAATCCATCTCGCCGCGCATGGCGGCTTCGGTGATCGCGGAGACTTCGGCCTTCAGGCCCTGCATGTCGGCGATCTCGTCGATGCACTCGATGGTGATGAGGGTCGAGTCCATGTCGGTGACGAAGAGCCGGAAATCACCCAGGCGCCGGCTGTCGGGGACGAAGGCGCAGTCGAGCTGGCGGGCTTCGCAATAGGCGTCGAGCTCCGGGTGGGGCTGGGCGCCGCGCAGGCGGAAGGCGTTGTTGCCGAGACGGCCGACACCCTCCGACCCGGTGAGGGCGGCCAGGTCTTTCAGGGCCCGGGTCTCGACCTTTTGGCCTTGGACGACCAGGTTCATCAGCTGGCGCTCCGCAGCGACAGGTTGGGGCGCAGGGTGTCGCGCATTTCGCGGATCATGGTTTCGGTGGTGGCCCAGTCGACGCAGGCGTCGGTGACCGAGCAGCCGTAGCGCAGCTGCGAGAGGTCGGCCGGGATGGGCTGGTTGCCCGCCTCGATGTTGCTCTCGATCATCAGGCCGACGATGGAGCGGTTGCCTTCGCGGATCTGGTGGGTCACGTCACGCATCACCAGCGGCTGGTATTCCGGGTTCTTCCAGGAGTTCGAGTGGGAGCAGTCGATGACGATGTTGGTGGGCAGCTTGGCCTTGGTGAGGGCCTTTTCGGCGAGGGAGACCGACACGCTGTCGTAGTTGGGCCGGCCGCCGCCCCCACGCAGCACCACGTGCCCGTAGGCGTTGCCGCGGGTGCGGATCACCGACGACTGGCCCTGGCCGTTGATGCCCAGGAAGCTGTGAGGGTGGGAGGCCGATAGCACGCCGTTGACGGCGGCGTCGAGGGAGCCGTCGGTGCCGTTCTTGAAACCAACCGGGGTGGACAGGCCGGAGGCCATCTCGCGGTGGGTCTGGGATTCGGAGGTGCGGGCGCCGATGGCCGTCCAGCTGATGAGGTCGCCGTAGTACTGGGGGGCGATCGGGTCGAGGGCTTCGGTGGCGGCGGGCAGGCCGATCTCGTTTACGTCGAGGAGGAAGCGGCGGGCCTTCTCCATGCCTTCGTCGATGCGGAAGGAGTCGTCCATGTGCGGGTCGTTGATGTAGCCCTTCCAGCCGGTGGAGGTGCGGGGCTTCTCGAAGTAGACGCGCATCACGAGCACCAGGGTGTCGGAGACTTCGTCGGCGAGTGCCTTGAGGCGGCGGGCGTAGTCGAGGCCGGCGACCGGGTCGTGGATGGAGCAGGGGCCGACGACGATGAAGACGCGCGGGTCTTTCCGGTCGAGGATGGCCTCGAGGGTGCGGCGGCCTTCGAGTACGACCTTGGCAGCGGTATCGGAGAGCGGGACGGCCCGGGTGATCTCGTCGGGCGAGGGCATGCGGTCGAAGGCCGCGATGTTGAGGTTGTCGGTCTGGGCGTGGGGCATGGCTGTGGTGCGTCCGTGAATGCGGAATCCGCCATTTTACTCCGAAGCGCCGCGCCTGACCGGATGACGGGCGAGGCCGAGTACCGAGGGCAGGCGCACATCCACATAGGCGGGCTGGCGCAGGCTGCGGCTGATCCACACGGTTTTCATGCCGAGGCGCTTGGCACTGCGCAGGTTTTCGGCGCTGTCCTCGACGAGGATGCAGCGGGAGGCCTGCAGCCGGTGATCCTTGAGCAGGTGGTGGAAGGCCTTGAGGCCGGGCTTGGGGTTGAAGCGCATCTGCTCCACCGCGTACACATCAACGAAGAAGCGTCGGATGCCCATGGTCTCGAGGACGGCTTCGGCGTAGTGGCGCGGGCCGTTGGAGAAGACGATCTTGCGGCCGGGCAGGCGCGCCAGCATGCGCCGCAGGGCGTTGTCGAAGACGACCATGCGGGGCAGGTCGGGGAACTGGTGGGTATCGTGCAGGAAGTGCCGCGGGTCGGTGCCATGGTGGCGCATCAGGCCCAGCAGTGTGGCGCCGTAGCGCCGCCAGTAGTCGACGCGCAGGCGGTTGGCGGCAGCTTCGTCGAGGGCCAGGTGCTGCATGAGGTAGCCCGTCATGCTGCGGTTGATGTGCGGGAAGATGTGCGGCGAGGCGTTGTGGAGCGTGTTGTCGAGGTCGAACAGCCAGACGGGCGTCATCGCTCAGCCCGGCTTGCGCTCGAAGCGGACGATCGCACGGCCGTCCTCGGCGACTTTCGGTGCGGCCTTCCAGGCGTGCCCATAGACCACTTCGACGGTGGCCGGCAGGCGGCCGTCGCGGCGCAGTTGCTCGTAGTTGGCGCGCAGCTTCTGCCAGTGCCCCTTGCCGACGAGCCCCCTCGGGCGGGTGATGGCCGCGTTGGCCGAGCCGCTGGTGCGGAGGTCGCGGAGGAGGTCGTCGAGGGAGGTGTAGGTGACGGTGAGCATCTCCATGTCCATCACCGGGTCGGAGAAGCCGGCGCCGACCAGGGCGTCGCCCAGGTCGTGCATGTCGATGAAGCGGTGCAGGTGCTCGGCGTCGGAGGGCGGCAGGGCGGCGCGGAGCTCTTTCAGGGTGTCGGGGCCGAGGGTGGAGAACATCAGCATGCCGCCGACTTCGAGCACCCGGTGGATCTCCTTGAGCGCCGGCAGTGGGTCGTGCAGCCACTGGAGCATGAGGTTGGACCAGGCGAAGGAGACGCTCCCGCGGGCCAGCGGCAGGGCCGCGGCGTCGGCGCAGATGAAGTCGGGCTCGGCGGGCTTGCCGAAGCGCAGCAGGCGCTTGAACAGGCTGGTGTCACCGCGGGCCTGGGCCAGCATGGCGTGGGCGCTGTCGATGGCGACGCGCGGCACGCCGGGGTAGCGCTCGGCGAAGCTGGGCAGGTCGGCACCCGGGCCGCAGCCGAGGTCGAGGATGCGGCGGGGCTCGATGCGGATGTAGTCGAGGCGCTCACCCATGCGCCGGGAGATTTCCCGGGCCAGGGTATCGACGCTGGCGTAGTCCGCCGCCGCCCGGCCGGCCCGGCGCCGGACGAGGGCCGGGTCGAGCCGGAAGTCGGGGGCGGTCATGGGCTGGGGGTGGCGTTCAGACGGCCTTCAGGCCGAGACGGGCGAAGAGCTTGTCGTCGGCGTCGGCGTCCGGGTTGTCGGTGGTGAGCAGGCGCTCGCCGTAGAACATGGAGTTGGCGCCGGCCATGAAGCACAGGGCCTGGAGGGCGTCGTCCATCTGCTGGCGGCCGGCCGACAGGCGGACGTAGCTTTCGGGCATCGTGATGCGCGCGGCGGCGATCATGCGCACGAAGTCGAAGGGGTCGATGGCTTCGGCGCCGTCCAGCGGCGTGCCTTCGACCTGGACCAGGTTGTTGATCGGCACGGAATCCGGCGGCGGGTTCATGTTGGCCAGCTCGGCGATCAGCGCGGCGCGGCTCTTCTTGGTTTCGCCCAGGCCGACGATGCCACCGCAGCACACATTGATGCCGGCGTCGCGCACCTTGTCGAGGGTGTCGAGGCGGTCCTGCAGGGTGTGGGTGGTGATGATCTGGCCGTAGAACTCGGGGGAGGTGTCGATGTTGTGGTTGTAGTAGTCGAGGCCGGCGTCCTTGAGCTTTTCGGCCTGGCCGTCCTTGAGCATGCCCAGGGTGACGCAGGTTTCGAGGCCGAGCTTCTTGACCTCGCGGACCATGTCGAGCACCGGAGTGAGGTCTTTTTCTTTCGGGCCGCGCCAGGCGGCACCCATGCAGAAGCGCGAGGCTCCCTTGGCCTTGGCGGCACGGGCATTTTCGAGCACTTCGTCGAGGGGCAGCAGGGCTTCTTTTTCGAGGCCGGTGTCGTAGCGCGACGACTGGGAGCAGTAGCCACAGTCTTCGGAGCAGCCGCCGGTCTTGATGGACAGCAGCGTGGAGCGCTGGACGGCATTGGGGTCGAAATGCTCGCGGTGCACCTGCTGGGCGCGGAACAGGAGATCGTTGAAGGGTAGCGCGAAGAGCGCTTCGACTTCAGCAACGCTCCAGCGCTTGCGGGCGGGCGCTGCGCCGCCCTGGGTCGTCGGGGCGCTGGATGCGCTGGAACACGTGTCTGCTTGGGCGAGGCTTGCGGTCATTGTCATGGACCCTTATTTTGGCTGTAATTATAAATTACGAAGCCTTTTAGTTTCCCTGAAGGGGTCTGGACTTGTCAAATCAAGTGCTTGGCTGGCGCCGCTGGGCGGGGGGTGTCGTCGATGCCGTGTTGCCCCAGCAGTGTTTCGCATGCGCGGCCGGATGTGGCGGAGAGGTGCTCTGCGACGACTGTCGTGCCGGGCTGCCCGGGCGGCGGCGGGCAAGGTGCCCGGTGTGTGCCATCGAGCAGCCCCTGGGCCTGGTGTGCGGCGCCTGCTTGAGTGCGCCGCCGCCCTTCGAGGCCAGCCGCGCGGTGCTCGACTATGCGTTTCCCGTCGATCGGATGGTGCAGGCGTTCAAGTACGGGCATCGGCTCGCCCTGTCGCGGTTGTTCGTCGAGCTGATGGCGGCGGAGCCCTGCCCCCAGGCGGACCTTGTGGTGCCGATGCCGCTGCACCCCGAGCGCTTGCGTTCGCGGGGCTTTAACCAGGCGGCGGAGCTGGCGCGGCCGCTGGCCTCGGCGTGGAGCATCCCGCTGCGCCTCGACGGCATCGTCCGGGACGTGGACACGCACCCCCAGGCGGAGCTGCCCTGGAAGGCGCGGGCGGGCAATGTGCGCGGGGCCTTCCGGGTGCGGGGCTCGGTGGAAGGCTTGCGGGTGGTGGTGGTCGACGACGTGATGACCACCGGCGAGACGCTGGCCGAGCTGGCACGGACGCTTAAGGCGGTGGGGGCGGCGAGCGTCGAAAACCGCGTCGTGGCACGCACGCCGGCGCCGGGTTGATCGGCGGGGGCGGGGCAGGCACAATCCGCGCCCATGTTCCATGTCGTCCTTCATCAGCCGGAAATCCCCCCGAACACCGGCAACATCATGCGCATGTGTGCCAATTCGGGCGCCCGTCTGCACCTTGTCAAACCGCTGGGTTTCACGCTCGAAGAAAAGCAGCTCGTCCGAGCCGGCCTTGATTACCGCGACATGGCGGTGGTGACGGTGCACGACGACTGGCCGAATTGCCGGGCCGGGTTCGCCGGGCATCGCATCTTTGCGCTGACGAGCCACGGTGGGCGCAGCTACGCGGAAGTGGCCTTCGAGCCCGGTGACGTGTTCGTGTTCGGCTCGGAGTCCCGTGGCCTGCCGCCCGAGCTGCACGCGGAGTTTGGCAACGATCGCCGCCTGCGAATTCCGATGCGGCCCGGCAACCGGAGTCTCAACCTGTCGAACGCCGCCGCCGTGGTGGTCTACGAGGCCTGGCGCCAGGCGGGGTTTGCCGGTGGCGCGTGATGCGCCGCTGACTGGCTGACGGGCGGCGTCACTCCTGCTTCGGGTCGCGGGCGAGGAGCTGTTCGACCGCCTCGCGGGCCGCCAGCTTACCGCGCAGCACGCCATCGACGGCGTTGGTGATCGGCATGTCGACGCCCAGGCGGGCCGCCAGGGTGGCGACTTCGTGGGTGGTGCTGACACCTTCGGCCACGTGGCCTAGGGCGGCGAGGATGTCCGGCAGGGTCTTGCCCTCGGCGAGCAGCAGCCCGACGCGGCGGTTGCGGGACAGGTCGCCGGTGCAGGTGAGCACCAGGTCGCCCAGCCCGGCGAGGCCCATGAAGGTGTCCCGGCGGCCGCCGAGGGCGACGCCGAGACGGGTGATCTCGGCGAGGCCGCGGGTGATCAGCGCGGCCCGGGCGTTGAGGCCGAAGCCCATCCCGTCGGCGACGCCGGCGGCGATCGCCATGACGTTCTTGACGGCACCGCCGACTTCGGCGCCGACGAGGTCGTCGTTGGCGTAGAGACGCAGCCGGTTGTTGTGCAGCGCATGCACCCAGTAGCGGGCGAACTCGAGGTCATGGGCGGCGATGGTGACGGCCGCCGGCAGGCCCTGGGCCACCTCGACGGCGAAACTCGGGCCGGTGAGCACGCCGCAGGGGGCGTCGGGCCCCAGCTCTTCGGCGACGATCTGGTGCGGTAGCTTGGCGGTACCGGCCTCCAGGCCCTTGCAGGCCCACAGCAGCGGCGTGCCGGGCGCTGCGGCCTGCAGGGCGCGGGCGGTGCTGCGCAGGCCGGCGAGGGGCGTGACGACCAGGTGCAGGTCGGCCCGGGCGGCCTCGCCGAGGCTGGCGCTCAGTTGCAGCTCGGCGGGCAAGGGGATGCCCGGCAGGTAGCGCCGGTTCTCGCGGTCGGCCGAGAGGGCGGCGATCTCGTCGGCCTCTCGGCTCCACAGGACCACCTCGTGGTTGCGGCTGAAGGCGAGGGCGAGGGCGGTGCCCCAGGCGCCGGCTCCGAAAACGGCGATA